>CAKZHN010000470.1 GCA_936924235.1 uncultured Rhodoplanes sp. | reverse complement strand
ATCGAACCGTAGACAGTCGCCGCGTCGGTCACCGGCCGAAAGCCACGGACGAACAGCCTGCGTCCGTCGCCCCCTTGCTCGGCCGTATCGACGATCGATTCCAGTGACGCACCGGTGAAGAACCCCATGCTGTGCGATGCGCCGATTGCAGAGAGCTTCGCCAACGCGGCGTTAGAAATATCGTCAAGCGACGACAGTGGGAGCGCATCGATGTTTGAACCATAGACCGTATCGACCGCTTCGAGCGTGACACCAGGCTGCGACAAAGAAGCGATGTACTCGCCGGTGATCGAAACCTTCGACCAGCGATCGAGTGCCCAATCGTAAATCAGTATTTTGTCAAAACGGCCAGCCACGCCGGTCGTCGATTTGTAAGCCCAATAGACCCGCGTGCTGCGAGGGTCATTGGCACCGACAAAGAGTTGCACGCTCGCCGCGTCAAGCTCGGCGAAGAACGTCGCGTCGACGCGCTCCTTTCCGATTGGCACCGGGTTCGCACCCGGCAGCAGCATCTTGAAGCCCTGCGGCGAGCAGAAAAAGATTCGGTCGGCGGCGCTCACCAATGAGTATGGCGCGAACAGGCCGTCATCCTGTGAGATACGTTGAATGCCGAATACGTAAGGCGAACCGGGCGAGAACGTCATGCGACGGATCGAACCGTCCTGAAAGATCATGCCGAATTCGCCGCCGGCCACGCCCCGCACCATCCCGCCGTCGGCAAGGTCCTGAAAGTCGGATTGGTTGACGCCGGGCGTCCATTGGGTCGTATCGTTCAAACCGGACCATTGAACCCGATAGACGTTTGGCGACGCCATTCCCGACAACACCAGGAAACGGTTGACCACGGTCACGTAGGCCGCCTGCGGTGGCAAACCCGGCAGGTCCGCGAATGTGCCGCCGGGTATAGCAAGGTCGAACACTTGCACCGGCACGTTGGCCTGCACCGCAATCACAAAGTTGTTGAACTGCGCAAACTGCCATTGCGCAAAGCCGGACAGCACCGGATAGCTCGCGCCAGATTTGCTGACATCAGTCCAACTGCCATCGGTATTGTTCAAATTGTAGAGCTTGGTCACGGTTCCGGCGAAAACAGAGATCGAACCGTCACTCTTGCGGGCATAAAAATAGCCCCGGCATGCCGCAGGCAAGGCCCCGGTGAAGGCGACGAAATCGAAAAACGGCCCATAACCGTCGCCGCGCGGCACCACATTCAAGACGGTACGGCTGTGCTGCCCCTGATAGTCGGAGACATCCGGCCGGTATTCGCCAAAGCTCAAGATCGGCATCACGGGGTGTATCCTGCGATGCGCGGCGCGCCCAGCTCGCGATAGTGGAAATCGGCGTTCTTGATGCTCTGATAGACCTTGTCGCGCCGGCCCTCCCACAATGCCGCGTTTTCAGGATCCTTGTTGAACATGAAAGCTTCGGCCAGCGAGCCAAAGAGATAGGCATCAGGATGGTTGGTGAAGAGCCAATTCAGGGCGCCGCTGACAGCAGCTGTCCTGGCGCGATAAAGCAGCTCGAGCGGCGTGTCGCTGACCGGGCGCACCTTGAGGGTGCCGCCTTCGATGGTGTACACGGCCGGTATGCCTGCAACGGAGGTTGGGTAGTTCTGCGCGAACCAGGCCGGATGCACATATTCGAGGTCACGAGTCGGTGATCCGGCCCACGTCAGCCGCCGCGCGCCAAGGAAGTCCGTCGGAAGCGCGACCGCTCCCGAGGACGGCGTCAGCGTCGCCGTGGTCTCGGCCGGACGCACGCGCAACTCGCGGCAAGCCGACGCCTCGAACAGCGTGATGAAATCCGGGATGAATTCCGTCAGGTCGTCACGCGCAAGCCAGCTCGCCAGTGCGGTCTTCAAGTCGTCATACGTGTTGATGCTCATTTGTCGGCCCTCAGCCAGCGCCAGTCCGGATCGCGCAGCTTTCTCGCGATGATGACGTCGAATTCCTTGGTATAAGGCCGCAGGCTGACGTTGCCGCGCCTGTACTCCTCATTGAGCCACTGCTCGAGGATGACATTGGGTATCGACGCGATATGCCTGCCCCAGTCGCATTTCTGCGGCATGTTTTGCAGGCGCTTATTGTTCTCGATGATGTCTTCGACGTCCTGCCATCGCGAAAAATGGATCAGTCTCTCGGAATGGTCGAGATGTGGAATGGTGACGATATCACTCATGGGTTTTCGGACCGAGAAGCATAAGGCGTCGGCCGGTCCTGAAGGACCGGCCGACGCCGGTCAGATCGGCTTCAAGACGGCATAGCAATAGACATGGCCGCCGGCGGTACCGGTGCCACTGAAGGCGAACTTGATGGCATCGCCTTCATTGCAGACGTTCGCAGCGGTCGGCAGCGCATTGTCCAGGTCGCCAATCGCGGAGCCGGCCTGGGTGATCACGAACGAACCGCCGGTGACGCCGGCGCCCGCGATGCTGGTCGTGCAGGTAGCATCTGCGGTTGAAACCACCGAGCCTATCACGGTGCCGACTTCGGTGATCTGCCCGCGGCACGGTGCACGAGCGACGCCAGCGACGCCGTTGCCAACGCTTGCAGCCGTGGTCTGAATGATACGCTCGTCGAAGCGATGGTTGATGGGAAGAGCCATTGCGTTCTCCTGGAAAAAAAGAAGAGGCCGCCCGGAGGACGGCCTCGTGACTGAATGGACTTCGTCCCTTACGAGCTGGTCAGGTCGAAGACGCCACCGGAACCTGCCTCCTGGCGCGACACCAGGGTGTGCTCCGCCAGGATTTGCTTGCGCTCGGTGTCGCCGGTCTTCGACAGCGGGAACGTCACGAAATTGCGTCCCGGGATCGCGGCCGAAGCCCAAAGGTCCATTTGCAGCACCAAGCAGTCGCGGGGACGCATGAAACGATTTGGCACTGCCTTGAGACGTCCGAAATCAGATTCGTAGACATCGGCAGCTGCGGTGATCTTCTTTTGGCCCTGATCCTGCATAGGCGTGCCGCGGCCGACAAAGGTCGAGAAGGCCTGCTTGTTGAATGCACCCAGCATAATGGTTTCGGGCTTGCCGCCCGAAGTCCAGCATTTCTGGATCACGGCCTTCAGCTGAGCCTCGGTGAATGCACGCTGTGTGCCATCGCTCCGGGTGACGCTGCCGTCACTGGCCGTCGGATCACCCGCAGAGCCGCCGCCCTTATCGGTGTTGGTCTTGATCCAGGCCAAGACAGAGGCGAGCGTCCGTGCCGAGGTGGCGTTGCCCAAGAACTTGGCCTGGTTGGAACCGATGAATGCAAACTCAGCGTCACGCTTGAGCTCGAGGCCCTTGAGCATAACCTGGTAGTCCATTTCGTCATCGCGGCCGGCGTGCTCGACGGCGATCTGCGTGCCGGTAACGCGCGCGATCTTGGTTTGTATCTGCGTATAGTTGCCGAGCCGCGCCGTCGGCGTTACCGCGTTCGGCGTCACATTGTCATCGCCTTCAAGCTGCGCGTTGCCTGCGGGCTGCGCCAGCGCCTGAGTCTGCCATTCATGATTGATGGCGACGGACTTCTCACGTTCGAGACCGGAATAGAATGGGGTGTCCGTCGGATCGATTCTCCAGATTGTGTCGGACAGATCTTCACGGTTGCCGAATGCGGCATAGGTCGTGAAGGCGGAAGTGGCGAGTGCCATGATCTAAGCCTTTCTAGCGAGCGAGGCATGCCGTTTCAGCCGGGCAAAGATTGCACCGAGCTGCAGCGCGGCAAGTCCGCTTGCGGTTGCGAGTTGCTGTTCGAGGGTTTGGATATAGACCGCCGTGTCCTCATCGGACGCGGAGGCCTTATGAGCTGAGGCGGCTGCAAGCCGCCGAACAGAGGTCTGGCGCTCGAGCGCGTTGTTCGTGATGTTTGCCGTAACTTCGCATTGCTCGCGGTACCGGATGCATTCAAGAATCAGCAACTGGACGCGGTGATCACGGAGAGAAACAAACCGCTCCCCCGTCCACGCCCGTTCCAGTTCGTCTTCGCTGAATCCGGCCTCCTTGAGAACCTCAATGGCAGCCTCCAGGGCCTTTCGACCGACCGCAAGGTCTGACAGTTCGGGCGCCTTCAGCAAGAGAAGCTGATCCTGTTCGCTGGCGAACGCGGACCACCTCGCTTGGCTGTCTTGCGCCTGACGCTGCTGCACCTGCAGAAGTTCGCGCTCCAGCGTGCCCATCTGCTCGCGATGGGCTCGCCATTGCTCGAACCTTGGTCGATTATGCACTGCGAGCTTGTCCGCATCGTCATCCGACATAATGTCGGCGAACGCGGTCGCATGGAGGCCCCGCAGCACCTGCAGAAGGGCCGGCAACGCAGTCTCGTATCGCTGTCTTGCCTGTTCGGCTGCCTGCTCTCGGCCTGCCAGGCTTTTGAGCTTCGCAGCAACCTCATTTTGGCTCCGGCGCAATTCGCGCTCGCGTTCCTGTTCGCGGGTCGCAACGTATTCTTGCGTCTCGCGGGGCAAGGTCTGCCAACGCGTTCTAGCGTCCTTCGTCCAAGACCTCGGAGGCGCGATGGGCGGCTGTTTGGCCGGGTCTGCCTCGTGCGTCTCGCCAGGGGCTTCCGTTGGAGACGGAGTCTCCTGCGGCAGGGTGGCGTCTTCGCCTTGCGGCTCGGATTCTGTTGCAGGGGGCGCCGCGACGGCGCACGCATCCTGTAAAATGCTGTCGGTGCTGGCACCGAAATCCCGGCCGCCAGGACCGGGGCGCAAAACCTCATGCTGCATTTATCACTGAACCATTCGCCGGAATCTGTCAAACGCCGGCCGCGTGTTTGCAAGGTCCGTCAACATCGCCGGCACCTCACACGAGTCCGAACCGTGGACGCCGACCAGTCGTCAGCTCATCGAGTTCCTTTTTGGCAAGCTTGCCGTTGTTGGCGACGATCGCGAGCTTGGCTTTGACCTGGTCGAGCAGGTTCACTGAAAGCCAGATTCGCTCGCGCTCGCTCGCATCTCCCGAGACGCGCCAGCGATCCATCAGTTGCTCGGCGAGCGCGCTGGTCGCATCGTTGAACGCTTCGTTTTCAAGCAACTGCGCGGCTCGCAGCCCTCGATTTATCGTCGCCTGCGTCCTGTCCTGCGCCGTCTCGTGCGTGTCGTTCTGGCTCATCGAGCATCTCCTTTAAGCGCGCTCGCACCCGCTGCACGCAAGGTTTCCACTCATCCTGGTCGTTCTGCCGATAGATCCGCATCGAATCGTACCAGACTGTCTTTTCTCTGTGGCGGTCCCAACGCCAGTCGCACGCATCGGTGACCATCATCAGAGCCGGCACGCCCAAGGCACCGGACAGGTGCGCGACCGCCGTATCGACGGTCACGACCACATCGAGGCGCTTGATCAGGCGCGCTGTCGATCGCCAACTCCTCGCAAACGGCGCGAGATCCGCGACAAAGCCATCGAAGCCGAGGCGCCCCACCTCTGCGGAGGCAGACCCCAATTGCAACGAGTAGAATGCCGCGCCGTTCAAATCGAACAGCGGGCAAAGTTCGCTGAACGGCATCGATCGATGAACGTCCATGCCGTAGGCCGGATTGCCGCGCCACACCAGGCCGACATTCAGGGGCGCGCGCCGAGGAAATCCAGCGGGCTCGGCGTTCATATAGGGCTTGCCCGAGACGTCCCCGTAGTCGACGCCCAGACGCCACGGGAAAGACATGGAGCCCGTGACGTAGTCGCATTCGAACGGCCCCGACAATGGCACGATTCCATCCACCACAATCTGGTCCGACACCATCTCCAGAAGATCCGGCAGTGGTCCGGTCAACAATATCTTCGCAACCCCGGTGTCGCGCAGCCGCGGGATGAATCGGCAGAACTGGATGAAGTCGCCGGCACCATCCTCGTGATAGACGACGAGCGTCTTTTCGGCGAGATCCTCGCCCTGCCAGTGCGTGACACCGGCCGGCAGTCGCCGCTGCCCGATCAACTTCCCACGGTTCGCCGCGAGCCGTTGCGCGGAGCTCTCGCGCCGGCATTCGAACTCTTCGAGGCCCTCGCGCAACCGTCCGCTCGCCATCTTGGCCAGGGCCCGGTCCTTTCGATAGTCAGGATCGGGATTGCGTGAGATCGCCCTGGAATAGTACTCGATGGCGAGCTCGTTCTGACCGAGCGCGCGGTAGGCAACGCCGAGATGGTGCAGGCTCCGAGTGAGCCATTCCTCCGGTGCATGATCAACGCACCAGCGATAAACATCCTTGGCGCTCGCAAATTTTCCAGCCCTTTGCAACGCGGATCCGTAACTGAATACCGCATTGATGTCGTTCGGCGCTGCGTTGTAGGCGCGTTGCGCGAGATGAAGATAGTGTTTGCTATTCGCCCGATCGCCATCGTTGATCAGCAGCGCAAACTGATTGATGAGATGCTCAGGATTGTCGGGCTCTCGAAGCAATGCCCCAGCGAACGACTTGTATCGCGCGACGGTATCGTTCATGCCGTATTCTTCTCCAATCGCACGTGAGTCACGATCGGATCATCGGCATGGACACAGAGCACGCTCATGCCATGCGCATAGATCTTGTAGCCCAGATCTTGCAGAACGCGACTGAGCTGCTCTTTGTCGATCTTGATCGACTCGATAAACAGCACGGGGCTTTGCGCCTCAATGGTCTTGGCAGCGCCGGACAGCGCCTCGAGCTCCATGCCCTCGATGTCCAATTTGATGAGGTCGACGCGGTCGAGCCCGGAGGCATCAATCGTCATGGCGCGGACCCTCGATCGAGGTCTGCGGTAGTTGATCGGCTGACCGATATTCTCGTTGCCGAGGCGCTCCTTCAGTTCAAAGCTGCCGAAGCTCGCGGGTTTTTGGTAGTCCGGCTCCGGGATGTCGATCATGCCCTCTTCGCCGCTCACCGCGGCCCATACCGCCCGGGCGTTAAAGGCATTGTGCAGCGTGAGATTGCCGGCAAGCGCATAGAATATCCGTTCCTGCGCCTCGACCGCGATCACACTGCCCCACCCCCTCATCAGGATCGCCCAGTTGATCGCGTGCACGCCGATATTGGCGCCGCAATCCAACGCGACGACGCCGTCACCGCGATATTTGCGCAAGAGGACGAGCAATGATTGCAGCGTCTCGACTTCGTCTGGGTCATAGGCGCCGGTGTCGAGGATTTGGGCTCCGACGCCATACACCTGGTCGTTGAATGCCAAGTTGTAGTCGAGGCGATTGACGATCAACGACCCGTAGCGGGACTGCGCAAGGATAAAAGCAATCACGTCACGCATCCCAATTGATCGTTTTCAGGCCTTGAGCGTCCAAAGCCGCAGCGAGCGTTTGCTGCGCCTGCTCTGTCGTGAAATCTTCCTGCGTTGTGACTGTCATGATCATGGCTGCAGCAGCTGCTTGCGCATCGGCGAGCGCGACGTCGCCGCCCGCGCCGGTCATCGGCCACGACGCAGCTGGGATGCTGCTTGCCAAGTTCTGAAAAATGCCCAACTCGGTGTCGTTGTAGGTTCTTCCGCCGTACCAGTGCGTAAACGCATCGGTGCGGTTGCCCGTCGCGTTGGCCGGCTGCGTGACGCCATCGACCGTGGCGGGATCGCCGGCGTAGTGCAACGCGAGAACGACATTGAGCGCGTTCTTATGTGCATCCGGGACAAGCATGACGCCGTAACGGGCGGTCATCAGGGCCTCCGTCTTGAGATGAGCCAGGTTTGCAAAGCCGGCGCCCTGTCGGAGCCGAGTGGGTTGGTGATGATCGCGGCAACAACCGTACCCTGCGCGAAATTGGCGCCAGCGGTCCCGGTTGGTCCAGCGCCAACGCGCAGCCTCGTCAACGTCGTGCTTGGGACGACAATGTTTGATACAGGAGTAGCGCCATTGAACGTGCCCGTGGTTTGCGTGGCACCGAACTGGCCGCGCTCCACCCCGCGCGATCCGGTGGTAAATCCGCCGACGGCAAAATCAGTATTTATAAATCCGGTTCCGTCGCCCGTGAATGCACGCGCCGTCGTGCTGTTGACCCCGACGCTCCGTCCTGTCGTATTGCTCGCACCATAGCCGAAGAATATTCGCGCTCCTGCTGTGGCGTCATTCTGCGCAAGCACCCAGAGTTCGGACGGATTTGCGCTGCCGGGAAACTGGCTCGGCGCGGTCGAGAGTGCGAGCAGATCGTCGACGCCATCGAATGTGACACCATAACCGCCATTGAACTGGCTTGCCGACCAGATCGGCCGCGTGCCTTCGGTCACGTCGCTATTGGCCATGTTGTAGCCGCCGACAACATCGCTCCACGACGATACCCGCGTGGGCCCGAGCGCAATGCTGCCCTTGGCGCCCCAATAGCTCGGATCCGCGTCCCACCAGGCCAGCAGATCGGAGCCGAGCGCGCCCAGCGGGTTGTACGAGACCGCTCCGATCGCGCCCATACGCCCAAAGCGGCCACAAGCCATGCCGCAAAGGGCCGGCATCAGATCACCTCGGTGACATGAAGCGTACCGCTTGCAGCAGACTGCACCGCCGAGACTTTCTGCCCCGGTGTGATCGTGACGTATTCCACTGAATTCGCAGGGAACAGCGGATCCGAGGTCGTTGCGGTCGGCGCGTCACCGACCTTCACAAAGGCGTCTGTCGTACAGACAATGCGAATCTTGTACGTCTGTGGCCCGATCGCGTTGGCGATCGTGCCAGCGGTGGTCGTGTAGGCCGCATTTTGATGCGCGCCGAGCCGGCCGGTTCCGAAGTATTGCATCTTTATTGCTCCATGTTTCGACACGCGTGGTCCTTCATGAGTTGCTGATCGATTGCTGGCGAGGCTATTCGACCGGCCTTTCAGCCGTGCTGGCTGCCTGCCTCATCGCCGCTCGATGCCTGTCGTTGGCGTGCGTCATCTCGGCGTCGTGCAGCTGCTGCTTGGCCTGCATGCTCGACTGGTGTTCTTCGCGTTTGATCTGCGCCTCGATCAGCGCGAGCTGGCTCTCCAGAGCGAACTTTTTCTCCATCAGCGCCATTTCGGCCCGCGTCTTGCGGTCCTGCGTCGCTATGTCAGCCTGCGCTTGGATCTTCTCGATCTCCGCCCGATGCTCGGCGGCCTTCTGATCGAGTTGCGCCTTGAGCTGGATTTCCTGGGCTTGGTGATTGGGCGGCGGCGTAACCGGCGCGCTTGTGGGATCGTTCGGATCGGGAGGCCGGCCGGGTGCTGTAAAGTAAGTGTCGGGATCCTTGTAACCGGCAAGCCGCACCAGCTGCTTCGCCGATTCATAGAGGTTCTTCGGGCTGACCATGCCGGCCGCAATCGCCTCCTTCTGCGCTCCGATGATCAGCTGCAGATGCGCGAGTTGCTCGGCCTTCGAGCCGTTGCCGAGCCCGACATTGATGGTGAGATCGTTGCGCTCGCGCCAATCCGTTGGGTCGACGGCCACCCACTGATTGCGCAGACGGATCGTCGGCGCGGCGTCTCCGTTCTCCCGAATCTCTGCGTGGAGCAGCGAAAACAGATCGCGAATGCCAGTCTCGGCAAAGATGCGGGCAATCAGCTTCACCTTGGCCTGCGCCGCGTTGAACATCTGATTGGCGATGGTCGCGACCTGGTTCTGCAAGGCGCCGGGATCAAGTCCCTGCCCCTGCCGGCTGACACCCGTGCGCCATTCCCGCGTCGTATCCATGAACTGGATGATCGGCAGCATGTCGGCGCCGACGAACGGCACCTGCTGCCAGATCAGCCCACCCGGCTGCTTGGTGCGGATCGGCATGCCGGGCCGCATGGTGAGGATGTCGTCAAGCGTGGTTTCGGTGGCGTGTGACTCCGCGATCTCGACGCGCGGATTCACCGACAGGTACGAGCTGTCGAGCATCCCCCGGATCAGCGCTGTCTTGATGCGCTGGATGTCCATCACCAGGTCGGCGACCGAGCGGCCGAAGAACCGGTGCGTCACGATGATCGGCGTCATGGCCGCCATGGGGATGCGGTTGATCTCGATCACCTGGGGCCGAGCCTGTTTCACCAGGATATCGCCGCCCTCGCCGGCCGTGGTCACGCGATAGAGCTTGGCGTGCCCCCTGCCCTCATAGTCCATCCGCACATAGTGCTCGGTGACCCGGATCATGCGGTTGGCGCGGTTGAGGCCCTCGTCACCGCGCTGCAACTCGCCCTCCTCCACGGTGTCGCGCGCCCAGCGTTCGCCGGTCGCGATCGCGGTGTAGCTCGGCAAGTCCTTCACCTGCTCGGCGTCGTAGCCTTCCGCAATGAGGTCGGCCTCGGTGCGCTCGACCTCGTGAAACACGTAGCCCGCGTCCCGGATGCTCCGCGCATTGCGCGAGATTCCGAACTCCTCGGGCGGCACCCCCGCCACCCTGTGGTGCTTGACGGTCTTACGCTGGACGACCGTGATGTCATGCAGACCGTCATGCTCGGTATGCGCGACCACCTCCAGTTCGGGATTGGCCACGATCAACGCCGCCATGTCCTCGGGCTGATCGTAGTAGGTCTCATGCGCCTCGCTGACCTCCTCCTCGGTCCAGATCTTGACGATGCCGGTCTTGGAGAGGAGCGCGTCCTTGATGAACGTGTAGAGGATCAGGAAACCCGGATTCTTCTGCATGAAGACGTGATTGACGAAATCGGTCTCCTGCTCCGCGGCTTTGACGTCCTCCGGACCGACCGGATCGAACCGCACCACCTCGTCGCCGCCGCAAAAAATGTCCATCAAGGTCGGCATCAGGCCTTCGATGGTGTCGGCGACGTCGGTCGACACCGCCGACGAACGCCCCTCGAGCGCGGGCATCTCGCGGCTCATGTCGCCAAGATAATAGCGCTGTGCCTGCTCGCGATCGGAGCTGAGCCGCGACGCTTGCGGCGCCGACAGCGCCGAGGCTTTCTCGGCGTCGAGCAGCGCCTTGAGTTCAAGCTCGGTCATTTTGGGCATGGATGATGGTCAACTTGTTGATGAGCAGGAAGCGAAATTTCTCGCGTGTGCAGATGGCGACGGGAATGCTGGCCGAAAGCCTGGACAGACAGGTTGATGCCAAGCGCTGCTTTTTCAGCGTGGTCTGCGCCCCTTGGGAAGTTTCTTGATTATCTCCCACACCGTGGGCCCATATTTCCTCATCACGTCCCACATCTCCTTCCAGTCGTGCGGGTTTTCAGGGTGCTGAATCTCGACTGAATCCTCTTTTCCAAACTGCCGCTCCAAATAGTCAGCGAAAGATGGAGGTGGATCTTGGGGGAGGTTCGGCCGCCATACTCCCTTCGCGAGTTGCTTCGCCCAGGCCTCGCGAGCCGCCTGCGCCTGGCGCATTGCCTCGGCATCCACTGGAGCGCTGATCGGCGGCAGGTCAGGAACATTCGGCCGCCGCACGCCTCTCGCAAGCTGCCGAGCCCAAGCCTCGCGTGCCGCCTCCGCTTGCCGCACCTGATCGATCTCCGTTGAAGCGCTGGGTGCCGCGGTACGTCTAAAAATCTGGCCGTGCGGATGTCTGGCCGCTCTGGCGAGTGTCGATGCCGCAGCATCCCGCGCGGCTTGTGCTTCACCCGGCTCGTCGGTTTCGTCCGAAGGCGCGGCTGGAATGGAGGTCGGCGAAGCGGGAGCAGGTGGCGACGGCCACGCCGGATAGCCAGCTTTCGGCAAAGGCAGCAAGCTCCGCGCCCAATCTTCGGGAGCCTTCGTCAGCCGGCTTTCGTCGCGACCGTAGGGCGGTTTCACCGCTCGCGCGAGTGCCGCCGCGCCTGTCTCCCGCGCGGCTTGTGCCGCACTCGCGTCGTCGTCCTCTATTCGGGCACCTGCGGCCATGCCTTGTGCGATGAGCTTCAGCAACGCTGCATCCGACGCAGATGGCGGCGGAAGGCCGTTGGTCCCTGCGCGCAAGCCCGGCGCCGGATATTGCTCTTCCAACCAATCCCACATTCCCATGGCGTGTCATCCGTTCCTAAGGTGAGCGGCTTTTGCGTGCATCGATTTCGTGATGCGGCTTCCGGGTGACGGCGCCGACCGCATGGAAGCGCGGTCAAAATAAAACCCCGGCTGTTGGGCCGGGGCGCAAAACCGCATGCTGCATTTATACATCGCGGATCAGCCATCGCATGTCAAATGCAGGTGCCTTGTTTGCAAGGTCTATCAACATCGCTCCGTTCGGTCGGCTCGAGCGTTCGCGGCGCGCCCAAAACAAAACCCCGGCCGTGGGGCCGGGGCGCAAAACCGCATGCTGCATTAATGGTTCGCGTATTGGCTGCTAAGAGTCAAACCGAGGCGGCCTGTTTGCAAGGTCTGTCAACATCGCATGCAACTCGGTGCTGCAAGAACACAAAACGCCACGAAACTGTCTGTCAGCTTCTCTAGCTACGCTCTGCGGCAAGTCGCAATCGCTATACGGCACGATCGCCGTACGTGTCGATCGACAGAAATTGCGACCGGGCATCGGGCATCAACTCGGCCAGATCGCGCTCCTGCCACCGCCGGCGCAATGTCTCGGCTTCGATCGCGAGATCGGCAGCGAGCAGACGCAGGAGCTTCCTGGCGCGGGGATTTTCGCAAGCATCGGCAAGGCCGACGCAGTGCCACGAATGCCATTCCAGCAGATGGGGCAAGTCTCGTGCACCAACCTGGTTTGCTCGAGCCGCACTGTATCGATCAAGCACGCCACGTCCCCATGCATTGCATGGGTGATGGTGACCGTGGATGAGGCAAAATTTTGGCGACCGGGAACTCGGCCTGAACCCTCATAGGGACGGCCGCGCGATGGTCGGTTACTCGCCACTTCTCCGCGCCTTGTCCAGCTCCCGCAATGCATCGCCGACCTCGTTCAACACCAAACGCAGCAGGCCGAACTGGTCGTTGATCATCTTGATCGACCAGTTCTGCACGCACACGCCATAGACGAGATCACGGGCCCAGAGATCATGCGCGCGGCACACGCGCATGATCGCGTCGTAGCACACCGTGAACTCGGTGCGGATCCGTGCGATGCGCTCCTCGTCGGGCGGTAGCGAGCAGTCCTGGCCACCGAGTATGACGAAGGCGGGCGACCGGACATTGAGGCTGTAGCCATGTAGCGCGGCGTGGCGGCAGATGATGCCCGCAAGCCGCTGCCCGGTATCGTATTGCTTCTGCGAAAGGCCACTCGGATCGCCTTTATCGGCGCGCCAGCGCAGCAACAGACGACCGAGCGTAAAGCCGGACAACCGATCCGCCGCATTCGATGGATTGACGCCGTCGGCGACGAGATCGCGCGCACGGCGTGCGAGCCGCGCCTCGTAGTCGAGTTGCTGCACCCGTTTGTGATCGATCGAAACGCCCGAAGCGTTCCGCAACGCGTTGATCTTTCGCTTCCGCCCGACCATCAGGGACCTCATTCCTCTTGGAGTTGCGATTTGGCGTCGTTCGAATTTCATGACCTGTCATTGCCCCGAGGAGTCCGGCGCGATGTCTGGCGACGGGACCTTCGGCAGCAACGCGGCGCGGATTTGGTTTGTGATGACTTCGATCTCGGCTTTGACTTTCGCGTTCGTAGCGACCAGCCGGTCGATCTTCCGGATGGAGTGATGCACCGTGGTGTGATCGCGCCCTCCCATCCGTGCGCCGATCATCGTCAGCGGGCATGAAGTCATGGCCCGTGCGAGATAGATCGCCACGTGACGCGCCCCGGACAGGGCGACGGTGCGCACGTGTGAACAGAGTTCCCCGACCGACACTCCGTAGAAATTGGCGACCTTCTGCAGGATCAGCGAAATGTCGGGCGTACCGTGCAGTTGCTCCGCTGTCTTTTCATCCTCCTGCGCGGGACGGATGTCTGGCGCCATCGGCACGTCCACATCGAAGACATGCGGCTCGATACCCTTCAGATGGGCAAGGGCGTGATCTGGATGATATTTGTAGAGCCGCGCCAGCAGCAGATCGCAGGCGATGCGCGCCCGCGCGCGGCGCGCGACCTCCGCACCTGGCGGCCGTCCGGAATGCGCTTCCCAATGCCCGGATGACGGATCGTCGTCATCCGACAAGTCGTCTTCGATGCCCTCGAATTCAGCGACATCCGGCTCGCTCCCTGTCACGTTGATCCTGTCGACGCCAATGCACGCGGCGTCCGGTTTTGCCGGCTGACTTTGCATTGTTCTCTCTCCTTGAGGGTGCGGTGGGCCCTGACGTTCGGCCGGGGATTGCACCTTGGATCAAATATGTACGCTACAGGTACAAATAGGTCAAGAGAATTGTACACCGAGACGCATGTACAAGGTTTTCCTGTGAGTACATGCTGTGTACATGACGAAAAAAGTCGTTCCGCGATTCAAGCACCGGCCGGCCTATCGCAAGACCTATATCCGCGAGTGGCGGCAAGCCCGCGGCTTGAGCCTCGAGGTGCTTGCCGAACGGGTCGGCGAGCGGATCGGCAGCATGACGCATGCCAGCCTATCGCGGATCGAGCGTGGCCTGCAGCCTTATTCGCAGCCGATCCTCGAGGCGCTCGCCGACGAGCTCACCAACGGCGACGTCGCCTCACTCCTGATGCGCAATCCTGCCGATCCTGAGGGGATCTGGTCGATCTGGGATCAGGCCAAGCCCGGGCAAAAGGCGCAAATCGTCGAAGTTGCGAAAACCCTTTTGAAAACCGGCACATAATCTGCCATTCTCGCTTGAGTCATAACCCGATCTGGAAGCGCCCTGGCGGCGAAGCGCGCCTTGCGAGGATCGTGCCGCCTTCCCGCCCGCCGATATCGCACAGAAATTCCGCCCGCCGCCCGCCCCATCGCCAAGACCTCGCCGAGCGAGCCTCTGCTCCAACGGCAATGCGGTAAGACCTTCAGCATGTTGTGGCTTGGCCCTGGTTAAGCCATCGCTCGCCCCGCCCTGCTTAAAAATTGCCGAGAATCCAGCGGGGAGAGACCTTGGGCCCGTGGAGTAGCTGCCGCCCGCGCGCTAGGCAGCGATTCTGAAGCGACGCGAATATATGTACCTGTAGTGCACAAAAAACTTGAAGCCATATGTGCATATATTGTACATTTTGCTCCATGACATCAGCCCCTCGAAAGCCAACCATCGGGCCGCTGAGCAAGCCCGGCGCCGGCGAAAGCCCCACAGCGGCGCCACTTTCGCACCCGGACAATCAGCCGTTTCGAGTCCTCAGCCGACTTGTTCATTCACTGCCGAACTGGGGCAGCTATGAAGCCGGGTCGCCACAAGACCGCACCGCGATCGAGCGGCAATGGAAGGACAATTGGCGGAGCGACGAAACGCAACGGCTCCATCAACGCGCCATGGCCAGCCGTACCGCTGGACATCAGCCCGTCGAGAGCCACACGGCCGATGACTCAGGCCCTTCGCCAATGGCCGGCGAATTCACCCACAAGCTCAGCTTCCGCGAACAGACTGCGCTTCATGCCGCCGACCCGGCCAAATATGGGCGCTATCTGGATTGGCTGTTCGCGCTCAATACGCCTGCGACCAGTCGCTGGGGCCTGCGCGAGTTCCTCCATCGACGCGACCTTGACCGTGAACGCGAGATCGCACGCGGCGACGATTACGAAACGACGCCCGAGCAATTTGGCTGGCGCAGCCGGTGACGCATCTGATGCGTCACCGATCGGCGACAACAAACAAAAAGCCCCGGCGCGATGGCCGGGGCTTCAGAAGGACTTTTCCTCGCCGTCAGCTCAATGCCACGCCCAAGGCCCTGCTCCCGGCCAGCCGGCGAATCGGTAGTTGATGCCAGCCTTGATGACCTGCACCTCCTGGCGAAGGCCCTCGAGCGTCGCACCGGTGGTGCCCGCGACGGAGAGCGTCTTGTCGCCGAAGTCCATGTAGTTGTACTCGACCTTGGCCGACCAGTTCGGTGCGAACATGTACTCGGCGCCGACGCCGACCACCCAGCCCCAGCGATCGCTGTCGCCAGTCTGCGTCACCAGCCCGGTGGTCGTGCTGACAAGGTCGACCCTGCGGGTCGCGTAGGCACCACCGCCCTTCACGTAGAACAGCGTGTTCTGCCATGGAGCGACGCCGACGCGGCCGGTGATCGTCGAGAGCGTGTCGATCTTCGACTGCATGCTCGTCGCGACGCGCGATAGGCTGAGGTTGTTGCCCTTGATGTCGGCCCAGCCACCGTCGGCTTCGACGCCGAACACCCAGTAGCCCGTCTGATAATTGGCGCCGAGCGTGCCGCCAGCGACGCCGCCGGTGGCGATATGCGCGCCGTCATCCAGCACAGCAGTGGCGTTGCCCAGGCCCGTGTTGGCCCACGCATAGCCGCCATACGCACCGATGTAGACGCCAGTCCAGGTTTGAGCGACGACCTTGGCCGGAGCCTTGGTCACCATCGGCAAATCGGCGGCCTGCGCGGCACCGACGCCGAACGCAACCGCCAGCAAACCCGCAACAATACGCATGTGAAAATCCTCCATTCCCCGTGGAGTAATTTTAAATCGCTTAAAGTGACGGCCTCAATCGAAGCACTAGCGCCTCACATCATTCGTGATCGCGCTGGAACCGAATCCAGCGCAGCGTTGCATTCACGCCACGACTCCTGTGACGCCGCGGTCGCGATAGAGTATTCCGATACTGTCACGGAGATGGCGCGGTACATTTGTGTCAGAAACAAAACACAGAGGTCCTACGGAAAACGCTGCAGCGCTGCGCATCACGCAAGCAGATTTTTTGAACACGCCAGTGGATCGCAGGCCGTCCAATTCTTCAGATCGCGCGTGATGCAAAGCATCCAGCGCCGCCGGCGCAGAAAATGCGGCGCGCCAAATCGTTTCGGGCGCGCTGCGACGCTGCCGCGGGCCAGCGACTAGAGCTTGATATCCTTGTCCGTGAACTCGATGTCCTGGATGTGAGTCATGGTCGCCGACTGGCCGTCGTGGAATGAAACGACGGTCACACCACCGAAAGAATGCACCGAAGCGATGTCGGTCGTGGCCCGGGTATCGAACGACACCACATTGTGGCCGTCGCCGCCGTCGATGGTGTTGTTGCCGGTATGACTGGTGATGTGGAATTCGTCATTACCGTCGTCGCCGAACAACGTATCACCGCCGCTCCCGGCAAAGATGGTGTCGTTGCCGTTACCGCCGTCGACGAACTGGTGCGCACCGTTGCCGGCGATGATCACATCATTGCCGTCGCCGCCGAACAGCGAGTCGTTGGCCCCATGGCCGCCAAACAGCGTGTCTCGTCCGTCACCGCCCATCAGCATCTGGCTGCCGCCGGTGCCGGCGTTCAGGAGATCGTTGCCGTCGCCGCCGAGGAGCGTCGCATCGCCCGAGCCGCCCAGCAGCGTGTCGTTGCCCTTGCCGCCGTCGGCGAACTGGTGCGCGCCGTGGCCCGCCACCAGAAGGTCGTTGCCATCGCCGCCGAGCAGCGAGTCGTTCATACCGCTGCCGCCCAGCAGCGTGTCGTTGCCGCTCTCGCCGTTCAGAAGCGTGCGGTTGCCCGAGCCCGCGATCAGCGAGTCATCGCCGGCGCCGCCCACGATGGTGTCCTTGCCCGCGCCGCCGAACACCGTGTCGTTGCCGGAGCCGGTCAGCACGATGTCGTTGCCGGAATCGAACAGCGACACCTGGTTGTCGCCTACCCCCGTTGCGATCATCACGTCCTGATGGCCGAACACCATCAGGTTGGAATCACCGCCGACGTTCTGGATGATGGCTTGCAGGTGACCGCCGGTCGTCACTGTAGCGCTGTCGCTCGTGAGGTTGAGCACGTCGGCATTGGGATCGAGCGGATCGGTGCCGTTGGAGATCTGCACCATCACCTCAGGGGCCGGCGGAGGCGAATGCGGTGAATGGTCGTCACCGTGGTGATCGTCACCGTGATGGTCGCCGTGATGGTCGCCGCCGTTGCCGTGGTGCTGGTCATGATTGGAGTTGTCGTTGTTGCCGTTGCCCGGCCCGCTGTTGTTCAGCGTGGAATTGGATGAACCCGCACCGAAAAGAAATTGCAGCACCGCGCTTCGCACCGACGGATCGATGTTCGGCTGCATCAGCTGATTGAGCTCGACTTGGTTGAGGTCGTAGATGGCCATGATCCGCCCCTGCTGTCTTCCAAAATGATCAATCGGCGCAGCGCGTCACCGGGTTTCGGCGACGCACAACACCTACGCGGTGGCGAATTACGTGGGTGATAACTTCAGCGCCGGACTTTAAGCGAAAAGACCGCGCGCCTTTTCCGCCAAGAGCGGATCAAAGTTGCAGGCAAGGTCGATTGCATTTGAACACAAATGCGCTTGCGATTTTCCGCGATGATTGCGCGTGGCGGTATCATGACGCGCCGATGCCACATGGGTGCCCATGTGCGCCGTTGCATTTCTCCTGCCGTTGCAACGATTCATGGGCACGACATTGCCGCTCGCACCTCATGCACCGGCATTTGAAGAGAAATGTTCGTGCCGGCCGCCCACGAATTTGAAATGGATTTCGAATGAATTTGCCGGCGAACTGCGGTGGCGCGACGCGACCACGAAGCTGCCTGGCGCTACGTCACTACCGTTCGGCCCCGGGACCCATGCGAAAATATTTAGACCTCATGCTCAGGCCGCCCGCTCAATGCCGATCGAGCAGCGGCTTCAGCTTCGGCGCTTCGAGATTGAGCCTGATCGAATTGTCCTCGTGCGCGGCCTGCGGCGGCGGTTCGGGCGCAGCCTTGGGCAGCGTCACGTACCACTGGCCCGCAGCGCTGGCGATGGTCGCCGACGGATTGGCGGCGCAGTAGTCGGCCGCCGATTTCAGGAGTTGGTCATTGGTGAGGTTGATGGCAGGCGCGCTGCCGTTGGCCGACTGCACCGCATTCACCCCACTCACATAGCCGAGCAGCCAGTTCGACGCCTGATGGTAGACGATGTCGCTGTTGCGCGCGCCCTTGATGTACTGGCTGCACAGCACACCAGCCGCCCCGAATTGCTTTTGCGCCAGCGCGGGGGTGACAATGATTGCCGCAAGCGTTGCGGCCGACAGCGTCAGGCAAATCGGTCGTCTCATTGCGGCGTCGTCTCCAAAGACAGCAGACGGCTCCGACTTTACGCCCCATCCGGCCGGTCTGAAACCGCTCTCCTGGCCGCGGATATGCCTATTGCTTTGGCTTCCAAGAGCCGTGCGTGATGCACTAGTCTGAGATTTCCGAATTTCTTCACCACGGATCGTTCATGACCAACCTCCGTATCACCGCAGGCCCGTTCATCTTCGAAGCGCGGTTCGAGACCGCGCTTGCCCCGAAAACCTGCGAGATCTTCCGGCGCCTGCTGCCCTACGAGGAGCGCGTCATCCATGTGCGCTGGAGCGGCGAGGCCGTGTGGATTCCACTCGGCGATACCGACATGGGCGTGCCGGCCGAGAACCAGACCAGCTATCC
>CAKZHN010000469.1 GCA_936924235.1 uncultured Rhodoplanes sp. | reverse complement strand
GGGTTTAGCCTTTGACCCATACCAATAAAAACTTCAGCCCCAGGGAGGTCACATGGCTTACTCGTCGACTACCCGTCGTAGCGTTCTGAAGAATGCAGCGTTGGGCTCGGTCGCAGCAATCGCTGCGCCTTACGTGCACGGCGCTTATGCGGCGGGCTCGTTGTCGCTCGGCGTCTGGGATCACTGGGTGCCCGGCGCCAACAACACGCTCACCAAGCTGTGCAACGAATGGGGCGAGAAAAACAAAGTCGAAGTGAAGATCGACTACATCACGTCGCAAGGTGAGAAGGACAAGCTGACGGCGGCAGCCGAAGCGCAGGCCGGCACCGGTCACGACATCATGTCGCATCGCGACTGGAACATCCGCATCCACGAGCAGCTTCTGGAGCCGCTCAATGATGTCGCCGAAGGCCTCATCAAGCAGTACGGCCCGATCAGCCCGGTCGCCGAATATCTCGCCAAGATCAAGAATACATGGCGCGGCATTCCGACCGCCGTCGGCAGCCAGGTGAAGCCCTGCCAGTCGCGGTTCGATCTCTACAAGCAGCACTGCGGCATCGATCTGGTGGCGATGTTTCCCGCCGACGAAGCGAAGTACGACAAGGCCAAGACCGACACCTGGACCTGGGACCTGTATCTCGACTGCGCCCAGAAGCTTCACAAGGCGGGCCATCCGGTCGGCCTGCCGATGGGGCAGGCGAGCGATGCGGTCGACTGGGTCGGCGCATTGTTCAAATCGTTCGGCGCCGTGTTCATCGACGAGAAGGATCAGATCAAGATCAACTCGGATGAAACCCGCGTCGCGATGGAATACCTGAAGAAGCTGATGGCGGTGAATCCGCCGGAGGTTTACGCCTGGGACGACGCCGGCAACAACCGCTGGATCATCTCCGGCAAGGGTTCGGCCATCATGAATCCGCCGAGCTCCTGGGCCGTTGCCAAACGCGACAACCCGGACGTCGCGAAAAACATCTGGCACCATCCGATGCCGAAAGGCCCGAAGGGCCGCTTCGTCGGGCAACTGCCGCAGTTCTACGGGTTGTGGAGCTTCTCCAAGAATAAATCGGCGGGCAAAGACCTGCTGACCTACATCTCGCAGAAGTCCTCGATCGCGCAACTCGTCGAGGCCTCGTATGGCTACGACCTGCCGTCGTTCAAGAGCATGTACGACCTCGACACCTGGAAGAAGGTCGAGCCTCCGCTCGGCACCGTCTACAGCTATCCGCCGCGCGGTGACGAGCAGACCGCGATGTTTGGTGCTCCGGCGCGATCGGAGGTCGGCGCTCAGATGTACAACCAGGCCATCAACACCGTCATGGTGGCGAAGTTCACGCAAGGGGGCGAGAAGCTCGACGACGTGATCAAGTGGGCCGAGAAGGAGCTCGAAGGCACGCTGCGTGCCTGATCACGGTGTCCCGCTCACATCGCGCGTCACGCGCCGGGCGATCCGGCGCGTGCCCGCGCTGCTTTGAACCGACGGAACGCCTCGATGGCTGATATCGCGCAACGCTCCGACTCCGGCTCTTGGGCTCCGGCATTGGCAGGCGCTGCGCCGCGCACGCGCAAAAGCGGCCTGCACCGGCTGATGCGCCGGCGCTCCACCATCGCGTTCTTGATGTGCCTGCCGCTGATCGTGATCATCACCGGCCTGGTCGCTTATCCGGCGGGCTATTCGATCTATCTCTCGATGCTCAACAAGGCGCAGACCCGCTTTCTCGGGCTCGGCAATTTCACCTACCTGCTGTCGCGCGACGTGTTCTGGATGGTGATCTGGCAGTCCGCCGTGTTCGCGCTGTCGGCGGTGTTCTTCAAGGCGCTGATCGGGCTGATCACCGCGCACCTCGTCAACAACCTGCCGGTCAAGGGCCAGCGCAAGTGGCGCGGCATGCTGCTGGTGCCGTGGGTCATTCCGCTGGCGCTGTCGTCGCTCGGCTGGTGGTGGCTGTTCGATCCGACCCATTCGGCCTTCAACTGGATTCTGACCGGCCTGGGCTTTGAGGAAATTCCCTGGCTCAGCGATCCCTACTGGGCGCGGTTCTCGGTGATCCTGGTCAACGTCTGGTACGGCGCGCCGTTCTTTCTGATCATGTATCTCGCCGCGCTGAAATCGGTGCCCGAGCAGCTCTACGAGGCGGCCGCGATCGACGGCGCCAACGGCTGGCAGAAATTCATCCACATCACGCTGCCGATGATGCGCAATATCATTGCCATCACGGTGCTGTTCTCGCTGATCGTCACCTTCGCCAACTTCGACATCGTGCAGATCATGACCGCGGGCGGGCCCCGCAACATGACCCACGTGTTCGCGACCTACGCCTTCCTGCTCGGCATCCGCTCCGGCGACCTGCCGCTGGGCGCTGCGACCTCCCTGTTCATGTTCCCGATCCTCGCGGTCGCCGCGGTGTTCATTCTGCGCGGGGTGCGAAAGCGCGGGAGAGAAATCGGATGACGGCCATGGCGGTCAGCGACAGCGTCCCGCGCAAAGGCGCCCGGCTGTCGAGCCTCAAGCGCAACCGGCGCTGGGCGCTGGTCACCTCCTATGTTTTCCTGGTCATGTTCGCGATCTTCTTTTTGATTCCGCCGTACTACATGATCGTCACGGCGCTGAAGAGCGATGCCGAGGTCGCGCGCATGGCGACCAATCCCTGGATCATAGCCGACGGTATCACGCTCGATCAGTTCCGCCTGCTGTTCACCGGCACAGACTTTCTGATCTTCTTCAAGAACACCGCGATCGTCACGGTCTGCGTCGTCTGCATCACCATGGTGGTGAGCGTGCTCGCGGCGTTCTCGCTCGGCCGCATGCGGTTCTGGGGATCGGGCATCCTCGCCACCGGCATCTTCCTCACCTACCTGGTGCCCGACACCTTGCTGTTCATTCCGCTGTTCCAGATCGTCAAAAGCCTGGGTCTGCTCAACTCCTACTGGAGCATGGTGCTGGTCTATCCAACGCTGACCGTGCCGTTCTGCACCTGGATCATGATCGGATACTTCCAGTCGATCCCCAAGGAGCTCGACGAGGCCGCGCTCATCGATGGCGCCGGCCACATGCAGATGCTCACCAAGATATTCATTCCGGTGGCGCTGCCTGGGATCATTGCGGCGACCATCTTTGCTTTCACGGTGTCGTGGGCCGCCTTCGTCTATCCGATGGCGTTCCTCTATTCGTCGGACCAGCAGGTGCTCACGGTAGGCACCGTGACGAGCCTGATCCGCGCCGATGTCTACAAGTGGGGCATGCTGATGGCCGGCGCGCTCACCGCCGCAGCGCCGCCGCTCGCGATCTACGCGTTTCTGATGGACTACTACATCGCGGGTCTCACCGCTGGCGCCACCAAGGGCTGAACCATGGCAGAGGTCGCATTGCACAATGTGGTGAAGCGGTACGACGACGTCGAAGCGGTCCGCAGCATCAGCCTCGATATTCCGGATAACGAGTTCGTGGTGCTGGTCGGCCCCTCCGGCTGCGGCAAGAGCACGACGTTGCGGATGATCGCGGGTCTCGAAGAGATCACCTCCGGCGAGATTTCCATTGGCGGCGAGGTCGTCAACGACCTGCCGCCGAAAGATCGCGACATCGCCATGGTGTTCCAGAACTACGCGCTTTATCCGCACATGACGGCGTTCGAGAACATGTCGTTCGGACTGAAGCTGCGGAAATTCTCCAAGGAGGAGATCAAGCAGCGCGTCGAGCTGGCCGCCCGCATTCTCGATATCACCGAATTGCTCGACAGGAGGCCGAAGGCGCTGTCCGGCGGCCAGCGCCAGCGCGTCGCCATGGGCCGCGCCATCGTGCGAAATCCCAAGGTGTTCCTGTTCGACGAGCCGCTGTCGAACCTCGACGCCAAGCTGCGCGTCCAGATGCGCACCGAGATCAAGCGCGTGCATCAGCAGGTGCGGACGACGACTGTCTACGTCACCCACGATCAGGTCGAGGCGATGACGCTCGCCGACCGTGTCGTGGTCATGAACAACGGCAACATCGAGCAGGTCGGGACGCCGCAGGAGCTCTACCATCATCCAAAGACGCGCTTCGTCGCCGGCTTCATCGGCTCGCCGGCCATGAACTTCCTGCGTTGTCGCCTGGAGCAGAACGGCGCAGGATTGCGTGTGCGCATCTCGGATACGATCAGCCTGCCGGTGCCGGAGTCCGACGCCGCGCGCTATCGCTCCGCCGTCGGCAGGGACCTGGTCTTCGGCCTTCGTCCCGAGCACATCACCGAACCGCGCCGCGCGGAGCGCAATCCGGCCTGCGAATTCGCCGTGGCCCTCGACATCGTCGAGGCCATGGGCATGGAGACGATGATCTATTTCACCGTTGACGGTCAGGAGGTGTGTGGCCGGGTCGACCCCGAACACGCCGCCGCTCCGGGCGCCACCATGCGGCTCTACGCCAACATGGAGCACATGCACCTGATCGACCCGCAGACCAACGCGGTGATCTGATGCGTTCCGTGGGGTCCTAGCCGGCCAGCTCCTTGCCGCGGCGGGTGGCCGCAGCGATCGCCTTGGTCATCAGCGGCGGCACGCCGTCATTCGCCATCAGCACGTCGAGCGCCGCCGCGGTGGTGCCGCCGGGGGATGTCACGTTCTGGCGCAAGGTCGCGGCGGGAAGCGGCGAGCGGTGCAGGAGCTCGCCCGAGCCCGCCACGGTTTCGCGCGCGAGCTTCTCGGCGAGCGCCTGCGGCAGGCCTGCCGCGGTGCCGGCCTGCGCCATGGCCTCGGCGAGCAGGAACACGTAAGCGGGCCCCGAGCCCGACACTGCGGTGACCGCGTCCATCAACGCCTCGTCGCCGATCCATTCGACCGAGCCGGTGGCGGCGAGCAGTCCATGCGCGAGTTTTTTCGCCGGCGCTTTGACGCGCGCATTGCCGACCGCGACCGTGATGCCGCGGCCGATCGCGGCCGGCGTGTTCGGCATGGCGCGCACCACGGCGGATGTCGTGAAATGCTTTTCGAGGAAGTCCAGCGTGCGGCCAGCCATGATCGAGACCACGACGGTCTTGGGACCGGCGAGCTTCGCCAGCGCGGGCAACGCCTCCGGCGCGGTCTGCGGCTTCACGGCGACCACCATCGCGGCGACGTTTTCGATCGCGCCCTTGGGATTGACGCGCACGCCGCGCTTGGCCAGCGCCTTGATCTGCTTCGACGGCTGCGGCTCGAGCACCACCACTTTCTTCGGCGGCAGCTTGCGGGCGAGCCAGCCTTCCAGCATGGCGCCGCCCATCTTGCCGGCGCCGACCAGCACCAGCGTGCCGGAAATGGAGGCGAGGGAGTTTTGTGTTGCTGCTTTGGCCATGTGTGCCCACTTGCGCTGCCGTCATGGCCGGGCTTGTCCCGGCCATCCACGTCTTACTTTGTAGCAGGAAAGTAAGACGTGGATGCCCGGCACAAGGCCGGGCAATGACGGTGGAGAGAGCAGTGACGGCGGAGGGAGGCTCTAAGCCTCGCCCGAGGTCTGGAACATCGCGGCATCCAGCGCCTCGCGGGCGGGCTTGCCGGCCCAGACCACGAACTGGAAGGCCGGGAAATAGCCCTCGCAGGATTCCAGCGCGCTCGACAGCAGCGCCTGGCACTGCGCGCTGGTCGCCTCGACCCCGCCGGCCAGCACCAGCGAGTGGCGGAACATCACCATGCCGTCGTTGCTCCACAGGTCGAAGTGTCCGACCCAGAGCTGCTCGTTGATCATGGCGATAAGCTGCTGCACCTCGATCTTGCGGCGATCCGGCACCTTGAGGTCGAAGGCGCAGGCCAGATGCAGCGCCTCGATGTCATGCATCCAGGTGAACGACACCTGGTAGTCGCTCCACCGGCCGCCGACCAGCATGGTGATCTCGTCGTCGCCGGCGCGCTCGAACGACCAGTCGTTGATCGCCGCGATCCGCTCGACCACGTCCAGCGGATTCGTCCGGTTCTGCTCTGAAAGCTGGAATTGCGGCATGCCGTATCCTGTTCAAGTCGCTTCGAAGTGAGCTGGCGCACGCCAACTCACGCGCGCACGCGACGCAATACGGCACGCGATGACCCCGACACGATCCGTTGAGACGCAAGGCCCCCGAACCGACGATCGATTGACTCGACCGCCGCGAATCACTTGCACAACCGAATATACGCGGTTCGAGTCGCGTCGCAACGTCGTGACGCTGCAACGAAGTCATTGAACTGTCGTTCAATTCACAGGATGCGTGAGAACCGGCATGCAGGCTCAATTCTCGGCCTGTGATGAACCCGGTTGTGAATGTGGATAGCTGTTAATCGAACAGGCTGGAGACGGATTCTTCGGCAGCGGTGCGGCCGATCGCTTCGCCGATCAGAGTCGCGATCGACAGCACGCGGATGTTCCGCGCGACGCGAACCGCTTCGGTCGGCTGAATCGAATCCGTGATCACGAGCTCCTTGAGCTTCGACGCGGTGACGCGCGCCACCGCGCCGCCCGAGAGCACGCCGTGGGTGATGTAGGCCGTTACCGCCTCGGCGCCGTTCTTGATCAGCGCTTCCGCGGCGTTCACCAGGGTGCCGCCGGAGTCGACGATGTCGTCGACCAGGATGCAGGTGCGGCCCTGCACGTCGCCGATCACGTTCATGACTTCGGATTCGCCGGCGCGCTCGCGCCGCTTGTCGATGATGGCGAGCGGCGCGTTGATGCGCTTGGCGAGGCCGCGGGCGCGCACCACACCGCCGACGTCGGGCGATACCACCATCAGGTTCTCGAGCTTGTAGCGCTCCTTGATGTCGCGGACCATCACCGGCGAGGCGAACAGGTTGTCGGTCGGGATGTCGAAGAAGCCCTGGATCTGGCCGGCATGCAGGTCGAGCGTCATCACCCGGTCGGCGCCCGCATTGGTGATCAGGTTGGCGACGAGCTTGGCCGAGATGGGCGTGCGCGGCCCGGGCTTACGGTCCTGCCGGGCATAGCCGAAATAAGGGATCACCGCCGTGATGCGGCGCGCCGAGGAGCGGCGCAGCGCATCGATGATGATCAGCAGCTCCATCAGGTGGTCGTTGGCCGGGTACGACGTCGACTGGATCACGAACACGTCCGCGCCGCGGACGTTCTCCTGGATCTCGACGAAGATCTCCATGTCGGCGAAGCGCCGCACCACCGCGGCCGCCATCGGCGTCGCGAGGTAGGAGGCGATGGCCTCGGCCAGCTTGGGGTTGGAGTTGCCGGCGACGAGCTTGATTGCTCCGTTCTTGGCCGCCATGGCGCGCTCCTGGGGGTCGATAAGCGTACGCAGCATTGACGGGGTGTACCAAGCGGCTCCGAGGCCATGCAATATGCGGGGTTTCATTGTCCCGCAAGTTTTTCCACCGATGGCCGGCGGACAACAGTCGGTACGGTTATCCGACTATTGTTCGACGGTGGCCGGCGCCGCCGCGGCCGACCGGGTGCCGGTCGTGGTGGCCGCCGAACGCCGCTTGGCCGGGGCGGCGGGCTTGGCCGGCTCGGCCTGCGGCTCGCTCGCGGGCTCAGGCTTGGGGGCCTCGGCCTGCGGCTCGGAACCGCCGATCATGCGGAAAATGCCCGCGGCCTCGGGCGAATCGTCACGATTCGACACCAGAACCGGCAGCAGCGGGGGCGGAGCCGCCGCCGGCGGCTGGCCGGGCGCCGCCAGGAAGGTCGCGATCCGGTCCATACCGGCCTGGGAGATGCGGCGCAGCACCTGCTCGTCGGCCGCCAGCCAGGCGTCCTGGGACTTGCCGCGCCGGCCGGCGACCGGTTCCTCGCCGGTGACGCGGAGCGCCCGGTGCTTGTCGGCGTCATAGACGTCCCAGACCCAGGAGAATGAGGTCTTGTCGCGGTCGACCAGCGCCGTGACATAGCCGCGGACCCGGTAGGTCGCGGCGGCCTGGCGCGGCACCACGGCGACCTGGCGCGCGGTGGCCTCGTCGTTCATCGAGGCGACGAGCTTCCTGAACACCTCGGGCGGCGGGCCGTCGATGGATTCGAACGTGATGGTGGCGCCTGAAACCGCGGAGGTGTTGATCGCGGCGAGCCGCGCGGTCTGTTGCGACGAGCAACCGGCCGCCAGCGCGGCAATGAGGGCTGCGACCACAAAACCAGACAGACGTGACAGACGCGTCGGCGCGCAGGACGCGCGCCGGACTCCACCGCACCGCATTGACGACCCCTGGCGGCCCGCCGTCTTCTTGTTGAACCGAGACGGCCGAACCAATCCCCCGATGGAACGGTAGCGGCATTTGCCGCCGCGGTCCATCGCGGCGATGTGGAATCGGTCGAGCCTGTGAGTTCCTTAAGGCGCGGAGTTGCTCAAGGCACGAGCGCGATCGCGTTGATGTGCCGGCCGTAGTCCGGTTCCTTGCGATGCGTCGAGCGGCGATACGAATAGAACTGCGCCGGATCGCCGTAGGTGCAGAGCCCGAGGTTCTCGACCCGCGTCAGTCCGGCGCGCTTCAGCCGGTGGACCACGTAGCCGGGCAGGTCGAACATCGCGTGACCCGGGCGCTCGCCCTTGGCGAAGTAGCGCGCATTATCCTTGTCGTCGGCGAGGAACCGGTCGATCAGGTCCTGTCCGACCTCGTAGTTGCGCTGGCTGATCATCGGGCCGGCGGCGGCGGCGATGCGCTCGCGCTTCGCGCCGAGCCGTTCCATCTCCGTGATCGTGGCTTCCAGCACGCCGGTGAGCGCGCCGCGCCAGCCGGCATGCGCCGCGCCGATCACACGGGCCGCGGCGTCCGCGAACAGCACCGGCCCGCAGTCGGCGGTGCCGATGCCGATGCCGAGCCCGGGCGTGCGCGTCACGATCGCGTCGGCGCGCGGCCGTTCGGCTGCGGGCCACGGCGTATCGGCCACCACCACGTTCGGCGAGTGGATCTGATAGACGCTGAGAAAATTGTCGGGCTTCACCCCGATCGCCGCCGCCATCCGGGCGCGGTTCTCGGCGACCTTGGCCGGCGCGTCGTCAGAGCCGACCCCGCCGTTCAGGCTTTCATAGATGCCCTCCGACACGCCACCCGCGCGGGTGAAGAAGGCGTGGCGGATGCCGGCGAGATCAGCGAGCGAGCGGGCTTGCAGCATGAAGTTCGGCCTCTATTCAAATCCCGGCACGTTCTTCAAATCCGGATGCGTGATGGCGATCGCCTTGAACAGCTTGCCCATGCCGGTGCGGTTCTCGCCGAGGAGCCGCCCGCAGGCGGTGTCGATCTCGGCGGCCTTGTCGGGCGACGCATAGGACTTCAGCGCCGCGGCGCGCTTGTCGATGCCGAGATTGCGGAGAAGCCGCGCCTGATCGACCGGGCCGTGGATGCGCGCACCCATGCTGTCGGCGGCGGACGCGATCGCCTCGAAGTCGACATGGGCGGTGAGATCGACCTCGCCCGGATTGATCAGCGGGCTGACGAACGCATGATTGCCGACCGCCTGCAGCGTGTCGCCGGCGCTGCTGCGCACGTGGCCATAGTCGATGATCAGCGCAGCGCCCGGCTCCCGCGTCACCCGCGTGCCGATGCCGAGCGCGACGTTGTCGGTGCGCCATTCGTAGATCGCCCCGACCGGCGCGTCGCGCACCGCCTTGGGCACCAGCTGGTCGAACAGCGGGATCACTTCGCTGGCGATGCCGAACACCAGGTTGTCGGAGCTGTCGACCTCGACCACGCGCTCGTACCAGCCGTTGAACTGCTTGATCGCCTGGTTGACCGGCAGCGCGTCGAAGAACTCGTTGGCGAGGATGATCGCCGGGCCTTCCGGCACCTCGTCGAAGGTCTCATGCCACATCGCCGGCACGTCGATGGTACTGAGCATCTGCTGCTGGCGCTCGCGGAGCTTCGGATTGACCTCGACGAGGTGCAGCACGATCGCGGCGCGGAACGCCGGCACCACCTGGGCGGCGCGCATCGCGTCGATCAGCATGGTGCCGCGGCCGGGGCCGAGCTCAATGAGCCGCACGTTCTCCGGCTGGCCCATGGCGTGCCAGGCCGACGCCGCCCACAGCCCGACCAACTCGCCGAACACCTGGCTGATCTCGGGCGAGGTGACGAAATCGCCGCCCGGTCCGAACGGATCGCGCGTGGTGTAGTAGCCGTGGTCGTGATGCGTCAGGCACATCGTCATGAACTGCCGGACCGGGATCGGTCCGGCGCTCTTGATGCGCTTGCGGATTTCGACGTCGAGCGGCGTCTGGGCCATGAGGCCGACTTTAGGCGGTGGGCCCCGCCGCCTGCAACGGCGGGCGCTTCAGCGCTACGGCGATGAAGCCGAAGCCCACCAGCATCAGCGCGATTGAAAGGAGCTGGCCCATGGTGATGCCCCAATCCGTCAACAGGAATACGAGCTGCGGATCGGGCTCCCGGAAGAACTCGCAAGTGATGCGGGCAATCGAATAGCCCACCGCGAACAACCCGATCACGAGCCCCGGCCGCTTCAGCGCGCCGGCCCGCATGCAGAAGAACAGCACGAGTCCCAGCACCAGCCCTTCAAGGCTTGCCTCGTAGAGCTGGCTCGGATGGCGCGGCAGCGGGCCCGCGCCTGGAAACACCATGGCCCAGGGCACGTCGGTCGGCCGGCCCCAGAGCTCGCCGTTGATGAAGTTGGCGCAGCGGCCGAGCAGCAGCCCGATGGTGGCGGTGGCACACGTCAGATCGCCGAGCGGCAGGAACGGGATGCCGCGAAATCGCGCGAACAGCACCACGGCGAGCACGCAGCCGATGAAGCCGCCGTGAAACGACATGCCGCCCTTCCAGAGCTCGAAGATCTCGAGCGGGTTCTGCATGAAATGCGGGAAATTGTAGAACAGCACGTAGCCGGTGCGGCCGCCGAGGATGATGCCGAGCGTGACCCACAGCACGAAGTCGTCGAAGTCGAGGACGGTGAGCGGCGCGGGTCCGCCCCAGAAGCGCTCGCGCTTGATCAGCATGCGGGCGTAGACCCAGCCGATCAGGATGCCGACGATATAGGCCAGCGCGTACCAGCGGACCGAGAACGGCCCGATCGTGACCAGCACGGGATTGAAGGCTGGAAACGGGATGGTCAGGAATGGCATCGATGGGGCCCGCCGCGGTGCGAGCCCTGATGCGGTCAGGAACACGGCGAAGTCAAGGCGCGGGGCGGAGCGATACCCGGCTCTTGCGGCGCCGTCATCCGCTCGCCATTCTGATGGGAGCAGACCCATTTCACAGCCCGGAGACACCGATGACCCAGACCAACAACCGGTTCTTCGACGAGGCGGCGCGCCTGATGAACGATGCCGCCGGTGTCGCCCAGGGCGTGCGCCGCGAGTTCGACACCCTGCTTCGCAGCCAGGCCGAGCGCATCCTCGCCGACCTCGACGTGGTCCGGCGCGACGAGTTCGAGGCCGTCAAGGAGATGGCGAGGCTCGCCCGGGAGGAAAACGAGGCGCTGAAGGCCCGGATCGCGGCGCTGGAGGCGAAGGCGGGCGGGACCAGCTAGAGTTAACGGCTGTTTTTCCGGTCTGTTGCGCCAGGCTCTGCTGTCATGCCCGGCCTTGTGCCGGGCATCCACGTCTTGGCGGCGAAGTAAGGCGTGGATGGCCGGGACAAGCCCGGCCATGACGCCGGTGGAAAAGGCCAGAGCGCGATTTTAACCCGCTTTCCTTGTTTTTAACGCCCATCGCGGCTATACAGCCGCCGGTTTCGCGGCTCCAGCACCCCTGGAGGCATGCCGCAGCCACCAAAACAGCACATCCACGCTGAAACACGAAGGTTCAGAAAGGTTTAGTCATGGCGACCGTCAAGGAAATCAAGGCGACGGCGCGTCCGCGGGCAGGCAAGGGGGCCGCCAGGTCGGAGCGTCGCGCTGGTCGAGTGCCGGGAGTGATCTACGGCGACAACAAGCCCCCCATCACCATTTCGCTCGATTACAGCGAGCTGCGGCAGAAGATCTATGCCGGACGGTTCCTGACCACGATCTACGACCTCGAGGTCGACGGCCAGAAGCACCGCGTCATCCCGCGCGACTTCCAGCTCGACCCGGTCCGTGACAACCCGCTGCATGTCGACTTCATGCGGCTCGGCGAGGGCGCGGTGATCCGCGTCGCGGTGCCGATCCGCATCGTCAACGCCGACAAGTCGCCGGGCGTGAAGCGCGGCGGCACCGTCAGCATCGTCGCCCACACGGTCGACGTGGTGGTGAAGCCGGAGGCGATCCCGGAGGCGATCGAGGTCGATGCCGGCGACCTCGACATCAACCACTCGAAGCATCTCTCCGACATCAAGCTGCCGGAAGGCGTGAAGTCGGCGACGTTGCGCGACGTGACGCTGGTCACCGTCGTGCCGCCGTCGGGATATGCCGAAGAGCTGCGTCAGGCGGCCCAGGCTGCTGCTGCGGCTGCGACCGCCGCCGAGGCTGCCGCTGCGGCTCCCGCCGCGGCGACTGGCGCTCCGGGTGCTGCTCCGGCCGCAGGCGCTGCTCCGGCCGCAGGTGCTGCTCCGGCCGCGGGTGCTGCTCCGGCTGGTGGCGCTGCGAAGAAGTAAGGGAGCCTCGCGCGGGCGGTTGCAATGCTGCTTTTCGTCGGGCTCGGAAATCCCGGCGCGAAATATGCCGGCAACCGCCACAACGTCGGCTTCATGGCCGTCGAAGCAATCGCCAAGCGCCACGGCCTGCCGCCGTGGCGCAAGCGCTTTCAGGGCGTGGCGACCGAGGGACCGGTCGGCGGCACGCGTGTGCAGCTGCTGTTGCCCGGCACCTTCATGAACGAGTCGGGGCGCGCGGTGGCCGAGGCCATGCATTTCTACAAGACCGCGCTCGCCGACGTGGTGGTGTTCCACGACGAGCTCGATCTGCCGCCGTCCAAGGTGCGGGTGAAGCTCGGCGGCGGCATCGCCGGTCACAATGGGCTTCGCTCCATCACCGAGCATGTCGGCAACGACTACCGGCGGGTGCGGATCGGCATCGGCCATCCGGGCAAGGACAACGTGCTGAGCTATGTGCTGAACGATTTCGCCAAGAGCGAGCGGCCCTGGGTCGAGGCGCTGGCCGACATCATCGCCGACAACGCCCAGCTGCTGGCGAAGGCTGAGGATTCGACGTTCCAGAACAAGGTGCACCTTGCGATGGACGCCAAGGGCTTCACCCCGGACGTCGTCGTCGGCAAGGCTACCAACTGACAAGCCTACCAACTGACAAGCCTGCGAACTGAACACGAGACAAGTGCGAGACGGACATGGGTTTCAAATGCGGCATCGTCGGCATGCCGAACGTGGGCAAGTCGACGCTCTTCAACGCGCTGACGCAAACCGCCGCAGCGCAGGCGGCGAACTATCCGTTCTGCACCATCGAGCCGAACGTCGGCGAGGTGGCGGTGCCCGATCCGCGGCTCGACACGCTGGCCAGGCTCGCCAAGTCCGAGCAGATCGTGCCCACGCGTTTATCCTTCGTGGACATCGCCGGCCTGGTGAAGGGCGCCTCCAAGGGCGAGGGGCTCGGCAATCAGTTTCTCGCCAACATCCGCGAGGTCGACGCCATCGCCCATGTGGTGCGCTGCTTCAAGGACGATGACGTCACCCACGTCGAGGGCCGCATCGATCCGACCGCCGACATCGAGACCATCGAGACCGAGCTGATGCTCGCCGATCTCGACAGCCTGGAGAAGCGTGTCGACAACCTCGAGAAGAAGGCCAAGGGCTCCGGCGAGGACGCCAAGGAGGCCAAGGAAGCGCTCAGCCTGATCAAGCGCGCGCTGGTGCTGCTGAAGGACGGCAAGCCGGCGCGGTTTGTCGAAAGGAAGCCCGAGGAGGAGAAGCTGTTTCACCAGCTCGGCCTGCTCACGTCATTGCCGGTGCTTTACGTGTGCAATGTCGAGGAGGCCTCCGCCGCCAACGGCAACGAGTTGTCGCAGAAGGTCGAGGCGCGCGCGAAGGAAGAAGGCGCGGCCTGCGTGGTGATCTCGGCCAAGATCGAGTCCGAGGTCGCGGCGCTGCCGGCCGAGGAGCGCGAGATGTTCCTGGCCGATCTCGGCTTGAAGGAGACCGGCCTCGACCGGCTCATCCGCGCCGGCTACGACCTGCTGCACCTCGTCACGTATTTCACCGCGGGCCCGAAGGAGGCGCGCGCCTGGACCATCACCAAGGGCACCAAGGGCCCGCAGGCGGCCGGCGTGATTCACACCGACTTCGAGCGCGGCTTCATCCGCGCCGAGACCATTTCCTACGAAGACTATGTGAAATACAGCGGCGAGGCTGGCGCCCGCGATGCGGGGCGCTTGCGGCTCGAAGGCAAGGAGTACGTCGTCGCCGACGGCGACGTGATGCACTTCAGGTTCGCGACTTAAGCTGGCTGCCGGCGTCAAACACCGCCGTCATGCCCGCGCTTGTCGCGGGCATCTCGCTTAGGAGAGCACAGTGCGTCCCTAAGCGAGATGGCCGGGACAAGCCCGGCCATGACGTGGCTCTGTCAGTACAAGACACGCTGGATATTGGCGCTTCGCTAAATCTCCCCGCGGCTGCGCAGCGCGCCGAGATGCTCGTTGATCCGAAACACGATCAAAATGAACTCCGACACGATGCGGGCGAAGATCACGCCGGCCGCAGCGCCGACCACCGCGGCGAGCAGCATCAGAATGCCGGCGCCGGGGCTGATCACGATCAGCCGGAACGCCTGCGCCACACCGGACAGCCCGAACAGGATGATGATGGCGACCGTCAGCCAGAAGAAAAGCTTGATGATCGACGGCGTGACAAAGCGCTCCCACTGAAACAGGTCGCTGAAGCTGAACATAATTCCTCCTGTCGCCCGGAAGGCTGCGGTCAGTCTAGCAATCCCGGACGATCATGACCGATTCGGGCCGTTAATGCGGCAAATGACACGCGCCGCCGCGCCCTGTCGATAGCTCAAGGGACCTCGGCGTCAAAGCCCGAGACCTCTCGCAAAAGCCGCAAGCGCCGTCCCGGCCAGCATGGCGCCGAGCGTGCTTCGCGTCAGGGCCATCACCAGCGCGGCCGTGCCGACCGCGAGCCAGACGCGCGGTCCGGCCGTCCAGGTGCTTGCGGCAACGATCGAGATCAGCACCGACACCGACATATATTTGAGAAAGGCTTCGACGCGCGGCGTGATCGCGACCGTGGACATGATCCAGACGCCGCTGAGCCGCGTGGCCATTGTGACGACCGAAAGGATGATGACCGCGCCGATCGCGGCAAGCGCGTCAACCATGGCGCCACACCCCGACGGCGCCTCCTGTGAGCGCTCCTGCAATGACGTGCCAGCCCGGCGGCAGGACATAGGTGCCGGCCACGGCGACCGCGGCTGCCGCGACCCATGGCAGCAGATCCGCGCGGCCTTTCCATTGCCCGGCGACGACCGCCGTGAAGTAGGCGACCATCACGGCGTCGAAGCCAAAGCGCGACACATCGCCCAGCAATGAGCCCGCCAGCGCGCCCACCGCGGTGCTCGCGACCCACATGATCCACATCACAAGGCCGCTGCCGAACAGCACGCCCGCGTCCATCTCGCCGCGATCCCGCGCCACCATCGTGTAGGCGAAATTGGAGTCGCTCATCAGCACCAGCGCCGCGACCCGCTGCGCGATGGGAATCCGCAAGAGCCACGGCGCCAGCACTGCGCCGAGCAGGATGTGGCGTGCATTCACCGCAAGGGCGGTCAGCGCCAGCGTCGCGATCGGCAGCGGCGCGCGCCAGAGGTCGAGCGCCGCGAACTGCGACGCGCCGGCAAAGACGGCGGCGCTCATGAACACGCTGACGCCCGGCGCGATCCCCTTGGCCGAGGCGGCGACACCGAACGCGATGCCGAACGGCACGATGAATGCCGCGACCGGCGCGATCTCGATGCCGCCGCGGCGCACGCCGCTCGCGGTGAAGCGTGGGCGTTCGAGCCGGTTCGAATCGGTCATGGATGGTGGCATCGGCGGCATTTGAGCCGGCGCCGGCCGGCCCGATCAAGGGGTGGCCGTTGCCCCGAGCCAGGCGGCGGGAGCGGCTCGTTGCCTCCGCGGCGCCTCCCGAACATAATACCGGCAAAGCAACACAGGGAGGACGCCATGACTGGTGCCATGACTCGTGCCATGACTCGTGCCGTGGCTCGCAAAGCAATTTGGCTCGCCGGTCTGTCGATGCTTGCGCTTGGAGCCGTTCTGTTGCCCGACTGGAGCGCCAGCGCGCAGCAACAGCCGGCCATCCAGCGAAAATCCCTGCTGCAGCGGGACTCGACGATTCCGGGTTTCCAGGCCGCGGTGAACATCGTCGAGATTCCCGCGGGCGCGAGCGAGATCAAGCACACGCATCCCGGTCCGCTGACGGTCTATATCCTCGAAGGCACGCTGATCCTCGAACACGAAGGGCGTCCGAATGCCACCTATCAGGCCGGCGAGGCCGTGCTGGTCGAGGCGGGCAAGATTCATCGGGGCATCAACAGCGGCACCGTTCCGGTCAAGCTCGTGGCCACGCTGATCGCGGAGAACGGCAAGCCGGCCAGCAGTCCGGTGCCGTGAATCCGCACGTCCGGGGCAACGATACAAAAAACCTGAAGAGAGGAAGTGGATCATGCCGCACCGTTTCATCGGCGCCATCGCGCTTGCACTTGTCTGGGCTTGTGGTCTTTCGGCAACCGCCGCGGCGCAGTCCTATCCGGCGCGGCCGGTCACCATCGTGGTGCCGAACGCCGCGGGCGGCGGCACCGATACGGTGGCGCGGCTGATCGGCGATCAGCTTTCCAGACAGCTCAACCAGAGCTTCGTGGTCGAGAACAAGACCGGCGCCGGCATGGTGGTGGGCACGCTCGCGGTCGCCAAGGCCGCGCCCGACGGCTACACGCTGCTGATGGGGCTCAACGGCAACCTGACCGTGAACCCGAGCCTCTACGTGAAGCTGCCCTACGACGCGGTCGCCGACTTCCGCCCGGTCGCCATGCTGGCCGAGTATCCGTTCCTGGTGGTCGTCAACAACGACCTGCCGGTGAAATCGATCAAGGAGCTGATCGCGTATCTGAAGGCCAATCCCGGCAAGGTCGACTACGCGTCGGCCGGCAACGGCACCGGCCAGCATCTCGCGGCCGAGCTGTTCAAGATGATGACCGGCACCGAGATGACGCACGTCGCCTATCGCGGCGCGCAGCCGGCCTATCAGGACGTGATCTCCGGCCGCGTGCCGGTGTTCTTCGACAACATGTCGACCGCGATGACGCTCGCGCAGGGCGGCAAGGTGCGGGCGCTGGCGATCACGTCGAAGACGCGCTCGCCGCTGATGCCGGACGTTCCGACCGTCGAGGAGGCGGGCCTGCCGGGCTACGAGTACCACACCTGGTTCGGCCTTTGGGCGCCGAAGGCGACGCCGGACGCCGTCGTCGACAAGCTCAACGCCGAGATCAAGAAGGCGCTGGCGGACCCGACCATCCAGCAACGCATCGCGTCGCAGGCCGGCGTGGCCTCGAAGATGGAACTGAAGGAGATCGATCCGTTCGTGAAGGCCGAGATCGAGAAGTGGGGCGAGGTCGTCAAGCGGGCCGGGATCAAGGTGGAGTGATCCGGTCGGCGCGCCTGCGAGCGCCGCTAATCCGGCACTGCTTTGGCGATCGGCAGCCCGATCTGGAATGACGTGCCGAGGTCGTCGTTCCTTGCGAGCACCAGGCTGCCGCCATGCGCTTCGACGATCTGCCGGCAGATCGCGAGCCCCAGTCCCATGCCGTTCGGCTTGGTCGTGAAAAACGGATCGAAGATCCGGTCGCGTGCATTCTCGGGGATGCCAGGGCCCGAGTCGTCGACCTGCAGTATCGCTGAATTCCCGCGTTGACGCGTCGTCAGTTGCAACCGTTTGGTCGAGGCCGTCTGCCCATCCATCGCGTCGATGGCGTTCTTGACCAGATTCAGCACCACCTGCTGAAGCCGCACGGGATCGGCCACGACATGCAAAGGAACAGACGCGTAGTCTTTCTGCACCTGCACGCGGCTGGTCTGCAGATCGTGCTGCAGCAGCCGCAGGACCTGCTCGACGACATCCTCGAATGAAATGAGCGCCTGATCGACCGTGCTCTGGAAAAGGCTGCGAACGCTTTTGAGGATATCGCCGGTGCGGTGAGTCTGTTCGAGGATATCGTTGAAGCGGTCTCGCGCCTCGCCGAGATCGGGCGGCTGTCTGTCGAGCCAGTTCAAGCCTGCGGCGCCGGCAGCAGCGATTGTTGCCAGTGGCTGCCTGACCTCATGGACGATCGCGCTCGTGGCCACGTCCAGGCTCATCATCCGGTTGGCGCGTTCGCCCCTCGCCAGAATGACCGAAGAGGCGAGGCGCTGATACAGCACGGTCATTTCCAGGAGCAGCAGCGACAGGACCGCGAAGCTCGTGATCAGCGCATAGCCCCGGGCGGCGTACCAGGCGACCGAGAAGCGCGGCGCCGGCATCACGGTTGGAAGCAGGAGGTCGGGCAGCGCCGTGAACAGCGCGATCAAGAGCCACAGGTCGAGGGTCGTGCGCGCCCGCCAGAACATGAGCGCGAAGGAGCCGATGTTCAGCAGCAGGATCGCGCCGGTCAGGTAGCTGGTGAAGCGAGTCTGAGTCTGCAGATCGGCCTCGTACAACGCCGGCAGGAACGGCGCGCCGGCCGACACGGCCCAGGTGATGGCTGCGATCGCCGCGAGAGTCGCCCCCACGACGAGGCCGATCGTTCTTGAAGGCAATCGGTCGTGAGCCGGAGCGCCCTTCCAATCGTCCAAGATCGCGTAGGCGACGACGGAGAGTGGAAAGCCGATGTGCCAGAAGCAATAGAGCCACGCTCCGGTGTCCGGTCCACCGAACAGGCCGGCAGGCGCATAGGCGCCCGGGAAGGTCAGCGAGTGCAGGAAGGCGAACAGGCCGCTGGTGATGTAGCCGCTGGCAAGCGCCAGAAGAGCGTACCGGGGTCTGACAACGTACTGTCCGACCAGGAGCAGCGCGGTGATCAACTCGGCGCCGCAAAGCGCGGTCTGCAGGGCCGGAACGAATGCATCGAGGCGCCCGAGCCGGACGCTTGCCACCGGCGCCACGGCCACGGCGACGGCGGTCAGCAGGACAATGATGCCGAGCGCAATGCGGCGTTCGCCCGGCGTGATCGGCGAATTCGCGACGACAATCGGAAATTCGTGCTCGGACGATGGGCGGGCATTCAAGTTGGTAGGCGGCGAAGCAGCCATGACCCCAATCTAGCCGGGACTTGCAAGTGCGCAGAAGGGGCCGGAACGCAATGCCGCAACGCAAAGGCAGACCGAAGCGTAGTTGTCGCCTGCAGCAGGGCGGGGCAGTGTTGACAGAGCTTGCAAACAGGGGAGTCGAATTTG
>CAKZHN010000468.1 GCA_936924235.1 uncultured Rhodoplanes sp. | reverse complement strand
CTTTCCCTACACGACGCTCTGCCGATCTAAGCGAACACCTACAACGGCCCGTGGGACGTGCCCGACGAGGTTCGCAAGTTCAACGGGCTTCTGCGCTACAGCCAGGGCAACGCCGACAACGGCTTGTCGGTGCTCGGCGCCGCCTATGCCAACAAATGGAATTCCACTGACCAGGTGGCGCAGCGCGCCATCGACAACGGCACGGTCGACCGGTGGGGCTCGCTCGATCCGACCGATGGCGGCAACTCCAGCCGCTACAGCGTGTCGGCGAACCTCACCCGCACCGAAGGCAACGCGCAGACGCGGGCCAGCGCCTATGCGATCCGGCAGACGCTGACGCTGTTCAACGACTTCACCTACTTCCTCGACGATCCGGTGAACGGCGACCAGTTCAGCCAGCGGGACCGCCGCACCGTGCTCGGCGGCCAGGTGAGCCACACCGTCAAGGGCAAGCTCGCCGGCTTCGACACCGAGAACACGCTCGGCATCCAGCTCCGCCGCGACGACATCTCGCTGGGTCTCATCAAGACCATCGACCGCATGCCGCTCTCGACCGTCCGCGACGACAAGGTCGGCGAGACCAACGTCGGCATCTATGGCGAGAACACCACCCGTTGGACCAACTGGTTCCGCACCGTGCTGGGCCTGCGTGGCGATTACTTCAGTGCCCGCGTCAACAGCGACACGCCGCAGAACTCCGGCGACACCTCGCAATTCATGGCCAGTCCCAAAGGCAGCCTGATCTTCGGGCCGTTCTACAAGACCGAATACTACCTCAGCGCCGGCTATGGCTTTCACTCCAACGACGCGCGCGGCGCGACCATCACGGTGGACCCGTCCGACAAGACCACGCCGCTGCAGCAGGTGCCGCTGCTGGTGCGCACCAAGGGCGCCGAGGTCGGCGTGCGCACCAAGGCGATCCCAGGCCTCGAAAGCACCGTGTCGCTGTTCGCGCTCGACACCGCTTCCGAGATTCTCTTTGTCGGTGACGCCGGCACCACCGAACCGAGCCGGCCGAGCCGCCGCGTCGGCGTCGAATGGACCAACGATTACAGGGTCACTCCCTGGTTCGCCTACGACCTGGACTTCGCCTACACCCACGCGCGCTTCACCGACGTCGATCCGGTCGGCAACCGCATTCCGGGCGCACCCGGCATCGTCGCCTCGGCCGGCGTGGTGCTCGGGCACAAGATCGGCTGGTTCAGCTCGGCGAAGCTCCGCTATTTCGGCGCGCGGCCCCTGATCGAGGACAACAGCGCCAGCTCGACACCGAGCGTCGTGGTGAACGGCAGCGCCGGCTATCGCTGGGACGGCGGCTGGCGCGTGCAGCTCGACGCGCTGAACCTGTTCAACTCACGCTCCAACCAGATCGAATATTTCTACGAATCGCAGTTGCGCAACGAAGCAGCGCCGGTGTTCGACCGCCACATCCATCCGCTCGAGCCGACTGCGGTGCGGCTGACGCTGGCGGGACCGCTGCCCTAGGCTCAAGTCAAACCTCGCGCGAGCGGGACGCGGGACGCTTTTGCGCCGCACAACGCTCCGGCCCGTCCATCACGATTGCGAGGACAACGTCTGTTGGGCTCTCGACATAGCAGCACCCGCAGCCCAACCTGTCCGCACAAGTTTCGCCGCCCATTCTCGGCGAGGCCTGTGCATCAAAATGGCTGGGAGATTTAAAATGCGAAAATCAATGTTGGTCGCGGTGCTGCTCGGCACCGCGCTTGCGATCTCGTCGACAACGGCTTTTGCTGCCAAGAAGACCGATCCGGCGGTCGCCGCGAACCGCGACAGCGCGCGCTTGGTGCATGACGCCACCGATCCGTACTGTGCTACCTCTAAAAATTGCCACCGGCATCACCACCATTGGGGTTGGGGATGGCATCATCGGCACCACCACAACGACTGGGGCTGGGGTTGGGGCTGGAATCGCCACCACCACGACGACTGGGGTTGGGGTTCGGGATGGGGCTGGCATGAACACCACCATCATCACCACGCGCATCATCACCATCACCACCACAAGAAGGCGATGTAATCCGACTTGCTGCGATCCGGTCGCTCTCAAGGATCGCTGACGCGTTCAGACGTTCCAAGGATTCCCCGGCGCTCGACGCCGGAAGCATCAGGACGCGTCAGAATCAATCGACGGCCGCGCGACCCGGCCGTCGATCTTGCATTCGCGCCAAAGCCTGAACTCACAGCACCGTCATACGCTCCGTGGTCCCGCTGTGGAGCGTCAGATTCGTCCTTGACTCATTGTTCCTGTTTTGTTCTCATCAAGACCCAGAGAACGAGGCACGCCATGGACGATCAACTGCGCAGCTTTTTGGCCGATCTTTCGAGCGACAAGACCACCGGGCCGAAGCCCGAACACACCAAGCCACATCAGAATGCGGCTGACGAAGAGGTCCAGATGGCGCTCGCCATCTGCAACGGCGACGCGGTCGAGGCCTTGCGCATCACGCTGATCGCCAACGCGTTTCTCGAGGCGGAGCTCGAGGAGCTGAAGGCGCAGGTCTCCACCGGCTTCCAGCGCAAAAGAAATCAGGCGCGGGCGAAGGTGGACAATCCCACGCGGGCGAAAAAGCCCGCGCGGGCGCTGAAGGCCTAAACGATCCGGACGGGTGCTCCGATGTCTGTCACCTACTACGTCGCTCTGCCCTTCGGACGATCGGAAGACGGCATCATGGCGGGCCAGGCGCAGGAGTTGCCGAACGAACTCGCCGCGATCCGCCGCGCCGAGGCGCTGTCGCGCCATCCGGACAATGTCGGCGCGCTGGCGTTCAAGCGCACCGGCGAGCCGAACGTCGGTCAGTTCGGTGAGGCGACGATCCTGAAGGTGTTCGGCGAGGTGCCGGACAATCTCGACGAGCTTTGAGGCAGCGCAGTTGTCGTCAAGCTGACCGTTGGGACCAGCGCCACGCCGCAACTGCCGCCCATACCGCCTCGACCAAGCCGAATGGCCAGGCGCCCTGCAAAAATCCGTAGACCGAGCCGAGCGCGCAGGCTCCGGCAAATGCCAGCACGAACCAATGGCTGCGATCCTCGAGCGCGTAGCAGACGAGCATCGCAGTAACAGCGAACAAGCCGAAGGCCGTGAGAGCGTCCATGAGACAGATCGACCCGACACAGGATGTCGGCCTTCGCTGAAGCCAACCGCGAGATGTCTTACTTCGGCGCGCTGTAGTTGATCGTCTGGGTCCGCTCCAGCGGCTCCCCGCCCATGCCCGGCAGGAACACCGGCAGCGGCTGCGCACGCTGCAACATTGCCAGGGCCTCGTTGTCGAGCGCCGAAGAGCCGGAGCTGCGGATGATTCTCTGCGACAGCACGACACCCTTGGCGTTCACCACGAACGCGAAAGTGACGGCACCCTGCTCGCCATGCGCGGCAGCCGGATAGCGTTTGTTCTGCTGCAGCCGCGCCGACAACAGATGGTTCCAGCGAAGCTCGACGTTGCGGCTGGCGTTGCTGCCTTGCGGCGCCGCCGCCGGCCGTTCCGGTCCCACCTGCTCGGCTCGCGGCGGTGCGGCGGCGACCGAAGGAGCCTGCTGCTCCTGCGGTTTCTGCTCTTCGTGTTTGGTCTCAGGCGCCGGCAGCGTCACCTCGGATGGGGTCTCGATCTTTTGAATAGGCTCGGCGACCTGCTCCGGCTTGATCTCCTCCGGCTTCGGCGTCGGCAGGGCCTCGGGCGCCTCCTGCCCCGGCGGCAGATCCGCGAGCGAAGGCGATGACGACGCGATCGGCGTCAGGTCGACGAACACCGCGGGAAGGTCGGAGCCGCCCTCGTCCTCGTCCGACGGCAGCAGGACGTAAGCCCCGACAGCCGCGACATGGGCGGTGACCACGAAGGCCGCCGCAAAGGCCCAGCGCCGGAGCTCGGCGCCGTCGTAAGCCGGCAGGATGAGCGACTGCGCCGTCATTTGGCCTGGCGATCCTCCAGGCCGACGAGCGCGATCTTCAGATAGCCTGCGCTCCGCATGTCGTTCATCACCTGCATGATGTCGCCATAGGTGACGCTCTTGTCGGCGCGCAGGAAGATGCGCTCGCCGTGATTGCCCTTGGCGGCGGTGTCGAGCGCCTGGGAGAGCCCGTCGCGCGAGATCATGTCTTCGCCGATCGCGAGCGAGCGATCGGCCTTGATGGTGAGGAAGATCGGCTTGTCCGGCCGCTCCTGCCGTTGCGCCGTAGTCGAAGGCAGTTCCACCGGGATGTCGACGGTGGCGAGCGGCGCCGCGATCATGAAGATGATCAGCAGCACCAGGATCACGTCGATGAACGGCGTGACGTTGATCTCGTGCGTCTCCTCGAACTCGTCGCTGTCGTGACCGAGCTTGATCGCCACGGCGCTACTCCGCGGCGGCGCGCGACAGCTGCGACGACATGCGCTCGCAGTCGCGGCTCACCAGCCGCATCACCAGCGCCGAGCCGTCGGCGAGCAGCGCGCGATAGCCGCCGGTCGCACGCGAGAACACGTTGTAGATCACCACCGCCGGAATCGCGGCGAACAGCCCGAGCGCGGTGGCGAGCAGCGCCTCGGCGATGCCGGGCGCCACCACCGCGAGGTTCGTGGTGTGGGCGTTGGAGATGCCGATGAAGCTGTTCATGATGCCCCACACGGTGCCGAACAGGCCGACGAACGGCGCGGTCGCGCCGATGGTGGCGAGAAGCCCCATGCCGCGGCCGGTGCGGCGGATGGCCGAAGCCTCGACGCGCTCCAGCAGCCACGCGATCCGCTCCTTCAGGCCTTCCGGCTCGGGATGCGGCGACATCTGCACCTCCTGAACGGCAGCGCGCACCAGCCGCTCGACGGCGCTCTCGCCGCGGCCGAGCCGCTGGTTGGCCTCGGCGAGCGAGCGCGCCTCGTTGAGCAGGCCGAGCGCCGCGCGCGCCTTGCGCGAGGCGGCGAACAATTCCCAGTACTTGGCGACGCAGACCGTCCAGGTGACCAGCGACGCGAACACGAGCCCGATCATCACCAGCTTCACGATGATGTCGGCATTCATGAACATGCCCCAGGGCGACAGATCGCGGGGCAGTTCGAGCGGCGAAACCTGTGCGGTGCCGACCGCCGGAGTCGGAGCGGCAGCCGCTGGTGCTTCAGGCGTGGCGGGAACTGGCGCGGCCGCGGCAGATGGAACGGCGGGTGCGGCGGCGGCCGGAACCGGCTGCGACGGGGCGGATGGCGGCGTGGCTGGTAGCGGCGTGGCTGGTAGCGGCGCGGCTGGTAGCGACATGGCCGGTTGCGACACCGCCGGTCGTGCGGATGCCGAGGGGCTCGGCGCGGGAGCCTGGGCCAGAGCCGAGACCGTCCCGAGCGCGGCGGCCGCCGCGGCCAGGGCAAAGCGAGCAACTAAACGACTGATTCCCATCGACAAATCCTGCACGTTCTCAAAGGCCGAGGCCGCCCCGCTCGCGCTCCGATGCACCGTACGGTGCGTATGTAACAGTGTCACAAGCGCCTGGACCAGAGGGGTCGGCGGCGCTGGACGCAGGGCCGTGATGCCGATCGATCTTGGCGCTCATTCGGCAGCCTCGATCTGAGGCATCGCCGCCATGGCGGGAGCGGCCGGCAGCGGCTTCGGCCGCCCGCGGCTGCGCAGCCAGATCAGCACGCCGGTGATCACGAAGACGGTCGGCAGCACGCCGCAAACGAACACCAGGACCTGCCACAGCGCGCCGCCACGGCTGCCCTCGTGAAGCCCGCGGATCCACTGCGCGGCGCGATCGCCCGAGAGCGGGGTCACGCGGCTTGCCGCCGCGCTGCGGTCGTCGACCATGACGGTGAGCAGGTCCGATGACTGCGGATCGCGAAGCTGCACCCGCCAGGCGCCGCTCTGCTGCGCCGGCAGAAACACCGCGGCGAGCTTAGCGCCTGCCACGGCGCCGATTGCAATGTCAGCGGCGCGGTCGACGGAGAGCTCGGGCTTCGGCAACAGCGGCGCGGCGAAGCCGCCGCGCTGCGGCGGCGCCATCGGCGCGACGGATGCGATCATCTCACGACCCTGCTGCGGAAAGCCGAGATAGATGCCGGTCGCCGACACCACCGCGAGCGGGATCGAAATCCAGAAGCCGAACAGGTGATGCAGGTTGAACGAAAAGGCGGGCCCGCGCGTGAAGCGCAAGCCGCGCAGGAAACCGGCGTTGCGCGGCCGCCACAGATAGATGCCGCTGAGGCTCAGGATCAGCATCGCGACACCGACCCAGCCGACGATGCTGCGGCCGTTCCATTCAGGGATCGTCAGGTTCTCGTGAAAACGATGCAGTACGCCGATCAGCGAGTCGCGGAATTCGACCACGTCGAGCACGCGTCCGCTCGGCGGATCGAGATAGACGGTGACGAGCCGCGGCCGGCCGCCGGCCGCGCCCTCACCGCGCCGGCCTTCGCGCGCCGACACCGTCGCGGGCGAGCCTTCACCCTCCGGCATGCGCAGCGCGATCGGCTGGAAGCCACGCTCCAGTGCGGCACTGGCATGTACGACCAACTGCGAGGGGGACAACGGCTGACCCGTCGTCGCCGCATAGCGCGACGGATGAAACAGCGCATCAAACTGGTCATGCCAGACGAGAGCCGCGCCCGAGAGCGAGATCGGAACGAGCAACAAGGCAAGGCCGATCCCGAGCCACAGATGGATCTGCACGAAGACCCGGCGCAGCCGGAATGTGGACGCCGCAGCCATCACGCGCTCTTTAGGATCGTTCCAAGTAATGTCGGGTTGTCTTGCGTGTATAGCGGCTGCATGCCGGTGCACAAAGTAGAATTGCCGTAAGTTCGGCAACTTGGAATTCTTCTAGTTTGAATGTTCATGCCGGCCATCAAAACGAACAGGCGCGGCCTGTTAAGCCGCGCCCTAGCGCATCATTCAATCATATGAGCGTCGCTCAGTAGCTTGAGCCCGAGCCCGGCCCCGCCGCCAAGGGCCCGGACACGCCGGCCGGCCCGGTCGACGCCGGCCGCAGGATCGACGCCAGTCCCGGACCCCAGATCGGCGCGGAGCGATCCTCGCCGGTGAAGTTCGTCGTCAGCGTGAACCACGCCGCGCGCGGCGAGCCGATGGTGATGTTGTTGGTGCCGTCGGCGGTCGGGTAGTACTTCGCGCCGAAGATGTTCTCGACGTTGACCTGCGCCTTGACGAACTTGTTGAGCCGCCAATACACCGCGCCGTCGACGCGGGTGTAGCCCGGCACGTGCACCAGATTGTCAGCCGCCGCGTAGTATTCGGTCTGCGAGATCACGCCGAGACCGACGCCCCAGTTGTAGTTGATATCGTAGCGATTCCAGAGCGAGTAGGTGTGCACCGGCACGAAATTGACGTGAGCGCCCGCTTTCGCGGCTGCCGCTCCTGTGCCGGCGTTCGCGGAATCGGTGAGGAAGTGAGAGTTGACGTTGGCGTAACCGGCGCTGACCTGCCACCTGTCGGTCACGTAGCCGGCGAGACCGGTTTCGATGCCTTTGGTGCGCGACGCGCCCTGCGCCACGACCTGCTGGGTAACACTGTCCTTGATCGCCGAGTTCTCACGGTCGAGCTGGTAGAACGCCGTGGTCCAGGTCAACCGGGGCAGGATATCCCATTTGGTGCCGACCTCCTGGTTGGTAAATTTCTCCGGCTTCAATTGGGTGCTGGTTGCCGTCAGCGCGTTGAACTGGTCGCCCGAAGCAGGCAGATACGACACGCTGTAGCTGCCGTAGAATGAGAATGGCTCGATCGGCTTCAACACGGCACCGATGCGCGGCGACCACAGGTCGTCGGTCCGCGCAAAGGTCTGGCCGAAGGTCGAGCTCTGCTCGTTGAGGTTGACGTAGTTCAGATCAAAGCGGTCGAAGCGGAGGCCACCGATGATCTGCAACCAGCGGGTCAGCTCGATCTGGTCCTGGAAATAGGCTGAGCTGGTGTTGAGGTCGGTCTGGTTGCGGGCGTCCGATGCCTGACCGCGAAAATTGACCCCGGTGTTGAACACCGTCGGGCTGAACACTGAGATCGGCGTCGAGTTGGCCGAGGTGCCAAAGAAGCCGGTGTGCCGGTTGTTGGACGACTGCTGATTGCCGAACTCGGTGCCGAACACGAAGATGTGCTTCACGTCGGCGGTATAGAACCGATAGGTCCAGTCGGTCTGGTTGATGGCGTTCTGGCGATCGTTGCTGTTGTTGTAAGCGGCGAGCGTATAGGTGTTGGCGTTGGTCACCGTACTGCCGGGATAGACGTTCTGATAGTAGTGCTGGTAGTTCGCGTAACGGGTCTGGCTTTTGACTGAAAGCCCGTTGGCGAAGTCGTGATCGATCACCGCGGTCGCGATGTTCTGGGTGAGCGAGGTGTTGCTCACCGAAGGATCGCCGAAGAACTGCGACGGCGAGGCGCCGCCGAACGGCACGCCCGACAGATACGACGGAATGCCGCGATCCGCCGTGCGGTAGTCGTGGAAGTATTCGTAAGAGAGCTTCACCTTGGTGAGCGGCGTTGCGAGCCAGGTCAGCGTCGGGTTGATGCCGCCGCGCTGCATGTGGCTGTAGTTGCGATAGCTGTCGCTATCCTCGAACACGCCGTTGAGGCGGCCGTACAAGGTGTCGGTGATCTTGCCGCCGACGTCGCCGGACACGCGGGCATTGTTGTAGGAGCCGGTCTGGATCTTCCATTCGTTGATCGGCACGCCGTCGGCGGTCTTGAGCACGCGGTTGAGCACACCGCCGCTGCCGCCGCGGCCGAAGATCATCGCATTCGGGCCTTTCAGGAATTCGAGGCGCTGGGTGTTGTAGAGATCGCGGAACACCTGGCCGTCGTCGCGGATGCCGTCGACGAAGAAGTCGGCCGTGGAGCTGACGCCGCGGATGACGATCTGGTCGCGGTTGCCCTCGCCCTGGTGCCAGTTCACGCCCGGTACATAGTGCGCGACGTCTTCGAGCCGGTGCGCGCCGATATCCTCGACCTGCTGCTTGGTGATCACCGTGATCGACTGCGGAATGTTGCGCAGCGCCGTGTCGGTCTTGGTACCGGCCGTGGTGCTCTCGGCGTGATAGCCGACGTCGCCGCCCGGATTGGGCGGGAGCGGCGCGGACGAAGGCGGCCGCGGCGCCGGCGGCGCAACGCGGGCGGTGCGCCGCTGATTGCGGTTGCTGCGCACGTTGATCTTGGGAAGTTCGGTCCGGCCGCTCTGCTGCGCCTTCGGCGCTGTCGCGTCGGGCGCCGGAGACTGAGCCGTTGTGGCTTGAGTCGCGGTGCCTTGAGCCGTCGTCGCCTGAACCGTGGTGTTTTGAGCCGTGGCGCTCTGCGCTTTGGCGTCTTGCGCCGTCACCACACTCCACGAAACCAGAAACGTCGTCGCCAACAGCGCCGGCACATGCCGGCGCAACGCCAACTCACACATCAGTCGCCCCCAACAATTCCGCGCGTTCTTGCGGACGCACGGTTATTTCGTCGCGCCGGAACCGTAGGGACGCAGAAATTCAGCCGCAATATCAATGATTTATAGAGGCTCTAAACAGCCGCAGACTGGAATTAGAGCACTTCGAAAAGAGCCGCTATGTGACGCCACGCGCTCAAGCTTTTTGCGGTGGTTCATTTGCGCAACACTCTGCTGCGATCATGAGCACAGCGATCAAACGCAGCAGGGCCCCGCTTTCACGGGGCCCTGCGATTTAGAGCTTAGAACGAACCGAGCCGCCGGCTACTGGTTCAAGAGCGGAATGCTCTTGTAGTCCTTGCCCTTCGGGATCGACGACAGATACGCGTAAATGTCGGCGAGATCCTCGTTCGGCAGGATCTGCTCACTGAACGGCGGCATCGCGCGGTTGGTGGTGCGCACGAAGGCCGAGAACGACTCCCACGGCAGCGGATCGGGCGCCAGCACCTTGCCGAGACTCGTCACCGCCGAGCCCTGCCCTTGCGTGCCGTGGCACTGCCAGCAGCCGTACTTCATGAAGCTGGCCTTGCCCTTCACCGCATCGCCTGCGGCGAACGCCGAAGCCGACGTGAGAACCACCGTGCCGGCCGCGACCGCGGCCAGCACAACGCGAACGAACGAACGTGTCATCTTGATCTTGCTCCCCAAATCAAATCAGCGCGGCTGCGTCCAGACGTTGACGAGAGCCGGCTGACCCGACTTCACCGCAGCGACTGCTTCCTTGATCGCGGGCCCGAGCTGCTCCGGATCCTTGATCGGTCCCTTCGCCCACCAGCCCATGGACTCGGCGAGCTTGTGATACTCGATGTCGGGATTCGTGATGCTCGTGCCGATCGGCCCGAGATCGTTGCCGATGCTCGCGACGCGGTTGCGGAAGCTCGCCATCCGTTGCACGTGCATCAGCTCCTGATGATAGCCGCGGTTGTTGTGCATGACGGCGAGCATCGGGATCTTGTGCTTCGCTGCGGTCCACAGCACGCCCGGGGCGAACATCAGGTCGCCGTCCGACTGGATCGACACCGAGAAGCGGCCGAGATCGCGGTTGGCGAGCGCGGCACCGACCGAGGCCGGCGCGCCGTAGCCGACGCCATAACCGCCCGAGCGGCCGAGCCACTGATAGTGCTTTTCGAACGGCCACAGCCGGGCCGGCCAGTTGCTGACATTGCCTTCCGAGGCGACCAGCGACCAGTCCTCGTTCTTGATGGCGTTCCAGGTCTCCATCACCAGACGCGCGGTGCTGATCGGACTCGCGTCCCAGGCGATCGCCGCGGCCTGCAAGGTGCGGGTGCGCGCCTCGTCGCGGGCCTTCTTCGCCGCCTCGCCGCGCTTCGCGATTGCGTCCTTGCGGTCGTTCGGGATCGCGGCCTTCACGGCCTCGATCAGTGCCGGCAGCGTCGCCTCGGCGTCGGCCGCCATCGCGATGTCGACCGGCTGGAAGCGCTGGAAGTCCTGGTAGTTCGCCTTGGTGATGAGCTCGACCGAGTTGATGCTGATCAGCTTCATGCCCGCCTTGATGCGGGTCTGGTTGAAACCGATGCCCTCATCGCCGTTGTCGACGTACGAGTTCATCACCGCCCAGAAGTCGGAAAGCTCGAGGCCGAGGATGACGTCGGCATTGGCGACCGCGGGCGGTCCCGACACCAGATGATGCGTGCGCGGGAAGTTCATGCGGTTGCCGAGATCGACCACGCGCGCCTGAAGCGCTTCGGCAAGCTGCACGAGGAGCCGCACGCCGTTCTCGGTGCGCGCCGCGCGATCGACCACGATCACCGGCCGCTCCGCGTTGGCGAGGAGCTTGGCAGCATCCCTCACCGCGCCCATCTCGCCGGCAGGCGGCGAGGTCGGTGTATATTTCGGGATCGACGGAACGGCCTCGCCGGCGCGCGGGTGCATCGGCTCCTGCTGCAGGCCTGCATCCAGCGACATCATGACCGGGCCGTAGGGCGGGGTCATCGCGATCTTGTAGCCGCGCACGAAGGACTGCGCGAAATGCTGCAGCGACACCGGGGTGTCGTCCCACTTGGTGTAGTCGCGCACGATGGCGTTGATGTCCTGCGCCGAATGGAAGGTCGGCACGCCCGGCGGGCGGTGCGCGGCGTCCATGTCGTTGCCGCCAACGATGATCACCGGCACGCGATCGCACCAGGCGTTGTAGATCGCCATCGTCGCATGCATCAGGCCAACGGTGCCGTGCACCAGCGTCATCAGCGGCTTGCCGGTGACCTTGAAGTAGCCGTGGCACATCGCCACCGCGGATTCCTCGTGCATACAGGTGAGGAATTCCGGCATCTTGTTCTGACCGTAGTCGATCAGCGACTCGTGGATGCCGCGGTAGCTCGAGGCGCAGTTCGCCGGCAGATACTTGATGTCGAGCGTCTTGATGACGTCGACCATGAAGTCGGACCCGGCTTTGCCACCGATCCGGTTGATCTCCTTTTCCGGCATGCCGGTCTCGGCCGCGATGGTGCGGGCGGACGGCGGCAGCACCGACGGAATGCGCGCGGGCTCGGCGCCCGCGGCGGGCAGAGCTTGGGCGGCCCCGGGAGCAACCGCGCCGGCTGCAGCGCCGGCGACCGCGACACCTTTGAGGAAATTGCGGCGATCGACCTTGGCGGCCGCGTTCTTCGCAATGGAATCTTTGCGTGACATCTGAGCGCTCCCCATTCGAATAAGATTTCTCGCGGACGGTCGGACGACGGCCATCCACGAGTTGAATCAATTGTAGAGCAGGTCAAATTGCCACACTAGGGGCCGCGCGGCAGTTCAGCCCTGCCGTGATCCATCACGGCCGTTCCGCTATCCGATACGCACTCGGATGACGAATCGTTTACAGGCTGGCTTGCTGCACCAGACGCAGGCCGCTCTGCGGCTCATGCGTCAGCTCCGCCAGGAAGCGTTCGCCCCAGTCCTTGATGTCATTGGCGGACAGCGCCGCGATCATGTCGCGATGCCGTTCCTTGCGTTCATCGAGCGGCATCGACAGCGCCTGGTCGATGGCCGCGGCCACCGCCTCCTGGTCGTACGGATTGATCAGCAGCGCGGATTTGCACTCGACCGCGGCGCCGGCGAACTTCGAAAGCACCAGGGCGCCGGGATTCTCCGGATCCTGCGCGGCGACATATTCCTTGGCGACAAGGTTCATGCCGTCGCGCAGCGGCGTGACCAGACAGACCCGCGAGCAGCGGTAGAGCCCGGCCAGCAAGGTGCGGCTGTGGGTGCGGTTGACGTAGCGGATCGGCGTCCAGGCCGCTTCCCCGTAGTGGCCGTTGACGCGGCCGACGGTCTCGCGCACGCGCCGCTCCATGTCGGCATATTCCTTGATCTCCGAGCGGCTGCGCGGGGTGATCTGCAGGTAGGTGACCTTGCCCCGCCAGTGCGGATGGGAGCCCAGGAAGTGCTCGTAGGCGCGCATGCGCACGTCGAGCCCCTTGGAATAATCGAGCCGGTCGACGCCGATGATCATCGGACGGTTGGCGATGCTGGTCTGCACCTCGACGACCTCGTCGACGCGGGCGCTGCGCCGCGCCAGCCGCTCGAACTCCACGGTCTCGACGCCGACCGGAAACGCCCCGGCGCGGACCGTGCGGCCGTTGACATTGAACGTGCGGCCGTCGCGGCTCGGCATCCCAAACTGCTGGGTGAGGTACTTGGCGAAGTTGTCGGCGTCGCCTTCGGTCTGGAAGCCGACCAGATCGTAATGACAGAGCGGATAGATGCTCTGCTCGTGCTTGGGCAGCGTCGCCAGCACTTCCGGCGGCGGAAACGGGATGTGCAGGAAGAAGCCGATCTTGTTCATGTGGCCGCGCTCGCGCAGCGCCTTGGCCAGCGGCATCAGGTGGTAGTCCTGAACCCAGATCACATCTTCCGGTTTGATGAAGCGATGCAGGATATCGGCGAACTTCTCATTGACGCGCAGGTACCCGCTCATATCGCGGTTGGAGAACTCAACCAGATCGAGCCGGTAATGCAGGATCGGCCACAGCATCCGGTTGGCGAAGCCGTTGTAGTATTCCTGGTAATCGCTGCGGTTGAGATCGGTGGTGATGTAGGTGACGCCGCCGCGCTCGACGGTGCGGACGTTCTCGTCGCCGCGCTGCGTGGTCTGGCCGCTCCAGCCGAACCAGATGCCGCGATTGCGCTTGATGAAGGAACGCATCACCACTTCGAGACCGCCGGCGCGGGCCTTGCCCTCGCTCGGCAGGCCGACGCGATTGGACACGACGATCACGCGGCCCGATTGGGATCCGCCGCTGCGCGCCACGTCGATCTCACGATCGGCGTCGACGCTGTGGCGGAACAGTTCGGTTGCGAATTGTGTGAGGGAGCGTCGATCGCCGGAAGCAGGAGTGGATCGAGGTGAGGGTAATCCGTAGCCGTTGCCGTGTCGCAATGCGTCCATGAATCACGAACCTTTCCACGCCCTGTCCCCCCATCACCGACGCAAGCAGAATCGTGGACTCGATTGACGTCACATCGTCGAACCCAAAAAGTCCAAGCAAGCTGGTCAGGATGGTCACGAAGGTAACGGGTCGTTTGCGAAAAAGTTCCTGCGCTGCAGCGTAGGAACTTGAATCACGGCGCGAGAGCGGCGCGGGAACTCGGTTCCGTTTGCACAATCGCGCGACAGTTCCATCGTCAGGCTCACGACACGGCGGCTTCGAGCGACAAGCGTTCGAGCCACGCGCGCACCTCGGATGGAGAATCGAAACAGTGCTCGACCCACGAGATGCGTCGGCCAACCGACACTGCGATGCCGTCGAACTCGGGCATCACCGAAAATGCAAATTCATCGGTCTTGTCGTCGCCAATGTAGACCGGCCGGCGGCCGTTGAACGGCGCAAAGCTCATCAGCTCTCGCACGCCGGTTCCCTTGTTGTAGCCGCGGTGCTTGATCTCGAGCACAGCCTTGCCGGCCAGGAGCTCGATCGAAGGATCGTTCCACCCCTCGAACGCATGCTTGACGTCGTGGTTGAGGCTGACGCCCTGCTTCGGCGCGGTCCGGTAATGCAGCGCGATCGACGAGCCCTTGTCTTCGAAGAGGACGCCCTCATGACGCTTGGCGATCGCGGCGAGCTCGGCGCGCAACCCCGCCTCGAGCGAATAGGCGCGCTGGTCGACGGTGTCGCCCTCGCCGTGCGGCCGCAGCTCCGCGCCATGACCGCCGACCGCGGACAGCCGCAGCGGCGTGAACAGCGAGTCGATGTCGGAAATCAGCCGTCCGCTCACCAGCGCGAGCGCCCCGTCCACCCGCTCACGCAGCACCGCGAGCGATTGGCGCAGCGAAGGCGGGACGAACACCGCCTGCGGGGTCGGCGCGATGTCGAGCAAGGTGCCGTCGATATCCAGCAGAATCGCGGAGCGGCTGAGATCGCGCAGGTCTGGCGGCACGGCTTCAAGTCCCAGGTTTGTGAGGCGGTGGTTGAAGGGAGTGGTTAACGGCGGTTCGCGGCGGTTGCGGACGGAGCAGCGGCGGATGGGATATGATGTGCTCCATGTCCTCCCCTTCTGCACCGCCTGCCATTCTCGTGTTCGACTCCGGGCTCGGCGGCCTGACGGTCTATCGCGAGGTCGTAAAGGTCCGCCCCGACGCGAACTTCATCTACGCCCTCGACGATGCCTTCTTCCCCTATGGCCGCCGCGAAGAGCCGGTGCTGGTCGAACGTGTCCTCGACGTGATGGACGGATGGCTCACCGTGCATCGGCCGGATCTGGTGGTGGTGGCCTGCAACACCGCCTCGACCCTCGTGCTTCCTCAACTCCGGGCCCGGTTCCAGGTTCCGTTTGTCGGCACCGTGCCGGCCATCAAGCCGGCCTGCGCGGGCTCGAAAACCAAGCTCGTCTCAGTGCTTGGAACCGAAGCCACCGTGAGCCGCGAATACACCCGCGCGTTGATCCGCGACTTTGCGCAAGGCTGCGCGGTGACGCTGGTCGGCTCGCAGCGGCTGGCCGAATTGGCGGAAGCGGCCCTGACGGGCGAGCCCGTCAGCGACGACGCGATCGCAGCCGAGCTCGCGCCCTGCTTTGCGGAAGCGGACGGCGCGCGCACCGACACGGTGGTGCTGGCCTGCACCCACTACCCGCTGCTGCTCGACCGGCTGCAAAAACTCGCCCCCTGGCCGGTCAATTTCATCGACCCGGCGCCGGCCATCGCCCGCCGGGTCACGGACCTCTTGGGTCCGGCCGACGGCGGCGGCGCCAAGGCCACCGGCCGCGCGGTGTTCAGCTCCGGCCGCGGGCCCGGCCCGGGTCTCGGCGCGGCACTCGCCCGGTTCGGCCTGGAAACCGGGGTGCCAGCTGGCGCAGGCGTTTGACACAATTGGGCTTTGCCCCTAAAAGCCTGCCCATCTCGCGGGCCTTTGGGCCCGCGTGGTGTTTCGCGACCCGCGGTTTTGCCAGTTTCCGCAATGACTTACGCTTTGGCTGCAAAACCTGTCGGCCCAAGGCTTTGGCCTGGGCAGTAGGAGGGCGCGATCCTCAACGAGCAATCCTGCTCTTAAACAAGGACTGAGGACGCGATGACCAAGCGCCACGAGGCGAAGTACAAGATCGACCGCCGTATGGGCCAGAATGTGTGGGGCCGCCCGAAGAGCCCCGTCAACAAGCGTGAATACGGCCCGGGCCAGCACGGCCAGCGCCGCAAGAGCAAGCTCTCCGACTACGGCGTGCAGCTGAAGGCCAAGCAGAAGCTGCGCGGCTACTACGGCAACATTTCCGAGCGCCAGTTCCGTGGCATCTACACCGAAGCCCGGCGGCAGAAGGGCGACACCGGCGCGCACATGATCGGCCTGCTCGAGCAGCGGCTCGACGCGGTGGTCTATCGCGCCAAGTTCGTGCCGACCGTGTTCGCGGCGCGGCAGTTCATCAGCCACGGCCACATCAAGGTCAACGGACGCCGCGTCACCATCGCGAGCTATCGGTTGAAGGTGAACGACGTGGTCGAGGTGAAGGAATCCTCCAAGCAGCTCGCCCTCGTGCTCGAAGCCCGCGCGCTCGGCGAGCGCGACGTGCCGGACTACATCGAGGTCGACGACGGCAAGGTTTCGGCCAAGTTCATTCGCATCCCGGCGCTCAACGAGGTGCCCTATCCGGTGGCGATGGAGCCGCACCTCGTCGTCGAATATTATTCGCGCTGATCGAAGCGCCACGACGCAAAGGAAAAGCCGCCCGACCGGGCGGCTTTTTTTTGTGGAGAAGCGGGTTGAGCCGCGGCCGGTCAGACCGGCGCGGCGTCCTTCACCGGCAGGCCCTTTTCCTTCATCAGCGATTGCAGCTCGCCCGCCTGGAACATCTCGCGGACGATGTCGCAGCCGCCGACGAACTCGCCCTTCACGTAGAGCTGCGGAATGGTCGGCCAGTTCGAAAAGACCTTAATGCCGTTGCGGAGCTCCTCGTTCTCCAGGACGTTGAGGCCTTTGTAGCTCACGCCGAGATAGTCGAGGATCTGCACCACCTGCCCCGAGAAACCACACATCGGGAACTGCGGCGTGCCTTTCATGAACAGCACAACGTCGTTGCTTTTGACTTCGTTGTCGATGAATTGCTCGATGGCCATTGGCTTTTCCTTTGCGCGCACCTGCGGTGCGCTCGCTTGCCCGAAAACTACCCCTCCGGCAGGCCGGTCTGCAAGGCGAGCGCATGCAGCGCACCACCCATTTGGCCCTTCAGAGCGTTGTACACAAGCTGGTGCTGCTGGACGCGCGACTTGCCGCGGAACGATTCGGCGATCACGGTTGCGGCATAATGATCGCCGTCGCCGGCGAGGTCCCGAATCGTCACCTCTGCGTCGGGAATCCCGGCCTTGATCAGTTTCTCGATATCGCCCGCATTCATCGGCATGGAATTAAGGTCCTGACGGCGCACCACTTTCCCCGGCGCCTGATTCACCTGAGGATTATGCCAAAATCGGGCCAGCCGCGCTGCGAATATTCCAAAAATACCGCCTGTGCCGTATTGGCATCCTATCTGCATGGTGTGGCGCAGCACAAAGCCGCTTGGCTTTGAAAACCAGGACCGCGACCATGCTCGACACCGCCCTGCTCATCGCCTCGGCCCTCAGCGTCGCCCTGTTGGTTGCGTTTTCCGACCTGCCCTGAACGAGGCCCCCGCACGCGGCATCCAAAACGAGGCCAACCAAGGGGTGACCGGCCGAAACGGCGCGTTCCGCAGTGCCAATTGCACCCAGTTTTCTCCGCTCCCGCTCCGGCCGGTCATGGCATAGCATCCCGCCTGTAATATTCAGCACCGGGGGCCATCCATGCCGTACAACTCACACCGCGTCGTCCGTTACACGCTCGCCGCTGTCGCGCTTCAGCTCGTCGTGGTTGCCAGCCCCGTCTCCGCTCAGCCCACGGCCGAACAGCAGAGCGCGATCCGCAACAACTGCCGCTCCGATTTCATGTCCAACTGCTCCGGCGTCACGCCGGGCGGCGCCGAGGCGCTGCAATGCCTGCAGCGCAATGTCGCCAAGCTCTCGTCCGGCTGCCAGAGCGCCGTGAACGCGCTCGCGCCGCGCAGCGCGCCGGCCCAGGCGGTCGCACCCACGATGCCGGCGCCCGCTCCTGCCGCGGCGGCCGTCGCACCGCCGATTGCCGACGCGCCGCCCGCACCGCCGCCGGCCACAGCCGCTCGCCCCGGCGCGCCGACGCCTGAACAGCAGACCGCGCTCCGCCAGTTCTGCGGTTCCGACTACATGGCCAAATGCGGCAACGTGCCCCCGGCCACACCCCAGGCGCTGCAATGTCTGCAAAGCCACTCGGCCGAGCTGTCGGACAATTGCCGCGGCGCGCTTGCGCTGTTCGCCCCGGACGATGCGCGCGCTGGTGCGCCGAGCAGCGCGCCGCCGCCGGCACCAGCACGAGCCGCAACGCCAGCGCCTGCACCGGCGCCGCGCCGGGAGGTCGTCGCCGCGCCGCCAGCCGCAACTGTGACGACGCGCCCGACCTCAGCTCAGCAAGCGGCGATCCGCCAATCCTGCCAGGGCGACTTCATGTCGAAGTGCCGCGGCGTGCAGCCTGGCGGCGCCGACGCGCTGCGCTGCCTGCAGCGCAATTCCGCGCAGCTCTCGCCGAACTGCAGGGGCGCGATCGCCGCGATCTCGAGCGGCGCACCCGCCGCGGCTGCTGCGGCACCCGCAGCAGCGGCAGCGCCCGCAATGCCGACGGCGGAGCAGAAAAGCGCGATCAAGGCGGCATGCGGCCGCGATTTCATGATGAACTGCCGCGGCATTCAACCCGGCGGACCTGAAGCCGCCGCCTGCCTGCAGCGCAACGCGTCACGGCTGTCGCCGAATTGCCAGACCGCGCTCGCCGCCGTCGCGGGTGGCGCAGCGCCGGTTGCCGCCGAGGCCGAAGCTGCACCGCCAGCCGCGCGGCCGGCTTTGCCGCCGGGACCCTTCCCGCTGCGCCGCGCGCTGCGCGACCGGATGTTGATGGGCCAGTAAGCTCGGCCGTCAGGCGGCGCCGGCCATGTAGGCCGGCAGCCAGCCTTCGAAGCGCTCGTTCAGCGCAGCGACCGCAATCGCGCGTTCGCCCGGGATCGAGATGCTGTCGCCGCCGGTGGTGCCGATGCGGCTCACGGGCACGTTCGCGGACTTGATTCGCTGCAGCACGGCGTCGGCGCGATCGATCGGCACGGTCACGAGATAGCGCGCCTGGTCCTCGCCGAACCAGTAAGCGTGCGCCTCGACATCCGACGGCTGCGCCAGCAGCCGCGCGCCGATGCCCGATGCCATCGCC
>CAKZHN010000467.1 GCA_936924235.1 uncultured Rhodoplanes sp. | reverse complement strand
CTCCGTCCGATCCAGGCAGGCCCGCCGAGCGCTGCTGGCGGCGCGTCGACCACGGCGCCGCCGCTGGTGCCGCAGGCTGGCGCAACGGCGACGCCGCCTGACGTGCAGGACACCGAGCGTGCGTCGTCCGAGCAGCAGCAGGCCGAGAAGACCGGGCCGGGGCTTCGCACCTACGAATTCCGCACCGACGAATGGGCCGAGCAGTACACGCGGCGCATCGATGCGACCATCGCGGCGTTGAAGAGCGCCGGCGTGCCGGTGTTCTGGGTCGGCCTGCCGTCGATCCGCGGACAGAAGTCGACCAGCGAGATGCTCTATCTCAACGATCTGTTCCGCACCCGCGCCGAGAAAGCGGGCGTCACCTATATCGATGTGTGGGATGGCTTCGTCGACGAAGGCGGCCGCTTCGCCGTGCAGGGCCCGGACTTCGAAGGCCAGACCCGCAGGCTGCGTGTCAGCGACGGCGTGCATTTCACCAAGTCCGGCGCGCGCAAGCTTGCGCATTATCTCGAGCGCGAAATCCGCCGCGTCATGCAGCGCGGCACCGATCCTTCGATCGCAGCGCTGCCGGCCGAGCCGCAGCTTCAGACCCCGAAGGGTCCGGGCGCCGCGACCGCGCGGCCTTTGGCAGGTCCGGTCGTGTCGCTCACAGGCGCGGCCGCCGCCAATCAGGATCTGCTCGGCGCCGTGGCCGAGCCCGCCGCGATGGCCAATCCGCGCGCGGCCACCCGCGTGCTGGTCAAGGGCGAGCCGCTGACGCCGCCGGCCGGCCGCAGCGACGACTTCCGCTGGCCGCGTCGCGGCATCGCGGCGTTCGGCACCGATCCGACGGTTGCGGTCACCACCGATCCGACGCCGGCTCCGGCTGCTGCTGCGGCGGCGCCTGCGCCCGCGGTCGCGACGGCCACGACGCCGGACGCGAAGGCTGACAACAAGGCCGGTGCTGCTGCGACGAAGAAGACCACGGGCCGCTCCCAGCCACAGCAGGCGCAGGCCGCCGACACGTTCGCGCCGCGGCGCCAGGCGCCGCCGCAACAGCAACAGCCGCAGCGCCGCCGCGACGACTTCGGCAGCTTCTTCGGTCGCTAGAACGCTGTCGCGCTCAGCGCGGCAGCGAGGTTGATCCCATCAGGAATTTGTCGATCGCGTGGGCGCATTGCCGGCCCTCGCGGATCGCCCACACGACGAGCGATTGCCCGCGGCGCATGTCGCCTGCCGCAAACACCTTCGGCATCGAGCTCTGGTAGGCGAGCTGGTCGGCCTTCACGTTGCCGCGCGGATCAAGCTCCACGCCGAGCGACTTGATCATGCCTTCGTGCACAGGATGGACGAAGCCCATGGCGAGCAGCACGAGATCGGCCTCGATCTCGAACTCGGTGCCGGGCACCGGCTGGAACTTGGCGTCGGCGCGCGCGCAATGCAGCTTCTTCACCTGGCCGTTCTCGCCGGTGAACTTGGTGGTCAGCACTGCGAAGTCGCGATTGACGCCTTCTTCGTGGCTCGACGAGGTGCGCAGCTTCAGCGGCCACAGCGGCCAGGTCAGCGGCTTGTTCTCGTGCTCGGGCGGTTGCGGCATGATCTCGAAATTGGTGACCGACACCGCGCCCTGACGGATCGAGGTGCCGATGCAGTCGGAGCCGGTGTCGCCGCCGCCGATGACGACGACCTTCTTGCCGGTGGCGAGGATAGCCTCGACCTTGCCGAGCGGCTCGCCGCTGACGCGGCGGTTCTGCTGCGGCAGGAAATCCATCGCGAAGTGGATGCCCTTGAGCTCACGGCCCGGGATCGGAAGGTCGCGGCCCTTCTCGGCGCCGCCGGTCAGTGCCACCGCGTCGTAGTCCTTCACGAGCTGCTCGATCGGCAGATCGACGCCGACATGGACGCCGTAATGGAAGGTCACGCCCTCGGCTTCCATCTGCAGGGCGCGCTGATCGATGTTGCCCTTCTCCATCTTGAAGTCGGGAATGCCGTAGCGCATCAGGCCGCCGGCTTTGGCGAATTTCTCGTAGAGGTGCACGTCATGGCCGGCGCGCGCGAGCTGCTGCGCGCAGGCCATGCCGGCCGGACCCGAGCCGATCACCGCGACCTTCTTGCCGGTCTTGGGGCCATAGCTTTCGGGCTTGAGACCCACCGCGATGGCGCGGTCGGCGATCTCGCACTCGATGCTTTTGATGGTGACCGGATTGTCGTCGATGTTGAGCGTGCAGGACGCCTCGCACGGCGCCGGACACACGCGGCCGGTGACCTCAGGGAAGTTGTTGGTCGAGTGCAGGTTGCGCGCGGCCTCTTCCCAGTTGCCGGAATAGACCAGGTCGTTCCAGTCCGGGATCTGGTTGTTCACCGGGCAGCCGGTCGGCTGGTTGGTGATGGTGTTGGTGCCGTGGCAATAGGGCACGCCGCAGTTCATGCAGCGCGCCGCCTGCTCCCGGATGTCCTTCTCCGGCAGCGGCAGCACGAACTCTTTGTAGTTGCGAATCCGCTCTTCGACCGGACGGTAGTCCCGGTCGTTGCGTTCGAATTCGAGAAATCCAGTGACCTTACCCATCGATGTCTACGCGCGCGCAAGCTTTGGTTTGTCGGCCTCGGCCGCTTCGGCCGCTTTCAATTCAGCGAGCGCGCGCCGGTACTCGACCGGCATCACTTTGCGGAACTTCGGCAGATAGCTCTTCCAGTCGGCGAGGATTTCGGCGGCTCGCTTGGAGCCGGTGAAGCGGCCATGCCGCGTGATCAGGATACGCAGCCGCTCGGCGTCGAAGCTCGTCATGTCGGACGTGATGTCGACGCGGCCGTGGGCTTCGAGGTCGTTGGCGTGGCCGTATTCCTTCTGGCTGATCTCTTCCTCGGCGGCGATCGGCTCGAGCTCGACCATCGCGAGGTTGCAGCGCTTCTCGAAGGTGCCGTCCTCGTCGAGCACATAGGCGATGCCGCCCGACATGCCGGCCGCGAAGTTGCGGCCGGTCGGGCCGATCACGACGACGATGCCGCCGGTCATGTATTCGCAGCCATGGTCGCCGGTGCCTTCGACCACGACGGTGGCGCCGGAGTTGCGCACCGCGAAGCGCTCGCCGGCGATGCCGCGGAAATAGGCCTCGCCGCTGATCGCGCCGTACAGCACGGTGTTGCCGACGATGATCGACTCCTCCGGCACGATGCCGGCGTCGGCGGTCGGGCGCACGATGATGCGGCCGCCCGAGAGGCCCTTGCCGACATAGTCGTTGCCTTCGCCTTCGAGGTCGAAAGTGACGCCCTTGGCGAGGAACGCGCCGAAGCTCTGGCCGGCGGTCCCTTTGAGGCTGACATGGATCGTGTCGTCGGGCAGGCCGGCATGACCGTAACGCTTGGCGACCTCGCCGGACAGCATCGCGCCCGCGGTGCGATCGATGTTGCGGATCGCCTGCGTCAGCCGCACCGGCGCGCCGCGGTCGAGCGCCGCCTGCGCGCCCGCGATCAGCTTGCGGTCGATGATGTCGTGAATCTTGTGCTTCTGGGTCTCGCTGCGGTGGATGCCCACGCTGTCGGGCGCCACCGGCTTGGTGAACAGCTTGGAGAAGTCGAGGCCCTTGGCCTTCCAGTGCTCGATCACCTTGCGCTGGTCGAGCATCTGCATCTGGCCGATCATCTCGTTGAAGGTGCGATAGCCCATCGCGGCCATGATCTCGCGCACCTCTTCGGCGACGAAGAAGAAGAAGTTGATGACGTGCTCGGGCTGGCCGGTGAAGCGGGCGCGCAGCACCGGGTCCTGCGTCGCAACGCCGACCGGGCAGGTGTTGAGATGGCACTTGCGCATCATGATGCAGCCGGCCGCGATCAACGGCGCGGTCGAGAAGCCGAACTCGTCGGCGCCGAGCAGCGCGCCGATCACGACGTCGCGGCCGGTGCGGATGCCGCCGTCGACCTGCACGGCGATGCGGCTGCGGAGCCGATTGGCCACCAGCGTCTGATGCGTCTCAGCGAGGCCGATCTCCCATGGCGAGCCGGCATGCTTCAGCGAGGTGAGGGGGCTCGCGCCGGTGCCACCCTCGAAGCCCGAAATGGTGACGTGGTCGGACATCGCCTTGGAGACGCCAGCCGCGACCGTGCCGACTCCCACTTCCGAGACGAGCTTTACCGAGACATCGGCGGCGGGATTGACGTTCTTCAGGTCGAAGATGAGCTGCGCGAGATCTTCGATCGAATAGATGTCGTGATGCGGCGGCGGCGAGATCAGGCCTACGCCCGGCGTCGAGTTGCGCACCTTGGCGATGGCCTTGTCGACCTTGTGGCCCGGGAGCTGACCGCCTTCGCCGGGCTTCGCTCCCTGCGCCATCTTGATCTGCATCATGTCGGAGTTGACGAGATACTCCGCGGTGACGCCGAAGCGGCCCGAGGCGACCTGCTTGATCGCCGATCGCATGCTGTCGCCGTTCGGCAGCGGCTTGAAGCGGTCGGGCTCCTCGCCGCCTTCGCCGGTGTTCGACTTGCCGCCGATGCGGTTCATGGCGATGGCGAGCGTGGTGTGCGCTTCACGGGATATGGAGCCGAACGACATCGCTCCGGTGGCGAAACGCTTCACGATGTTCTTGGCGGGCTCGACCTCGTCGAGCGGCACGGGCTTGCGGCCGTCTTCCTCGGCGTTCTTCACCCGGAACAGGCCGCGGATCGTGACCAGCCGGTCCTGCTCGTTGAGGACTTTCGCAAAGGCCCGGTACTTGTCCTGCGAGTTGCCACGCACGGCGTGCTGCAAAGTCGACACCGTAGTGGCGGTCCAGACGTGGTCCTCGCCGCGCACGCGCACGGCATATTCGCCGCCGACGTCGAGCATGCTCTTGAAGATCGGCGAGTCGCCGAACGCGTCGCGATGGCGGCGCACGGCTTCCTCGGCGATCTCGGTCAGGCCGACGCCCTCGATGCGGGTCGCGGTGCCGGTGAAATAACGGTCGACGAACTCGGCCTTGAGCCCGACAGCGTCGAAAATCTGGGCGCCGCAATACGACTGGTAGGTCGAGATGCCCATCTTGGACATCACCTTGAGCAGGCCCTTGTCGATCGCCTTGATGTAGCGCTTGACGATTTCCTTCTTGTCGAGCTTGCCGGGCAGCTCGGCATGCATCGCGATCAGCGTCTCGAAGGCGAGATAGGGATTGATCGCTTCGGCACCGTAGCCCGCGAGGCAACCGAAGTGATGCACCTCGCGCGGCTCGCCGGACTCGACAACCAAGCCGACCGAGGTGCGCAGGCCCTGCCGGATCAGATGGTGATGCACGGCCGCGCAGGACAACAGCGCCGGCATCGGCACGCGGTCGCCGCCGGACTTGCGGTCCGAGAGAATGATGATGTTGATGCCGTCGCGCACCGCCTTCTCGGCGGCGGCGCACAGCGCGTCGAGCGCCGGCGCGAGCCCCGCGGCGGCGCGGTCGGCCGCCCAGGTGGTGTCGAGCGTGATCGACTTGAACGGATTGTCGGCGACAGCGGTGATCGCGCGGATCTTCTCCAGGTCCTCGTTGGTGAGGATCGGCTGGCGCACTTCGAGGCGCTTGCTGCGCGACGTGCCTTCGAGGTCGAACAGGTTCGGCCGCGGCCCGATGATCGAGACGAGGCTCATGACGATCTCTTCGCGGATCGGATCGATCGGCGGGTTCGTCACCTGGGCAAAGTTCTGCTTGAAGTAGGTGAACAGCAGCTTAGCCTTGTCCGACAGCGCCGAGATCGGCGTGTCGGTGCCCATCGAGCCCACGGCCTCTTCGCCCTGCGCCGCCATCGGCGCCATCAGGATCTTCAGGTCTTCCTGGGTGTAGCCGAACATCTGCTGCCGATCGAGCAGCGCCAGGTTGGAGATCGGCGCAGCGTCAGGCGCAGCCGGCATCTCCTCGAGCACGATCTGGGTCTTGTCCAGCCACTCCTTGTAGGGATGCTTTTTGGCGAGCTGCGCCTTGATCTCCTCGTCGGGGATCAACCGGCCCTGCTGAAGGTCGACCAGCAGCATCTTGCCGGGCTGCAGCCGCCACTTGCGGACGATGTCCTTCTCCGGGATCGGCAGCACGCCCATCTCGGACGCCATGAGGATGCGGTCGTCGCGGGTGATGAGATAGCGCGCCGGACGCAAACCGTTGCGGTCGAGCGTCGCGCCGATCTGGCGGCCGTCGGTGAAGGCGAGCGCAGCCGGGCCGTCCCACGGCTCCATCAGGGCAGCGTTGTACTCGTAGAAGGCGCGGCGCTCCTCGTCCATGAGCGGATTGCCCGCCCAGGCCTCGGGCACCATCATCATCATGGCGTGCGCGAGCGAGTAGCCGCCCTGCACCAGGAATTCGAGTGCGTTGTCGAAGCAGGCGGTGTCGGACTGGCCCTCATAGGAGATCGGCCAGAGCTTGGTGATGTCATTGCCGTAAAGCTCCGACGACACCGAGGCCTGCCGCGCCGCCATCCAGTTGTTGTTGCCGCGCAGCGTGTTGATCTCGCCGTTGTGCGCGATCATCCGGTACGGATGCGACAGCGACCAGGTCGGGAAGGTGTTCGTCGAGAAGCGCTGGTGCACCAGCGCCAGCGCGCTTTCGAAATCGGGCTCGTGCAAGTCCGGATAGTAGGTGCCGAGTTGGTCGGCGAGGAACATGCCCTTGTAGATGATGGTGCGGCAGGAGATCGACACCGGGTAATAGCCCGACAGTCGCCGCTCGACCTGCCTGTAGATCGTGGCGGAGATCGCCTTGCGCATGATGTAGAGCTTGCGCTCGAACTCGTCCTCGGTGAGTTTGCTTTTCCCCTTTCCAATGAAAACTTGCATGTGGAAGGGTTCAGTCGGTTTCACGGTCTCGCCGAGCGTCGAATTGTCGACCGGGATGTCGCTGCGCCAGCCGAGGACCGCGAGGCCTTCCTGCGTGGCGACCTGCTCGAAAATCTTTCGCACCTGATCGCGGCGCTCGGCGTCGCGCGGCATGAACAGCACGCCGATGCCGTATTCGCCGGACGCCGGCAGCGTGATGCCGAGCGCCTTGGCCTTGCGCGCAAAGAACGCGTGCGGAATTTGCGTCAGGATGCCGGCGCCGTCGCCGGCGCGCGGATCGGCGCCGACCGCGCCGCGGTGCTCGAGGTTGCAGAGAATCTGCAGCGCGTCTTCGACGATCTGATGCGACTTGCGGCCCTTGATGTCGGCGATGAAGCCGACGCCGCAGGAATCTTTGTCGTTGCGCGGATCGTAGAGACCCTGCGCGTCGGGCACGCCCGGATCGGCGCTGTCGCGATACTGCAGGCGCGCGTCGACCGGCGCGCTCAGCGTGACGCCTTCCGTGCGCATGCTCTTTGCGCTCTTGCGATCGCCGTTCTCGCTCATGGTCGTCGCTCTCACGCCCGGCCGCCCTTGAACCTGCTGGGCGTCCGACACACTTTCCACGTTCCCAGCGCCGGTGAGCGCTGGCTGAAGCGAAGCTCAATTGTGGGCAGCCCTCGCGCGGCCGCTCGCCGTCATCTCGCGCCCGCTGATCATTTTCAGCGTCGTTTGATGTACGCGCAAGCGTAATAGTGCGTTGCGAAACACCGACCCAAAATTGGGTTCCGTCATTGGGTTCCACGCTTCCCCCCGCGCGGTCACCAATTGGGACAGCAATACTGTCCTATAGAAATGATAATTGCAAATCCTTCGTGCAAGGCTTGCCGAGAATTTCGCGTCCCGGCGCGCCGGCCGGCATCTTATTGCGCGGAACCTTGCTCGGCGTGCTTCCCGAGCCACGTACGGAGCTCCGCGTTCTCGGCTTCGAGCGCGGCAATCCGGTCGCGCAGACCAGTCACCGCGGCGGCGACGTCGGCCGTGGTGTAGCGCTCGGTGATATGCTGGGAGCAGTTCACGTCCCAGGCCTCGACCGTGAACAGGATGGCGCGCTCGGGCCGCGCCCGGTAGCCCGGGTCGACCAGCTTCTCCATCAGCGCCGGGTCGCTTTCGACCACCCGCGCGCGGCCCCAGACCTTGACCCGGCGCCGGTTGGCGAAATCGAGCAGGAACAGAAACGCCTTGTCGTTGCCCTCGAGGTTGCTCAGCGTGATGTACTGCTTGTTGCCGGCGAAGTCGGCGAAGCCGAGCGTCTTGCCGTCCAGCACCTTGATGAAGCCCTTCGGCCCGCCGCGATGCTGGATGTAGGGCGCGCCTTCCGCCGACACGGTGGCCAGAAACGCGGTGTCGAGCTCGGCCACGAAGCCGGCGAGGTCGGGCGTAACCCGGTCCGGAAAGCCCGAGGCGATCTTGCGGGCATAGCCATCAGCCGAGCCGCGCGCCGTCATGGCGCGCTGGGCAGCCGGGGTGAAGACGATCTCGGTGTTGGTGGTCATGACGGTGGTCCCCGCGTTGAGTCCGCTCCGCTACAAGATGGGCTGTTGAGATAATTGATAGAATAAGCTAATTTCGCAATTGATTATTCCAATTTGTGAAATAATGGATCGCGTCGACAATATCGCAGTGTTCGCGGAAGTGGCCGAACGGGGCAGCTTCGCCGCGGCTGCACGGCAGCTCAATCGATCGCCGGCCGCGGTCACCCGGGCGGTCGCCGAGCTCGAAACCCGGCTCGGCGTCCGCCTGCTCAACCGTACCACCCGCGCGGTGAGCGTCACCGAGGCCGGCCAGCGATTTCTCGCCGGCGCCCAGCGGGTGCTGGCCGACCTCCGCGAGATCGAGGCCGCCGCCGCAGGCCAGGGCGAGGCGCCGCGCGGCGAGCTGCGGGTCACGGCGCCGATCGTGTTCGGGCGTCGCCATGTGCTGCCGCTGGTCACCCAGTTTCTTGGCCGGCACCCGGAGGTCGGCGTCCGCTTTGCGCTGCTCGACCGGCCGATCGACCTGGTGGAAGAGGGTTACGACGTCGCGATCCGCATCGGCGAGTTGTCCGACACGTCGGCGATTGCGACCCGCGTCGGCGCGGTCCGCCGCGTGGTGATTGCCGCGCCCGGCTATATCGAACGACACGGCGAGCCGAAGACGCCGGACGATCTCATCCGCCACGACATCGTCGGTTTCGCAGGCATCGACGGCGCGGCGCGCTGGAGCTTCAGCGGCGGCGTCGAAGCCGCGGTCAAGCCGCGGCTCGTCGTCAACACCGCGGAGGCTGCGATCGACGCGGCCAGTGCGGGCTTCGGCATCACCCGCGTGCTGAGCTATCAGGCGAGCAATGCGCTGGCTCATCGCTCGCTGCTGCGGCTGCTGCGCGAGCACGAGCCTGCCGAAGTCCCGATCCACCTGGTCTATCCGGATGGCCGGCATCCGCCGCCCAAGCTGCGCGCCTTTCTCGATTTCGTCGCGCCGCGACTGCGCCAGCGTTGCGAGCGGGTCGCGCGCTCGCTCGGCGGCGGAGCCTGACTGGCCTGCAACTTGCCTCACAGAATGAGTCTGTGAAATCCGCGACGGCGCCGTCACTGGATTGCGAAAGGGAATCGGTGATATCGCTCGGCACGGTGGACGCATGACCGCGCAACGCGCCGTGCGCGCGACGAACGGCCAGGACGGCCGGAGCAGGACGGTCGGAGATTTGACCATGACCCATGCTGTCGCCGGCGGCGACGACGCCGAGATGTTCGATCTCGCGCCGGTTTCGCTGTGGCTCGAGGACTTCAACGGCGTCAGGCGGCTGTTCGAGGAGTGGCGCGCCGAAGGCGTGACCGATCTCGCCGGTCACCTTCAGGCCGACGCGTCAAGGATCAAGGCCTGCTCCGAGCGCATCCGTGTGCTCAAGGTCAACACCCGCACATTGGCGCTGTTCGAAGCGGCCGATCTCGACGACCTGGTCGCCAATCTCGACAAGGTCTTCCGCGACGAGATGCTCGATCGGCATGTCGAGGAACTGACGGCGCTGTGGAGCGGCCGGACCGAGTTCGTCAGTCATTCCGTCAATTACAGCCTCTCCGGCCGGCGCATCGACATCCAGATGACCGGCCGGGTGCTGCCCGGCCACGAGCAAAGCCTGGAGCGTGTTCTCATCGCCATCGAGGACGTGACCGAGCGCGAGACCGCGCGGCGCGAGCAAGCGGCCAGCGCGAACTACGCCCGCGGCCTGTTCGAGCACTCGCCGGTGTCGCTCTGGGTGGAAGATTTCAGCGCGATCAAGAAGCTCCTCGACGAAATCCGCGACCGGGGCATCGATGACTTCCGCGTCTTCACCGACGTGCATCCGGAATTCGTCGAGCGTTGCATGAGCGAGATCCGGGTGCTCGACGTCAACCAGGAGACGCTCAATCTCTTTCACGCACCGGACAAGTCGACGCTGATGCAGCGTCTCGGCGAGGTGTTCCGCGACGACATGCAGCGGTCATTCCGCGAGCAACTGATCGACCTGTGGAACGGCAGGCTGTTCCAGCGGCGCGAGGTCGTGAACTACGCCCTGAACGGTAACGAGGTGCATGTCCTGCTCCAGTTCTCGGTGCTGCCCGGTCACGAGGACGACTGGTCGCTGGTGCAGGTGGCCCTGACCGACATCACGGCGCGCAAGAAGGCCGAGGCTTATCTCGAGTTCCTCGGCACGCATGACGTGGTCACCAAGCTCTACAATCGCGCCTTCTACGTCGACGAGCTGAACCGCATCGAGCGGAAGGGTTTCCGTCCGGTGACGATCATCATGGTCGACCTCAATGGCCTGAAGGCCACCAACGACCAGTGGGGTCACGAGGTTGGCGACGCGCTGCTGCGCCGGGTTGGCGAGGTGCTCGGCAAGGCCATCGACAAGCCGTCGAGCGCGGCCCGGATCGGCGGCGACGAGTTCGCACTGCTCCTGCCGGGAGCCGATGCTGCCGGCGGCGAGTCGATGATGGAGGAGATCCGGCGGCTCGTCGATCTCAACAACCAGTTCTATCCGGGCATGCCTCTGAGCCTGTCGATGGGTGCTGCCACCAGCGCCCCCGGCGAGCGTCTGGAGGAGACCGTCCGGCGCGCGGACCTCGCCATGTACGAGGCCAAGCGCGATTTCTATACGACTGTCGCCAACGATCGCCGCCAGCGCGATATGCTCGGCCTCCCGGCCGTGACGAATTGATCGTATATTTTCCGACGCATGAACTTCGCGAGCGACAACACCGCGGGCATTGCGCCTGAGATTCTTCAGGCGCTGGTCGCCGGCAATGACGGCTTTGCGTTGGGCTACGGCAACGACGATGTCACGCGCGCGGTCGAGCGGCGGCTCGGCGAAATCTTCGAGCGCGACGTGGCGGTGTTTCTGGTGCCGACCGGCACCGCCGCCAACGCACTGGCGCTCGCGCATGTCAGTCCGCCCTGGGGCGCGGTGTTCGCGCATGCGGAGGCGCATATCCTGACCGACGAATGCGGCGCGCCGGAATTCTTCGGCAGCGGACTGAAGCTCGTTGGCATGCCGGGTGTAGGCTGCAAGGTGACGCCCGAGACGCTCACCGAAACGGTCTCGCACTACGAGGGCCACGCGCCGCATCAGGTGATCCCGGCCGCGTTCTCCTTCGCGCAGGCCAGCGAAGCCGGCACCATCTACCGACCCGACGAGATCGCGGCGCTCGCGAACGTCGCGCACGCCCACGACATGAAGGTGCACATGGACGGCGCGCGCTTCGCCAACGCGCTGGTGCGGATGAATGCGAGCCCGGCCGAAGTGACGTGGAGGTCCGGCGTCGACGTGCTGTCGTTCGGCGCCACCAAAGCCGGCGCGCTGGCCGCCGAGGCCGTGGTGTTTTTCGACCGTGCCGCGGCGGCACACATGACGGAGCGGAGGAAGCGCGCCGGGCATCTTCTGTCCAAGCACCGGTTTCTGGCGCTGCAATTCGACGCGTTCCTGAACAACGACTGCTGGCTCCGGCTCGCCCGCCACGGCAACGCCATGGCCGACCGGCTTGCGGCGGCGCTGACGGCGGCCGGCCGGCCGCCGGTCTGGCCGGTCGAGGCCAACCTGGTCTTTATCGCCCTGCCCAAGACCGTCGAGGCGCGGCTGAAGTCGGCCGGCGCGCAGTTCTATGTGCGCCATAGCGAAAGCTTGCCGGCTCACATTGCCTTCGGGCCTGACCAGTGCCTGATCCGGCTGGTGACCTCCTTTGCCACGCGGCCCGAAGAGGTCGACCGGTTCGCGGAACTTGCCGCAAAGGTGTAACAACGCCGCCGCAGCGGTGCCCTAATCCGCGTCGATGCTTTGGTCGGGCGATGGGCAGACGTGGAGGGGAATTCCGTGACACAGCGTTGGATCCTTGCGGCATTTCCGGTGCTCGCGGCCACGGTCGTGGCGCCGTCCGCCGTGGCCTCGCTTCTGGCATTCTCGACGCCAGCGCGCGCCGAGCCGATGCGACTCGCGCAGGCCGTGGAGTACGGCGGGCTGCCGCCCTACGAGATCGTCACCATCGTCCGTTCGGCGGGCCTCGATCCGCTCGACCGGCCGGTGCGGCGTGGTCCGAATTACGAGCTGCACGCGATCGGCCAGGATGACCAGGAGGTCCGCGTCATCGTCGACGCGCGCCGCGGTCAGATCGTCCGCGTCGTGCCGACCATGACCGCATCCCGCGCGCCGGCAGGCGCGGCGCGGGGCGGCTACACGATGGGACCGTATGAGCGGATGGATGGGACTGCGCGTCCGGCGCCGGGCTATGCGGCGCCGGGCAACTCTCGATACGGCGCGCGATCGGTGGACCCGGACGACGACGAAGACGATCCGTCCTATCAGACCGCGCCGCGGCCGCCGGCGAACGTTCCGGGCTCCGCGCCACGTCCGGGTTACGCGCCGCAGCCGCGCACCGGCTATGCCGATCCGCCGCCGGTCATCCGCGCGACACCGCCCGCAGGCGGCAGCGCCATCTCGCGCGGCAACGATCTGCCGCCGCCGTCGGGAGCTAACGCGCCGCAGCCCTACGCACCGCGCGCCGCGACGGCCTATCCGCCGGCGCCGCGCAGCACCGATGTGCCGCCGTCTTCCGACCCGCGCGTGGCGAACGTGCCGCCGCCTGAGCCCGGCCGCGACGGCATGTTGCCGCCGCCGCCCGAGCGCTTCCCGCAACGCGTCGCGCCTGCGGCCGAGAAGGCGAAGAATCCGCCGAAGCCGGCAGTGAAGCGCGCGGCAGCCGCCGCCGCGCCGAAGCCTGCGGCAGCCCCGGTGCCGAAGCCCAAGCCCGCGGCGACACCGGCCAGTGCGTCGGCGCCGACTGGCGCGCCGCCGGTCGAGCCCGCGAGCGAAACGGCAAAGACTCCAGAGCCGGCCGCGGCTGCGCCGGAGACGAAGCCCGCGCCCGAGGCCAAGCCTTCGGGTGAACCGTCGGCCAGCGATCCCGTGCCGAACTGATCGCGCGTCGCGGACCAGCATCAGTCAAAAATAAAAGCGCCCCGGGATTTCCCGGGGCGCTCCTCTCTGCGAAGAACCGTTTAGACCGAAGGTTGGCGTCAGGCGGCCTTCTGATCAACCACCTTCGGCTGAGACGACTTGCTGTTGATGGCAATCTGGCGCGGCTTCTTCGCCTCGGGAATCTCGCGTACGAGGTCGACGTGCAGGAGACCGTTCTCCAGCGTCGCGCCCTTCACCTGGACGAAGTCGGCAAGCTGGAACTGGCGCTCGAAAGCACGCCCCGCGATGCCCTGGTAGAGCACCTCGCCGGCATTGTCCTGCTTGACCTGCTTCTCGCCCTTGATGGTCAGCGAGTTTTCCTTGGACTCGATCGACAGTTCGCTCTCGCCGAAGCCCGCGACGGCCACGGTGATGCGATAGTCGTTCTCGCCGGTGCGCTCGATGTTGTAGGGCGGGTAGCCCGGGGCGGCCTCAAAGCCGTCCAGCATCGAAAACAGCCGGTCAAAGCCGACGGTCGAACGATAGAGGGGAGCAAGATCGAAAGTTCGCATAAGCATATCCTCCTGTGAGCGACATGCGGTCGTCCGCCGCTTGGGCCGGACACCGGTTGAATCAGTGCAGCCCGATTGGGCCTGCACCCGCTCGATATGGGGAGCCCTGCGTGGCTCGCAAGAGGGGTAAGGCGGTCCGGATACCGTCGTTAAAGTGTTGAAAACCCGGAAATATTAGGAATTATGTCCATATCGTCACGGCTTCAATTGAGCCCGCGCGCCCGGCTGCTATAAGGCGCTTTAGCTTCGAGCGGACGAAGCCGGCCGACGAATTTCATGGACCTCGTTTCGATCCCCGCCAATCCGGTGCCCGACGACGTCGTCACCGGGATGCTCAAGACTCGCGACGGCGTGAGCCTGCGCTTTGCGCGCTGGCATCCGCCGCCCGGCCGCAAGGGCACGGTCTGCATCATCCAGGGCCGGGCCGAGTTCATCGAGAAGTATTTCGAGACGGTGCGCGAGCTGCGCTCACGGGGCTTTGCGGTGGCGACCTTCGACTGGCGCGGCCAGGGGCGCTCGCAGCGCAAGTACGACGATCCGCGCAAGGGTCATGTCGGCGACTTCTCCGAATACGAGCTCGACCTCGAGACCTTCATGAAGGAGGTCGTGCTGCCGGACTGCCCGCCGCCGATCTTCGCGGTCGCGCATTCTATGGGCGCCTCGGTGATGATGCGGCTGGCGCGGCAAGGCAGCCGCTGGTTCGACCGCATCGTGCTGTCGGCGCCGATGATCCAGCTCGCCGGCTCGCGCAACAGCGGTTTCGCCAAGTTCGCGGTCCGCGCGATGCGTTATATGGGGATGGGCTCGGCCTACGTGCCGAGCGGCAGCGACGCCGTGATCGCGACCGGACCTTACATCGGCAACCACCTCACCTCCGACCCCGTGCGCTTTGCCAGGACCAAGGCTGTGCTCGAGGCAGCGCCCGATCTCGGCATCGGCTCACCGACGGTGGCTTGGCTCAATGCCGCCTATCGCGCCATGAACGAGTTCGCCGACCCGGCCTATCCCAGCAAGGTGCGCCAGCCGCTGATGCTGGTCGCGGCGGGCCGCGACGACATCGTCTCGACCCCGGCGATCGAGGAACTGGCGATCCGGCTGCGCGCCGGCTCGCATCTGATCGTCGCCGGCAGCCGCCACGAGTTGATGATGGAGCAGGACCGCTATCGCGGCCAGTTCTGGGCGGCGTTCGATGCCTTCGTGCCTGGCACGCCGCTGTTCAAGTAATCCGCGGCTCAGCCGGCCAGCATCTTCATCGCGGCTTCATGCACGCGTGGATCGCCGGCCGCGATGATGCGGCCGCCCGCGGTCGGCGCGCCGCCGTCCCAGGCGGTGACGATGCCGCCGCCACCGGAGATGATCGGAACCAAGGGCAGGATGTCGTAGGGCTTGAGCTCGGTCTCGATCACCAGATCGACGTGGCCGGCCGCCAGCATGCAATAGGCGTAGCAGTCGCCGCCATAGCGCGACAGCCGTGCGGCCCGCTCGACCTTGCCGAAGGTGTCGCGGTCGGCATCCTTCATCAGCAGCGGACTCGTCGTCATCAGCAGCGCTTCGGACAGCGATGCGCAGCGCCGGGTCCGCAGCGCACGTTCCCCCGCGGGCCCGCGATAGCGCGCCGCGTGGCCGTCGCCGGTGAAGCGCTCGCGGGTGAACGGCTGATGCATCATGCCGTAGACCGGCACGCCGCCGCGGCTCAGCGCGATCAGCGTGCCCCAGGCCGGCATGCCGGTGATGAAGGACTTGGTGCCGTCGATTGGATCGAGCACCCAGACATACTCGGCATCGGTGCGCTCGTTGCCGAACTCCTCGCCGATGATGCCGTGGCCCGGGAAGGTCTGGCGGATGAGCGTCCGCATCGCGGTTTCGGCGGCGCGGTCGGCGGCGGTCACCGGATCGAAAGTCGCGCCGCCCTTGTTCTCGACGCTCAGCGAGGTGCGAAAGAACGGCAGGATGGCATCGCCGGACACCGTGGCGAGCCGGTCGACGAAGGCCGCAAAATCGATGGCTGTCATCCAGGCGTCCCGAACCCGAGGTGCAGACTCATCTATGCGCTGTTGTTTTTCGGTTGTCATGGCCCGGCCGGGCGGGGCATGCAGGAAGCATCAGTTTTTCGTGGATATCGCGGGCCTGCCGGGAGGGCCGCCGGATGAGCACTGGAAACGACGCCCTGCGCTCCCGCGCGGTCAATCCGTTGTCCGCCATCGCCATCGCGGTGGTGGCGACGCTCGGCATGCTCTATGTGGTCAGCCAGTTCCTGCGCAATTCGGTCGGCGTCATCGCACCCAATCTCACCGCCGAGATGGGGCTGTCGCCGATCGAGCTCGGGCTCCTCTCCAGCATCTACTTTTTCGCCTTCGCGGCGACGCAGATTCCGCTCGGCGTGGCGCTGGACCGGTTCGGCCCGAAGCTCTGCATGCTGGCCTGCATCGGCTTCACGGTGCTGGGCTGCGTGCTATTTGCCGCCGCGCAGTCCGCCGGCAGCCTGACCATAGCCCGTGCCATGCAGGGCTTCGGCACGGCGTCGTTCCTGATGGCGCCCTGCGCGCTCTACGCGCGCTGGTTTCCGCCCGAGCGATTCTCGACCTTCACCGGCATCCAGCTCGGGCTTGGCACCATCGGCGCGCTGCTGGCGACCGCGCCGCTCGCTTTTGCCACGGCCACGATCGGCTGGCGCATGACGTTTCTGGTGATCGGAGTCAGCGCGGCCGTGGTCGGCGTGATGATCTGGCTCCTTATCACCGACGATCCGCCGGGCCACCGGACCGAGCCGCGGCACGAGACGCTGAAGGAAAGCATCGCCGGCGTCTGGCACGTCATCCGTGCGCCGTCGATGGGCCGCGTGTTCCTGGTGCAGGTTGCAATCTATCCGAGCTACGTCCTGGTCGCGGGCCTTTGGGGCGGGCCTTACCTGACGCACGTCTACGGCTTCGGCCTCAAGGACCGCGGCAACATCCTGTTGCTCGCCGCTCTCGCTCAGGTGCTCGGCTCCTTTGTCTGGGGGCCGGCGGACCGCTGGTTCCAAAGCTACAAGAAGCCGGTGTTGATCTCGGGCGTCCTGCTGCTCGCCTCGCTCGTCATCTTCGCGGCGTTCGGCCGGCTGCCTTTGCCGCTCCTGCTCGCGGACTTCGTCTTGATCGGCTTTGCCACCGGGCCGCTCGCGCTCGTGCTGGCGCACGGGCGAATACTGGCGCCGCCGCATCTGCTCGGACGCGCGATCACGCTGCTCAACATGGGCGCGATGGGAGGTGGATTCCTGGTTCAGTTCTTGAGCGGCGCGATCATCGAAATGTTCGCTTCAGGCGGCGGAACCTACCCGCTGGCGGCCTATCAGGTGGTGTTCGGGCTGCAGGCGGTTCTCGTTCTGATCGGCCTTATTATGTATTTCGGTAGTTTGGACAAATACTTAGGTAAAGAATCAGCTCTGCGCTGAGTTATGAACAGATATGTCAAAAATAGGTAAGGAACACTTGCTTTTTGTGCGTCGCAAGAGCATATTTGTGCAGCGCGGCAACGGGCTTCGCCTGTTCCCGCCGCCCTCCTTGGGCGTTTCCTCCCTAGACTTGGGCCATCGGCTTGCCGATGGCCCTTTTTCTTTTTGGATGATTGATCAGCGTCAAGCGTAGCGCTATTCGGCCGCCGCGCGATAGGGCCGGAGCTCCTCCAGCGGAATGTCGGCAAGCCGCTCGGCGAGAATCTCGAGATCGGCGGCGACGCGGCCGAAGCCTTCGGCGCGCTCGAAGCGCCGCTCGTCCATATAGAGCCCGCGATTGAACTCGATCTGGATCGCGTGCAGGCCGGCGGCCGGATTGCCGTAATGCTCGGTGATGAAGCCGCCAGCATAGGGCTTGTTGCGGCTGACCGCATAGCCCCGCGCGCGCAGCGTGGTCTCGACCACCTCCGACACCACGGCGACGCAGCTCGTGCCGTAGCGGTCGCCCAAGACCACGTCGGCGCGCGGCCGCTCGTCGCGCGGGCCGGTCGACGACGGCATCGAGTGGCAGTCGACCAGCATCGCCGAGCCGAACTCGCGATGCACCTTGGTGAACAGCCGCCGCAGCGCGCGGTGATACGGCTTGTAGAGCGTCTCGATCCGCCGCAGCGCGTCATCGACCGAGATGCGCTGGTCGTAGATCTCCTGCGCATCGCCGACCACGCGCGCCACGGTGCCGAGCCCCCCCGCGACCCGCATCGACCGCGTGTTGGCGAAGGACGGCAGGCGGCCTTCGAACATCCGCGGATCGAGCTCGTAGGGCTCGCGGTTGACGTCGACGTAGCAGCGCGGGAAATGCGCCCGCATCAGCGGATAGCCGCGTTCCACGACGCCACGCGCCAGATCGTCGACGAAGCTGTCTTCGGAGCGCCGCAACGTGGGCAGGTCGAGCCGCGAGGTCTTCAGGAACTCCCGCGGATAGACCCGGCCCGAATGCGGCGAGTTGAACAGCACCGGCCCGCGCCAATGCTCCGGCTCGATGATCTCGAACGGAGGATCGAGTTCGTCGTTCATCGGGCTCATGAGCGGAAAAATTCCCGGGCGTGTTGGGGTCTATAACCGATCAACTTCCGTTCCGTTGCAGCCTTCGCCGATACCATTCTCTATTCCCGCAGCGGCGCTGCCAAGCGCCCTTTTCACTCGTTGTTTACCAGCATTCTGGCAAATGGGAGGAGGGGCAAAACCCAGAATCCACCGGGCGAATCGCCGCGAAAACGGTTGCCGGACAACCGTCAAGGCGTGCAAGCTCGCCCGGGTCGTAACGTCGTGTTAGCGTCGGCTTCTTAAGTTGCCGGCCGAGGGTGGGCGGACAATGACACAGACCGATCAGAACGTGAAAATTCTTCTGGCTGAAGACGACACCGATATGCGGCGCTTTCTCGTCAAGGCGCTGCAGAACGCGGGTTTCGACGTGATCTCCTACGATAATGGGATGTCGGCCTATCAGCGGCTGCGTGAGGAACCCTTCCAGCTGCTGCTGACCGATATCGTGATGCCGGAGATGGACGGCATCGAGCTCGCCCGCAGGGCTGCCGAGCTCGACCCCGACATCAAGATCATGTTCATCACCGGCTTTGCCGCCGTGGCGCTGAACGCGGATTCCAACGCGCCCAAGCAGGCCAAGGTGCTTTCCAAGCCGATCCATCTGCGCGACCTCGTCAACGAGGTCCAGAAAATGCTGGCCGCGGCCTAGACGGCCGGCCCCCCAAGACCGGGGTTTTGGGAACGGGCAGGGCGCATCCTGCGTCCTGCCTCCTATACCGGCAGCCGATATGACCACCCCATCGGATGGGCTCTTAGCTC
>CAKZHN010000466.1 GCA_936924235.1 uncultured Rhodoplanes sp. | reverse complement strand
GTGACTGGAGTTCAGACGTGTGCTCTTCCCGATCTGACCTCAACAGCGATCCGTCACCAGGCATCACCGACGGCCTGCGCGTCGACACCAAGGGCAACCTCTGGGAAACCGGCCCCGGCGGCATCTGGATCATCTCACCGCAAGGCAAGCACCTCGGAACGATCCTGCTGCCCGAACTCGGCGCCAACGTCGAGTTCGGCGACGCCGACCGCAAGACGCTCTACATTGCGGCGCGCACCAGCATCTACCGGATCAGGACCAACATCGCCGGCATTCCGTAGCAACCTGCCTCCGCGGCAGGCGGCCTGCCTACGACGTCGGAATGTTCAGCAATCGAGCTGCGTTCAGACCCAGAATCGCGGCCTTCTCCTTGCTGGAGAGCGTCGACGTGGCGAACACATGATCGACCGGATGCTGCTCCCACGGGATCGGGTGATCGCTTCCAAGCATCACCTGGCTCGCGCCGACCTGCGCGACCAGATGCCGGAGCGCCTCGGGCGTGAACACCAGCGCATCGAAATAGAGCTGGTTGAGATATTCGGTCGGCTTCTTCTTCAGCTTGATGTCGGGATTGCAGTTCGCCGGCGAGACGAAGCACGCGTGATCCGAGCGCGGCGCGTATGAGCCCAGATAGCCGCCGCCGTGCGCCGCGATGATCTTGAGCCCGGGATACTTGTCCAGCGTGCCCTCGAAGATGAGACGCTGCAGGGCGATCGTCGTGTCGAGCGGATTGCCGATGGTGTTGGCGAGCCAGCCGTTGCCTTTGAAACGGCTGGCGAGCTGCGGCGTGCTCTGGGGATGGATGAACAACGCGGCGCCCAGCTCTTCGGCCTTGGCCCACACCGGGTGAAACTTCGGATCGCTGAACTCCTCATTGGCCACGCTGCCGCCGATGGCGGCGCCCTTCAGGCCCTGCTTCTTGACCGCGGTTTCGAGCTGCTGCACCGCCAGGTCGGGAAACTGCAGGCTGAGCGAGGCGAACGCCGCGAAGCGATCCTTGTGGGCGGCGCAGAGCTCGGCGAGCTTCTCGTTGTTGATCTGCACGATCTTGGCGGCGAGATCGCGATCCTTGCGATACCAGAACGGGTTGATCGACAGCACCTCCATGTCGATCGCCATCGCGTCCATGGCCTTGAGCCGGCCTTCGACGCTCAGGAACATCTCCTCCTCGCCCTTCACATGGGGCCTGACGCTGTTGGCTTCGTCGCCCATCAGCGACAGGGACTCGTGAAACAGGCAGTGGGAGTGCACGTCGATGGTCCTGATCCGCTTGCCTCCGACCATGACGGGCCGTTGCCGCGGGGCTGCGGCCGCGCCGGCGCCTGCGTCGAGCAGACCGCAGCTGCAGAAGACGACACCCGAGGCGCCCGCCCCTTTCAGGAAATTGCGTCGTGTTGTCATTGGCGGCCTGCAGCCGCAGACGTGCGGTCGTTTGTCATGGCGTCCTCCCAGACGTGCCGTCGGATTTGTTTTTCCGATCGACCGCGATGTTATTCAATTCCGGGAGGATTCAACAACGGGTCTGGCTCAGAACCCGCCGCCAGCCGCTTCGACGATCCACGATCGCGTGCTGTTCTTTCAGGCCGGTGCGGCCGCCCGATGCGCGCTGGGAAGCACCACCCGCAACATCGCTCCGTGCGGCTTGACCGACGTTGCCGTGAGCCGGCCTTCGTGATGCTGGACAATCGATTTGCAGATCGAGAGTCCCATCCCCATGCCATTGGGTTTGGTGGTCACGAACGAGTTGAAAAGGTGATCGGCCACCTTCTTGTCGAAGCCGGGCCCTGAATCCTCCACCGTCAGGAAGACGGCATCCGGTCCGTCGGCGCCGGTTTCGATCCGGAGATTCCTTGCCGGACCTCCGTAAGAACCGAGGGCCTCGATGGCGTTCAGGATCAAATTCAGGATCACCTGCTGCAACTGGATCGGGTCTGCGAGCACGACCGTATACTGATCGTCCGACAAACCCATTTTCAGGGCGATGTTGTTCGAATCGATGGCGCGCTCGGTGAGCGCGACGACCTGCCGGACCAGCTCGTTGAGGTTGACCTCGGCCCGGGTCGTCGTGGCGCTCCGGAACATCGCCCGAACGCTTTTGATGACCTCGTCGGCGCGGTGGCTTTCATCAACGACCGTCTGCAGCGACGTCTGAACCTGGCCAAGGTCAGGCGCGGCATGCTTCAGCCAGTTGAGTCCGGCTGCCGCCGAAAGCGAAATGGACGCCAAGGGCTGCCGGATCTCGTGGGCGATCGAGGCCGAGAGCTCGCCGGCGGTCGCGAAGCGATTCATGCGCGCCAGATCGTCGATGCGTTGCAGCGATTCCGCCTCGGCGCGCTGGCGGCGCCAATGCTCGTAGACCAGCAGCGAAATCAGCACGGCCTGGAGCAGCAGCACGACAACGATGATCAGAATCTGGAAGCGATATTTCTCCCACACGAGCGGATCGCGGAAAAAGATCAGGCTTCCCGGAGGCAGCCGGCTTTCGCTGATCCCCCACCGTTGCATTTCTCTCCAGTTGTACTTCGGCGCCGCAAATCCGATGGGCGGCGTGTTGATCTCGCTGGGCTTCTCGCCGCCAAGGATCCGGATCGCAACTTCAGTTGTCCGCAGGCCGGTGTCCGAGACAGCATGCATCGGCCCGCCGACCAGCTCGCCGCCGAAGAAGGCATCGTCGAAGGAGAAGATCGGCGCGTTGGCCACGGCATGGAGCTGCGCCAGCGCCTTGTCGCCCTGGTGCACGACACCGGCCGCATCCATGATCATCAGCTCCCAGAAGATCGCAGAGTGCGGCGGCGGCGCGGCCGCCTGCTTGAGAATGTCCGCAAACGGCAGCGTGCTGGTCCAGGTCAATGCGACCCGGCCTTGCAAGGGCTGGAAATCCTTGCGCATCTCTTCCAGCCAGAACTTTTCGAGCGGTGACGTGCCGTTGACGACCATCACGGTCTTGGTGTCCGGCAGCACCCGCAGGATGCCCTCGATCACCGCGGACAGATCGTGCTTCACGGCGACGACGCCGTCGTTCTCGGTGCGACTGGTGACGCGCAC
>CAKZHN010000465.1 GCA_936924235.1 uncultured Rhodoplanes sp. | reverse complement strand
AAGGCGTTCGGCGGCGCCTATGACGTGATGGCGTCAAAGCACGTCGGAGGCGATCTCAACTACGCCTGGCCGACCGCGCAGATCGCCGTGATGGGCGCCAAGGGCGCGGTCGAGATCATCTTTCGCGCCGACATCGGTGATCCCGACAAGATCGCGGGGCGGACGAAGGAATACGAGGAGCGCTTCCTGTCGCCGTTCATCGCCGCCGAGCGCGGCTATATCGACGACGTAATCATGCCGCATTCGACGCGGCGTCGGATCGCCCGGGCGCTGGCGATGCTGCGGACCAAGCAGGTGGAGATGCCGCGAAGGAAACACGATAATTTGCCGGTGTGAGACTTGGCATTCTGCACGGCGGTGCGATGGACAACTTTTAAGAGAAAAATATTACAAATGCAGGTGGATAGCTTCGGGAACTCGTTGACTCTGTGTCGCCTTTACCCCGGAATCCGGAATCGTTGATTGCTGATTCGCGAAAAGCCGCCGGGTGGTCAGACCCGACGGCTTCGCGATTCAGTCCCGCTCCAACCAGAGGCCGGGCGCGGGGCAGGCCCTTCACAGGCGATTCTGATCTTCGAAGGATCGTTGGCCTACGTCAATAGCCCGGCTCTCGCTTGTGAAGAGAGAGGCCCGCTATGGCCAAGAGAACCCGTATTCGCTGCATCAACAAATCTGACAGATACAATCCGCACGAGCGGATTCAGAATGTTGGAGGGATCAACGCGGACGGCGCACGCTGGAAGCAAAGTCAACAGCAAACCATTCGCGAAATTGAATCCGGTGAGTGGCAGTTCTATGTCAGCGAAGGCGGCAGAACGGTCGATGTGATCGTCGCCATACACAACGGCAATAAGTATATCAAGACTACGGCAGATGGTGTTCAACCGGACAACCTTCTGTCGTTGCCTGAGTGTCCTTAAGCTTTAAACGTGCGACACATCTGGGGTCCGGCGTTGTCGGAACCCAGATGTTAGTATTCACAACTTACGGCATCGGTTCATTATGGCGCGTCGTCCAGTCCCACCTACAAAACCAGAACGGCCTGCTCTTACCGTAGAACAGAAGCGCCGTGGCATAGAACGTCTGCGGCGACGTATGAAAGAACTTGAGGCTTTTGACCCGCAGACGGTGCAGAAGCGATGGCCGCCAGAAGTTTCGGTCCTAGAGGCCTCCATAGATGAAGCTCTGTCGGCGGTATTTGGACATGGAACGGTAGAGTATAATCGCTACAGCAGTGCCAAGACTCTCGATAATGGCCCCGTCATTTTGCGATCGGGCTTTGGCGATGATGATCGCAATGACGCCTTTGAAGCTAGACAATATCTAGCGGAGGGCAAGCGCGAATCTCTCTTAATGTTGGAACAGGCAATCAAAACACTTGAGGAGGAGATCGCGGATCAAGAGGAAGAAGTCTCTTCACCTCTTCCAGTTCGGTCTCCGCCACGTGCCGCCCGCAAGGTCTTCGTCGTTCATGGGCACGACAGTGGAGCTAAAGAGGCGGTAGCTCGGTTTCTCGAGAGAATAGAATTAGAAGCGATCATTCTGCATGAGCAGCCGGATCAAGGGATGACAATTATTGAGAAGTTTGAAAGCTACGCTGGCCAAGTCGGATTTGCTGTCGTGCTTCTCACTCCCGACGATCTTGGAGGAGCGCTAGCTGCAAATTCCCAGTCGGCGCGCGCACGGCAGAATGTGATTTTTGAGCTTGGCTACTTTGTAGGGAAACTGGGCCGAGGCCGGGCGTGTCTACTGCAAAAAGGACAGGTGGAAATTCCGTCAGATCTCTACGGCGTCATTTACACAGAAATGGACGGCAGCGATGGCTGGAAGCTAAAGTTGGTGAAGGAGCTTAAGGCGGCGAACCTAGATTTCGACGCAAATAAGCTTTGGCAATAGTAGGACGCTGGAATGAGAACTTTGGAAATTGATGTCGGCGACCTGCGGGCGAAATCGGTCGAATTCACCGCGACCGAGTTGGTCGTGACCTTGCAGGACGGCCGTCGGATTGCGACGCCGCTGGAATGGTATCCGCGGCTGCAACGGGCGTCGACGCATGAGCGCGCGCATTTCGAAATCATGCCGATGGGTATTCATTGGCCCGATATCGACGAAGACCTCAGCATTGCGGGAATGCTGAAGGGACGACGGGCGCGCTAACCGCCAATCCTCGCAAAAATCTCATCGAGCGGCGCCGGCGGCATCACGCCGAACGTCTCATCCAGCACCCGGCCCAACTCCGCCGCGCTGCCGATCTCGCGCTCCTCCGCAACAGCACCATCGCGGGCCTCGATCGCAAACCTCCGATCAACCAGCTTGTAGCGCCTGTCGCCGATCACGCGCTCCATGATCAGCTTGCTGGTGAAAGGCACGCGCGGGCTCGTGGAGGTGTACCAGTTGGCGAGCTCGATATCCGACGGCAGATGCTGTTCCAGATTGAACGCGTACATCGTCCGCCAGTCGTTCGGCCGTTTCGTGCTGAGCCAGTAGAGGCCGTCGGCCTGGCGGAGCCGGAATGTTCCAACCGCGGTGCGCTGCTCGGTGTCGGCTTCGAGCCGCAGCGGTCGATCCAACAGGCACGCCCCGAAGCCCGCGTCAGCGAGATACGCGCCCTCCGGCAGATCGACCTTGAGCAGCGTATGCTCCCGCGGCCCGAGCGGGCTGCCCGGCGGCGACATCCAGCGCACGCGGCCGCCGTGGCTGGTGACCTTGAAGCCGATCGCTTCCAGCGCGGCCTTCAGCAGCACGTTCTGCTCGTGGCAGTAGCCGCCGCGGCGGCTGTTGACGAGCTTGGCCTGCACCGAGGCGAGATCGAGCTTCACCGGGCGGCCGAGCAGGGGATCGAGGCCTTCGAACGGGATCGCATCGACCTGGGCGGCATGGATGGCCGTGAGCGTTCCGAGATCGGGCCTGGCCGCGCCTTTGAAACCGATGCGCGCAAGATAACGATCGAGTTGAAAGTCGCCCGACATCGCCTTGTCCGGATGAAAAATTTCGGCCGCTCGCCCCAACAAAACTCTGCCTTGGCTGGCAAGCCCCAACAAGGGCGCAGCGCAAAAAGTCTCCCCTTGCGGCGGCTGCGGGATCGGGCCACAGAGATGGCCCCGTCACGCCGTCACAGGGAGTTCATTGATGCCATCGCGTTCCCGTGCAGCCGTCATGGCCGCATTCCTGTCCCTCGGCCTGCCTGTGCTAGGAGTTGCCACCATGACTGAATCCGCCGACGCCCAATCCGCCAAGCCCGTCACCACGGCCTCGGGCCTGCAATACATCGACACCAAGCCCGGCACCGGCGCGCAGCCGCGGCAGAACCAGACCGTCGTCGTGCATTACACCGGCTGGCTCTATGTCAACGGCGCCAAGGGCAAGAAATTCGACTCTTCGGTCGACCGCGGCGAGCCGTTCGAGTTTCCGGTCGGCGCCGGCCGCGTCATTCGCGGCTGGGACGAGGGCGTGGGCTCCATGAAGGTCGGCGGCAAGCGCACGCTGATCATTCCGCCGCAGCTCGGCTACGGCGCCAACGGGGCCGGCGGCGTCATTCCGCCGAACGCGACGCTGATGTTCGACGTCGAGCTGCTCGGCCTGAAGTAGGCGCGCGCGCCGATCCAGCTTCGGCAAAATGAAAACCGGCGCGGGCAGGGCCCGCGCCGGCTTTTTATTGTGATCGGTTTGCGGCTTTACGCGCGCGACGCGGTCCAGTGACCCGAGCAACGGTCCTCGCCCGAGCGGCCGGTCCAGTTGCCGCTGCCCGACGAGAGCGAGAGACGGCCCGAGCCCGACGCGGTCTTGCCCATCGCCGAAACGAACACGCGCACGCTGCCCTTGCCGGTGACGCGGCCGTTGGCCTTTGCCAGGCCCGGGAAGCTGACCTGGCCGTTGGTGATGTCGACCGGGAAATTATAGGTGTCGCACGAGCCCCGCGTCGTGGTGATCGAAAGGCTCCAGCGGCCGTCGTAAGGCGTGCCGGCGTTCGCGAAGCTCGCGGTGGCGGACAGCGCGACGAGAGCGAGAACGCTGGAGCGGACAAATGAGCTGGTCATGGTCAAAAACCCCTGATTGTTCGGCGCCGTGAAGTGGCGCTCATGCCGGTTG
>CAKZHN010000464.1 GCA_936924235.1 uncultured Rhodoplanes sp. | reverse complement strand
GCACGGTGACGGCGTAACAAATCGCCGCGGTGGAGCGCCGGAAGGCGCGCGTGCCCTCGCCAGGGCGCGCGGGGCGCCTTCGCAAAGGTGCCCCAGTGTACTTGCGCCGTACCGGCGCTCCGCCTCCCTCGGGAGGCCCGTAAGGACCGGGCGAAAGCCCGGCGGCAGGGACACGGAGATCTGACGAGCCGCCGGCTTTGCCGCGCGGAGCAAAGCCCATGCGCGCATTTCAATCGCGAGCCATGAAACACCAGGAACGAATGGATGGAGTTTTGTTCGATCCGAACGCACTATTGATGCGCGGCAAGCGCGTCTGTGAGCGCGACATCAAGGGAGGGCCAATGACCTCGGCGGTTGCCATAGGCGCCGGTGCGGGATTTGCCGGCGACCGGACCGACGCTGCGGGTCCCGTTGTGGATGCGCTGGCCACTTTCGACGGGCCGCGCTTCCTGATGTTCGAAACGCTGGCCGAACGCACGCTGGCGTTGTCGCAGCTTGAACGCCGCCGCGATCCGGGGAAGGGCTACAACCCCGCGCTTGCGCGCTTCGTCGGTCAGGTGATCGGGCGCTGCCTGCGTCACGGCATCCGGATCGTCGGCAATTTCGGCGCTGCGAACCCGCAAGCCGCGGCCGAACGCATTCTTGCGATGGCGCACGACGCTGGCTTTCCGGCTGCCCGCGTCGCGGTGGTGCTGGGCGACGACATCAGCGCGGTACTGACGCCGGCCGAGCTTGCGGCGCGCGAGACCGACGGCAAAATCCTGCAAGGCAGGAACGACATCGTCGCCGCCAATGTCTATCTCGGCGCAGCTCCGATCGCGGACGCGCTCGATCAGGGTGCCGATGTGGTGGTCACCGGACGCGTCGCGGATTCGGCGCTGGCGTTGGGCCCGCTGATGCACGCCTTTCGCTGGCGCGATGACGACTGGGACCGACTTGCCGCCGGCACGCTCGCCGGGCATCTCCTTGAATGCGGCAGCCAGATCACCGGCGGCTATTTCGCCGATCCGCCCTATAAGAATGTGCCAGGCATGGCCGAGCTCGGTTATCCCATCGCGGAGATCGCCGATAGCGGCGAAATGATCGTGACCAAGCCGAGGGCTTCCGGCGGCCGCGTCGACCGCCAGACCGTCATCGAGCAGATGCTCTATGAGATTCACGATCCCGCCGCTTACCTCGCGCCCGATGTGGTGCTCGACATCACCGCGGCCCGCGTCGACGAGATCGGCGCCGATCGCATCCGCGTCACCGGCGCGCGCGGCAGGCCGCGGCCCGACACGCTGAAGGCCACGGTGTGCATCGACGGCGGCGTGCTCGGCGAAGCCGAGATTTCCTACGCCGGTCCCAACGCCATGGCCCGCGCCCGGCTCGCCGCCGAGGTGATCCGCGAGCGGATGGCGGTGCGCGCGCCAGGCCTTCGCATCCGCGCCGACGCGATCGGCGTGGTCAGCGTGCTTGGCGACAACACGGGCGTGTTTGCGCAAGCCTCCAACAACGCGCCGGATGACATCCGGCTGCGCTTTGCCGCGCAGTCGGACGACACCGCGCAGGTCGAGTTGCTGCTCGACGAGGTCGAAGCGCTCTATTGCGCCGGCCCCGCCGGCGGGTCCGGCGTGCGGCGGCGAATGACCCCGCGGCTTGCCAGCGCGTCGTGCCTGATCGAGCGCGACCGCGTCGCTCCGCATGTCGTGATGCTCGGAGGCGGCGCATGAGCATGCGGACCGTGACGCTGCACGAGATCGCCAATGCGCGCTCCGGCGACAAGGGCAACCGGCTCAACATCGCGCTGGTCTGCCGCGATCCATCGCATTATCCGGCGGTGGCACGGCAGATCACCGCCGAGCGCGTCGCGCAGGCTTTCGCGGCAAGGAAGCCGTCGCGCGTCGTGCGCTACGACCTGCCGGGGCTCGGCGCGTTCAACTTCGTGCTCGACGACGTGCTCGAAGGCGGCGTCAATGCCAGCCTCGGCCTGGACGGCCACGGCAAGTCGCTGTCGTTTGTGCTGCTGCAGATCCCGTTGCAGATCGACAATCCGCAGATCGACAATCCAGGGGGAGGGCGATGATGATCAGGACAATCACGTTCGGAATTTCGCTGCTGGTTGCGGCGCTGTCGCAGGCCGCGGCGCAGGATCGCTATCCGAGCCGCGCCATCAAGTTCGTGGTGCCGTTCACGGCGGGCAGCGCCACCGACACGCTGGCGCGGCTTCTTGGCAATCACGTCGGCGCGACACTCGGGCAGGGCGTGATCATTGAGAACACCGGCGGCGGCAGCGGCGTGCCCGCGGCGCTGAACGTCGCGCGCGCCGCGCCCGACGGCTACACCATCCTGATCACTTCGAACACCACGCACGCCTCGAACCAGAGCATGCTGAAGCGCGTGCCCTACGACGCGGTGGCCGACTTCGAGCCGATCAGCAAGCTCGGCACCATCACGCTGGCGCTGGTCGGCCATCCATCGGTGCCGGCGAACAACGTGCAGGAGCTGATCGCCTACGCCAAGGCCAATCCCGGCAAGTTGACGTTTGGCGCGGGCTCGACCTCGTCGCGCGTCGCCGGCGAACTGATGAAGATCATGGCCGGCATCGACATGCTGCACGTGCCCTATCGCAGCAATCCGCTGGTGGTGACCGACCTCCTCGGCGGCCAGATCTCGCTGTTCTTCGGCGACGTTTCCACTTCGCTGCCGCCGGTGCGCGCCGGCAAGCTGAAGGGCTTCGCGGTGTCGAGCCTGAAGCGCTCGGCTCTCGCGCCGGACCTGCCGACGCTCGATGAGGCCGGGCTCAAGGGCTACGAGCTCATCGCCTGGTTCGCGGCCTACGCTCCGGCCAAGACCCCGAAGCCGGTGATCGACGCACTCAATGCCGCGATGCGCAAGGCGTTGGCCGATCCGGAGGTGGCGCCCAAGCTGCTGGCCGCCGGCATCGAGCCGGTGGCCAGCTCGCCGGACGAGCTCAAGACCTTCATGATTTCCGAGATCGAAAAGTGGCGGAAGATCGCGGCGGACGCCAAGATCGAGCCGGAATAGGGCGGCACGATTATTTTTTCGGCCGCTGTCGATCGGGGGCGATATCGAACGTCATGGTGTCGACGGAGTGTGACGCTCCGGTCACAACCAGGGAACCACCATCATGCAGTATCTCCTTCTGATCTATCGCGATGAAGCCAAGTTCCTGTCGGCCAGCAAGAGCGAAGCCGAAGAGATGACCGCAAGCTACATGGCCTATGCCGAGGCCATGAGGAAGGCCGGCGTGATCCGTGGCGGCGAGCGGCTGCGGCCGGTGACGGATGCGACCACGGTGCGGGTCAACGGCGGCAAGACCACGGTCCTCAACGGGCCCTACGCCGACACCAAGGAACAGCTCGCCGGTTACTTCATGATCGACGTGCCCGATCTCGACGCGGCGCTGAGCTGGGCCGCGCGCTGTCCCGGCGCGAGCCAAGGCGCCATGGAAGTCCGTCCGCTGTGGCCGATGTAGCGCCATCGCGCAAGGACAGTGAGCCTGCCCGGGCCGCCGAGATGGTGGCCCGGCAGAGCTACGGCAAGCTGATCGCATTTCTCGCCGCGCGCACCGGTGACGTCGCTGGTGCCGAGGACGCGCTGTCGGAGGCGTTTGCTTCCGCGCTCGCCGACTGGTCGGTGAACGGCGTGCCGCGCAGCCCCGAGGCGTGGCTGCTGACCGCGGCGCGAAGAAAGCTGATCGACGCCGGGCGGCGCCGGAGGAGCGGCGACGATGCGTCCGATCACCTGCGGCTGATGGCCGACGAGATGGAGGCCGCGGTGAACGAGACCGACATTCCGGACCGGCGTCTGGCGCTGATGTTCGCCTGCGCACATCCGGCGATCGATCCGGGCATCCGCGCGCCACTCATACTCCAAACTATCCTGGGCTTCGACGCCGCGACCATTGCGTCGGCATTTCTGGTGGCGCCGCAGACCATGGCGCAGCGGCTGGTTCGCGCCAAAGGCAAGATCAGGGAAGCCCGCATTCCGCTGCGCATTCCCGAGCGCGAGGAGCTGCGCGAGCGGCTCGACACGGTGCTGGAAGCGATCTACGCGGCCTTTGCCGAAGGCTGGACCGACCCGGGCGGCACCGAAAGCCGCCGTCGCAATCTCGCCGGCGAAGCCATCTGGCTCGGTCGCCTCGTCGTGTCGCTGCTGCCCGACGATCCGGAAGGGCTCGGGCTGCTCGCGCTGATGCTCTACGCGGAATCCCGCCGCGCGGCGCGGAGGAATGCCGCGGGCGACTACGTGCCGCTCGGCGAGCAGGACACGTCGCTGTGGGACGCTCCGATGATCGAGGAAGCCGAGGCGCTGCTTCGCCGCGCCAGCGAAGGCGGCGATACCGGCCGCTATCAGCTCGAAGCCGCGGTGCAGTCGGCGCATCTCGTGCGCCGCCTCAGCGGCCGTGCCGACTGGGCGGCGATCGAGCGGCTCTACGAACTGCTGTTCGAGATCACGGGTTCGCCGGTGGTGACCATCAACCGCGCGGTGGCGGCCGCCGAGACCCGCGGCGCGGCGGCGGGGCTTGCGCTGCTCGACGGATTGGACGGCGAAAGGGCGCTCGCCGAGTACCAGCCCTATTGGGCCGCGCGCGCCGATCTGCTCTCGCAGCTCGGTCGCAGCGCCGAAGCCGGCGAAGCCTACCAGCGCGCCATCGGGCTCGAGAGCGATCCGGCGGTCCGGCGGTTTCTCCAGGAGCGGCGCAGCGCCCGCTGCGGCAAGCCCAACTGATGTCAGTCGCCCTTCACGCCCGAGGTCTTGGCCACCACCAGCGCCTTCGGCGATTCCGACGCGATGAAGGACGTGACCGTCTTCACGTCCATCGGCATCGGCTCGAAGCCGGCCTTGGCCATGTTGGCCGTAAACTCCGGCGACTTGAGCACAGTGATGACTTCGGTGTTGAGCTTCTCGACGATCGAAGTCGGCGTATGCGGCGGCGCCCAGAGCGCATTCCAATAGCGCAACGTCAGATTGGGAAAGCCGCTCTCCGCCATGGTCGCCACGTCGGGGATTTCGGCCAGCCGCGTGTCTTTGGTCACCGCAAGCGCGCGGAGCTTGCCCTGCTTGATCAGCGCCAGCAGCGTCGCGGTGGTGCCGAAGTTCATCTGGATGTGGCCGCCGAGCATGTCGGCGACCGCCTGCGCGCCGCCTTTGTAGGGCACGCTGGTGATGTCGATCTTCGCGGTGCGCTTCAGCGTCTCGCCGAGCATGTGCGGCAGCGTGCCCTGGCCGAAGCCGAAATTGATCTGGCCGGGATGGGCGCGCGCATAGTCAGCCAGCTCCTGCACCGATTTCACCGGCAGGTCCGGCGACACCACCAGGACGAAGGCGCCGCCGCCCGCCATCGCGACCGGCGTGATGTCGGTGACCGGGTCGAAGCCCACGCTGTCGTACAGCGCCGGCGTCATCAGGTGCTTGGCGCCTTCGGTGAACAGAAGCGTATAGCCGTCGGGCTCGGCCGCAATCACGGACTTGGTGCCGATGATGCCGCCGCCGCCCGGCCGCGGCTCGACGAACACGGTCTGGCCGATCGTGGGTGTGAGGCTCTGCGCCACGAGCCGCGCCATCACATCGGTCGGCGAGCCCGGCGTCGACGGCACAATCATGCGGATCGGCCGGTTCGGATAGGTCTGCGCGGTGGCCTGCGCCGCGCCGAACACGACAGCGAGCAGGGCAGCGGCGACCAGAAGTCTTCTTGTCATTGTTGCATTCCGTTACTTCGCAAACGCCGGCATCACCTCTTTGCCGAACAGCTCGATCGAGCGCAGCGATTCCTTCAGCGTCATGTCGCCGAACACCATCTGCGGCACGAAATAATTGCAGCTGTTGGCCGCGATCTCGGCCTCGACGAAGCGCCGCACCGTCGCGGGCGAGCCGGCGACGCCGTTGTTGAGGCCGACCAGCGCGTCGAAGGTCTCGGGATAGATGCCGATCACGCGCGGCTCCGCGCCGTGGCGGGCGAACAGCCAGCGGAAGCTCTGCCGCCAGCGCGGATAGGCGCGCCGCGCGATCGCGATCGCTGCTTCATCGGTGTCGGCCACGACGATGTGACGGCTCACGCCCATCAAGGTGCCGTTCAGGTCGAAGCCTTTGGCGGTGCGCGCGTCGCGATAGGCCTTGATGGTGGCCTGCGTCGTCTCGCGCAATCCCAGCGCCACGATGTTGATGTGGTTCTCGGCGGGCCAGGCGGCGTTGGCGGGCAAACCGACGCCGTACCACAGCGGCGGATGCGGCTTCTGCACCGGCTTCAGGATCATCGGCAGCTTGTCGAACTTGTAGAACTCGCCGGCGAACGTCAGCTCGTCGGACGAGAGCCCCTTCAGCAGCACCTGGTAGGCCTCGTGATACATCGCCTGGGTCTTGCTGAAGTCGAGGCCGTAGGCCTGCGTCTCGTACAGATCGG
>CAKZHN010000463.1:0-5000 GCA_936924235.1 uncultured Rhodoplanes sp. | reverse complement strand
GCAGGCAGTTTGGCTTCCTGGATTGGTACGAACGTTGGCTCAACGTCAGTCTTCAATCGCTGTAACGAACGTCGCGGTGGCATGATTCATCCGAGCATGCCTAGGCCACGTCGACACCGAGTGAGCCGTACTGACTGTCGTCAGACCACCATTCCAGCGTCAGTTCTGCCGTCGTCATGCTGCCTTTGGCCTCCCCGCCGTGGCAAAATGCAGATTCCCCGATCAGTGCAGCCGATGTGGCGGACGCCCATGGAGCCAGAGATCATCCAGCTTAGCGTGCAACGTGCCGGAATGGAGAAGATCACCCTTCAGGCAAAGCTGCTCGATTTAAGCCCTGACATTTTCCGGCTGGTGATTGCCTGGCCTGTCGGCGGCGAGGACCGCCGTTTCGATGCACACGACTTCTATGAGTGCCTTCGCGCGTTTCGCCGGGTGATCGAACCCGAAGGATTCCGCGTTCTGTGCCAGGGAGCGCGGCCGAACGTCCGCCCGTCTGGGATGTCCAGTCAGGCCGGCGCTTGGAAGAGTTACGTGCTGACGCTTGGCCAGCCTGCCTCGATGAAGGACCTGGTCGGGACCTTCGATCCGGTCGACGATTTTGCATTGGTCGGTACGGTGGCGGAGCAGGATGAGTTCATCACGCGCCATCGGGCGGAATTTGAAAAGCGCACTTCTTCAACGTGATTTGCGGCCATTTCGATGCGTTGACGATCCGCGGACCCATCGGAATCAGCCGAACATACCCTCCCAAACGAGTTGCGCTCCGGACATCAGCACAACAAGCACAACCAGTTTCTTGAAGGCATCGGCGGGAACCGCATCGCGCAGCTTTTGACCGACGAGCATTCCGGCCACGACCGGAGCCGTAGACAGCGCCGAGATCAGGGCATCGTGCCAATCAAAGGTCCGGCTCGCAGCCAGCACCGAAGCCAGCAGCAACGACGAAACCACCAGAAACATCGAGGCTTCCTTGGTGAACGCCTTGCCGCTCAGGCCTTTCGCCAGAAGAAACATGAAAACCAGCGGGCCCGAAGCCGCTGCGATCCCGCCGAGCAATCCTCCGCAGAAGCCTGCGCCGAGACCAACCGGACCGATCATTCGCCGTTTGATCTGCAGCCTCGGCGCCAGCAGATTGAGCGCCGCAACGACGATGACGCCGACGCCCGCCACGATCTTCGCTGCGGCGGGATCGACGTTCAAAAGCACCGCCACCCCGATCCACAGGCCCGGTATCATTCCGGCAAGCACCGGCGCGAGACTCCAGAGCGTCTGCCCGACCAGGCCACCCTCCAGCGCCTGCGGAATGTTGCTCAGGACCAGCGGCATGCTCAGCAGCATGACCGCGGTCTGCACGTCGACCAGCATCGACAGCATCGGAAACGCCACGATCGGCATGCCGACACCGATCACGCCCTTGACCAGACCCGCGATCACGAGACTGACCGCCAGCAGCGCGATCAGGCCCGGTGTTGCGGTTTCGACGGTATGACCGAGCATGCGAGCGGCTCCGCGCGCATCTCAGTTGTCGAGCACCGTGACGCAGTCGATCTCGACGTCGAACGGCCCGGGCCAGGACGGCACGTGCACGAAAATCCGCGCCGGCGTGTCGTCGGCGAAGTAGCGGTCGTAGACCGCGTTGAACTCGCCGAAATGCGCCGGGTTCGGCGTGCAATAGACGTTGCACTTGAGGACCTTCGTGAGCGACGAGCCCGCCGTTTCCAGGCACAGCTTGAGCTGCTCCAGCACCAGCTCGGCCTGGCGCGTGAACGGCACGCGCGCAACCTCGCCGGTTTGCGGGTCGAACGGCGGCAGGCCCGATACGTAGACGAGGTCGCCCGCCACCACGACCGGGTGGACGCTCTTGAGGTTCGGGCCTTTGCGGTAGCGTTCGAGGAAGCTCGAGATCGGCTCGATGCGGAGCGGCGTGCGTTTCATGATGGTCTCCAGACGTTGACGGTGCGGCTCCAGCGATAGGCGCGGCCGCGCAGCCTGTCGCGTGCGGACGGTTCGGCCCGGGCCGAACTGTCGTTGCTTGCCGGGCTGCTCACGGCGGCGGTAAAACTGGCGCATGGTTGCCGCCGCCAATCTGGTCGAGGTCGCAGCGCTCGTGGGCGACACCGCGCGCGCCACGATGCTCGCCGCGCTGATGGGCGGCCAGTCGCTCACCGGCACCGAGCTCGCGTTCCTGGCCCGCGTGTCGCGGCCGACCGCGAGCGAGCATCTGACGAAGCTCGTCGACGCGCGGCTCCTGTCGGTCACGCGCAAGCGCCGCTTCGCTTACTATCGCATAGCTTCGCCGCTGGTCGCGCAGATGCTGGAAAGCATCATGGCGGCCGCCGCCATCGAGGTGCCGCCGCGGCACCAGCCGCGCTCGGCCGCGGACGAGGCGCTGCGCTTTGCCCGCACCTGCTACGACCATCTCGCCGGTACGGTGGGCGTCGCCATCGCTGATGCGCTGAGCGCCTCAGGCCACATCATCCTGACCGACGATGGCGGCGAGCTCACCGACAGCGGCGCCCGGTTTCTGGCGCGCTTCGGCGCAACGCTGACGCCGAAAGGCAACAGCCGCCGCATCTATTGCCGGCCGTGCCTCGACTGGAGCGAGCGGCGCCATCACGTCGCGGGCTTCGTCGGCGCCGAGATCTGCCGCTGCTGCCTCGAGCGCGGCTGGCTCATCCGCATGCGCGACACCCGCGCGCTGCGGCTCACGCCGGAAGGCCGCGCCGGGCTCGCCGATGTCTTCGGCGTCAAGCTCGACGGCCAGGAGGCAAAGCAGCGGGCGCGGCGCGATCTCGCCAGGATCGGCGCCGGGCGCTGAAGATCCACAGCGGCGTTTTTCGCCCACCGACACCCTTGCCGCGGCCCACGGTCCCGCATAGCCTCCATGCCACCGAAGGTTGTATTTGGGGCGTCGTATATATTTCAGGGGCTGGGTGCATGGCGGCCAGGGAATCGATCATTTTCAAGCCGCTGGCGATCGGCAATGTGACCATCAAGAACCGCATCCTGCGGTCGAGCCTGTCGGCCCGCGTCGACAACTACGACGGCTCGGGCACGCAGTGGCGCATCAATTTCGAGAAGACCTTTGCGGAGGGCGGCGTCGGCGGGCTGATCTCGTCCCACGTGCCGATCGACCTGCGCGGCCGCATCCTGCCGAACTACGCTTTCATCGACGACGACACCAAGATCGACTTCTGGACCAACCTCGGGGAGCAGGTGCATAAGGCCGGCGACGGCCGCTGCAAGTACTTCCTGCAGATCTCCTATTCGGGCCGGCAGCAGGACAATGCCGGCATCGAGAACTGGAAAAGCACGCCGTTGTCGTCGACCAGCCAGGGCGACTACTTCCAGGGCATCCGCGGCCGCGCCATGGAGCTTGCCGAGATCAAGGCGATGGTCGCGAAGTTCGTCGCCGCCGCGATCCGCGTGAAAAAGGCCGGGCTCGACGGCATCGAACTGCATTCCGGCAACGGCTATCTGTTCACCCAGTTTCTCAGCGCGGCCATCAACGACCGCACCGATCAGTATGGCGGCAGCCTCGCCAACCGCTTCCGCTTCCTGCGCGAGGTGATCGACGGCATCCGCGCCGTGCCCGATCTCCGCGACATGCCGCTGATCGTCAAGCTCAGCGGCATGGACCACCACAACGCGATCTTTCCGTGGAAGCAGCGCGGCACGCCGATCGAGGAGAGCGTGCAGATCGCGAACTGGTGCGAGGCGTCGGGCGCGAGCGCCATCCACGTCTCGACCGGCAGCATGTTTCCGCATCCGTGGAATCCGGCGGGCTACATGCCGACCGACATGGCCAAGCGCACCTATGGCCAGATCGTCGACAGCGGCTCGCGCACGCTGCTGGTCTATCTCGGCTTCCGGTTCTTTCCGGCGGCGGTGCGGCTGATCTGGGAGCGCGCGCTGCGACGCAAGCTCTATCGCACGTTCGGCGACTATGTCCGCGGCCGGCAGCGGCCGTTCAAATGCGCGCCGCCCGATCAGGCCGATCCGCCCGCCTGGCTGCTGGTCGAAGGCCTCAACCGCGCCGCCTCGCGGGCCATCAAGCAGAGCGGCGTGTCGATCCCGGTGCTGTGCACCGGCGCGTTCCAGTCGAGCCGGGCGATCGAGCAGGCCATCCAGGATGGCGATTGCGATGCCGTGACCATTGCGCGGCCGCTGGTCGCCAACCCGGCGCTGCCCAACGAGATGGAGGAGGCCTTCAAGAAGGGCCAGGACGAGTTCTATCCGGACCGTCCATGCTCGCTGTGCAACCGCTGCCTGCTGGCCGTGCTGGAGCATCCGTTCGGGTGCTACGACGACCGCCGTTACAACGGCGATTATGATGAGATGATCCGGAACGTGATGGCGATCTATCGCTGACCGGAGGCCATCGCAGCGCTGAGGAGGGGGCACATGTCCGTCAGCCGCACCGCCTGGACCTGGATGTTCCTGGCCAAGGGCCTCTACAACATCGTGGTGAGCCTGACGCTGCTGATCTTCGCCGACCGGTTCCTGCCGCTGATGGGCATTCCGGCCGGCAATGCGGCCTACCCGCAGATGTTCCTGCTGCTCTGCCTCGCGTTCGGCATCGGCTACGTCATTGTCGGCCTCGACGTCGACAGCAATGCCGGCATCGTGGTGATCGGCATTCTCGGCCAGGTTTCGGTGTTCGCCACCGTGATCTGTCAGTGGCGCAGCGGCGCGGTCTACGGCCCGGCGGTGCTGTCCGGCGTGATCGATCTGGCCTTCGCGCTGGGCTTTGCGGTCTTTCTTTGGACGCGCCGGTATCCGGTCGAGCAGCCGGGCGCCACCGGCGTGCTCCCCGATCAGGACAAGGCGGCCTGAGCGCGAACCTGCCCGGGGATGGGATCGGCGCGCTGCGGCCAGTGTTGACAGACCTTGCAAACAGGGGTGCCCGATTTGCGCGTTTTCTGGCGCTGTGTATCGTCACGCCGCCTTGCTCACGTGAGGGCGTCATCTAGAGACGTCTATTTGGCGGAGCAGGGTGT
>CAKZHN010000462.1 GCA_936924235.1 uncultured Rhodoplanes sp. | reverse complement strand
CTGGTCTTCGCCAATATCCTGAAGGGACCGCTGATCGATCTGGCCCCGGCGATGGGGGCGGCCACGGCACCGGGCGGCCATGCGATCCTGTCGGGGCTGCTGAACGAGCAGGCCGACGAGGTGCGCGCGCTGCTCGAGCGGCCGGTGGCTCCTGCGGTCGATCCCTTTGCGCTGGCCGCCGCTGCACGGCAGCAGGGCCGCGCGGTGTCGATGCAGCCGTCGCAGTCGGCGCGGCCCGAGGAATTCGATGTCGTCGTGTGGCCCACGCAGGACGCGCCGCCGCGGGCGGTATGGAGTCCGCCGGCGCTGCCGCGCACGTCAAACCCGCGCGACGCCCTGAACCTTCAGCTGCGGCTTCGAATGGAGCGCCAGCTCGTTCAGCTGCTGCTCAAGTCGCTCGAGCCGCGCCTGGACAAGGCCGAGCCGCGCCCGAACATCGTGGTGGTCGACGAATTGCCGGCCGGTTGACCGGCCGGCGCGCGATCAGAAATAGCCTTCGCGCTTCTTCTTTTCCATCGACGCGGCTTCGTCGGTGTCGATCAGGCGGCCCTGGCGCTCGGAGACGCGGGCGGTCTTCATCTCGTCGACGATGTCCTCGATGGAGGCGGCGTCGGACTCGATCGCGCCGCTCAGCGGATAGCAGCCGAGCGTGCGGAAGCGCACCAGCCGCATCTCCGGCTTCTCGCCGGGCTCGAGCGGCAGGCGGTCGTCGTCGACCATGATCCAGGTGCCGGAGCGCTTCACCACCGGACGCTTCGCTGCCAGATAGAGCGGCACGATCGGGATGTTCTCCAGCATGATGTAGTGCCAGATGTCGAGCTCGGTCCAGTTCGACAGCGGGAACACGCGGATGGTCTCGCCCTGCTTGATGCGGGTGTTGAACAGATTCCACAGCTCCGGGCGCTGGTTGCGCGGATCCCAGGCGTGGCCCTGGGAGCGGAACGAGAAGATGCGCTCCTTGGCGCGGCTCTTTTCCTCGTCGCGGCGCGCGCCGCCGAAGGCGGCGTCGAAGCCGTGGAGGTCGAGCGCCTGCTTGAGCGCCTCGGTCTTCATCACATGGGTGTGCACCGAGGAGCCCGACGCGATCGGGCTGATGCCGCGCTTCACACCGTCCTGGTTGGTGTAGACGATCAGCTTGAGGCCGAGCCGCTTCGCGGTCTCGTCGCGAAACTTGATCATGTCGCGGAACTTCCACGTGGTGTCGACATGCATCAGCGGGAAGGGCAGGGGCGCCGGATGAAACGCCTTGATGGCGAGATGCAGCATCACGCCGGAGTCCTTGCCGATCGAATACAGCATCACCGGATTTTTGAACTCGGCGACCACCTCGCGGATGATCTCGATCGACTCGGCTTCGAGCCGCTTGAGGTGCTTGGGCAGCGTGCTGGTGGCAACAGGAGTGGGAGCGTTCATCATCGGGCCTAAAGTCTCACAATGGTCGGTTGACGCAGAACAACTGTCTCTATCTCGGTATCTCTGTCATTGCACCGGGGACCGGCCCCAGGCAACGAACGAGCCGTTCTTGAATTTCTGGCCCGTCTTGCCGTAACGGAATGGCGAGCCGTCGACGCAGAGCACGGAGCCGCCCGCCGCGGTCAGGATGGCCTGCCCGGCTGCGGTGTCCCATTCCATAGTCGGCGCGAGCCGCGGATAGACGTCGGCTTCGCCTTCGGCGACCTTGCAGAACTTCAGCGACGAGCCCGCCGAGCAGAACTCCTTGATAGGCCGCGCGTCGAGCCATTGCTTGGTGTCCGGATCGAGATGCGAGCGGCTCGCCACCGCGCGCATGCCGTCTGCGGGAGCCGGATGGGTCGAAAGCTTCTGCATGGCCTCCAGAGCCGGAACCGCGGCGTCGGGCCGCACATCGGCCCGATAGGCCTCGCTGCCGGCCACGTACAACAGCGACATCGCCGGAGCATAAATCGTGCCGACCACCGGCTGGCCGCCTTCGATCAGCGCGATGTTCACGGTGAACTCGTCGCGGCCCGCGGCATACTCGCGGGTCCCGTCCAGCGGATCGACCAGGATGAAGCGGTCCGGCAGGTTGTGAGCCGCGGTTTCGGCTTCGAAGGTCTCCTCGGTGATCACCAGCACGCCCGGCACCACGCCCGGCAGCCGCCCGCGGATGAAGTCGTCGGCGGCGAGATCGGCCTCCGTCACCGGGGAGCCATCGGCCTTCTTATGGGTCGCTCCGCCGGCCGCCCGGGACGCCATGATGACGTGTCCGGCGCTGACGGCGATCGCCCCGAATGCCAGGGCCAATTGGTTGCGGGCAGTCAGTTTCATTGCCTTGCCTTCGAATACGGTTCTCAGGAAATCCCCTGAAGTTCCAATGAATCAAATCTTAATGGCACTGAATTCACGGTTTCAGGGGTGTTTATAGCCGGTGCCGGATGGGGCCTCCATTCCTTTTGCGCCGTTTGGTTGAGAGGGTTTGCAACGCCGATGGTCCTCAGAAACCACGATTTTGTGTCGACCATCACAGTTTGATGCCAGCCAATCGCGTTAATTGTTTGAACGTTGGGAACTGCCGAGGCGCCGGGGCCGTCCGGGCGGTTCCGGTGGATGGCTGGATTTGGAGAGCAAATGACACGGGGGGATCAGATCAATCGCCGGTCGGTGCCGGCACGGGTCCGCGACTTTTTGCGGGACCGGCCGGGGCGCGTGTATTGCGACAGCTGCATCCAGGAGCGGCTCGGCCTCAAGTGGCGGCAGCAGGCCCAACTGATCACCGCGACCCTCGGTGTGACCTCGGAGTTCGACCGGGGCCGCTGGCTCTGCTCGACCTGCAACCAGACCAAATACGGCATCAGCGCCCGTCGCGCGAACACCGATCCGGGCCCCGCGAAAGACGCGGACAAGGATGAAGCGGAGCCGGACCAGGCCGGACGGCTGGTCATGAAGCTTTCGCTTCCGCGGTAGACAGGTTGTCGCGGCGGGCAGCGGTCCCTCGGAATCCCAAGTTAGGCCTTGCTAAAGCCAGGCCTTGCCCAATCCAATCCAAGCCTTGCCCAATCCAAGCCTTGCCCAAGCCGGGCCTCGGCATTCGCTTTGTCGCGATGGGGCGACTATCATCCGGAGCGTCCCTGCAGCGGTACCGTTGCACCGGACAGGCTTTCGTTTTTCAGGAGCACGAGCGTGGCAGAATCTTTATTCGTTGACGGCATCTCGGAAATTACAGTGTCGGCCGGTGTGGTTCGCATCGAATTTTTTGCACTGTCCGTTGACCGCAGCGCTCCGACCAAGCCGGGCGAGCCGCCGAAGATGCAGACCACCCACAGTCTGACCGTGGCCATGCCGTTGCCGGGCTTTGCTGCGTCTTTGACCTCGGTCGATCAGATCAAGCAGCGGCTCATCGACAGCGGCGCCATGAAGAAAGCCGCGGAGTAGCGGCGCAGCCGCGCGGCGAGAGCCCCGATATCCGCTGCGATTTTCTGTCGCTGCTTGCCCGGTGCAGCCACCGCTCGTGCGGCGTGGCTTCACGCGACCGCGAAGTTTTTTTGCACCTGCACAACGCCTGTCATCCGCGTTTTGTATTGCAGCGCCATATCGTTCGTTAATTCGCGTTAATCGCCGAACCTTTGACACACTTCGTCTGCAAGAAGCCTCATCTGCGCAGGGTAAATCCAATTCTCACGACACGATGTGTCTTTTGACACCGTGACGCGGATTAACGTTGTCCGTTGACCAGAGAGAGCGAAATTTGTTGACGACCAAGGCTAATCACATAGCATCCAAGTGCATTGGTTCGGGAAGCGGCCGTGCAATCTCATATGTCGCTCGAGCCGTGGTTGGCGCGTAACGATGCAGCGGACAGTCCCTCGTAAGGTCAGCGAATTCCTGACGCAACGGCAGGGCCGCACCTATTGCGACATCTGCATCCAGGAGCGGCTCGGACTGAAGTGGCGCCAGCAGGTGCAGCTGATCACCGCGACGCTGGCCTGCACGCAGGTGTTCGCGCGCGAGCTTGGCCCGTGCTGCATCTGCAACGAGACCAAGCAGGTGATTTCCGCGGTCAAGAGCGGGGCTGACCCGAAGCCTCCGGCCACCACCACCGGCAAGGTCGTGGAATTCTCCCGGCCGCTCGGCATCGTCCCCCGCGCCGAACGCAAGATCTAAGCCCTGTCGTCGCCGGAAAGCGCGCTTTGGCGGCGCGCTGGTTGCCCTCCCGTATCGAATTTTCGTTTATTTTTCCGGCTCCTACGGCATCCCTTTACCGCCCGTTTACCAAACCGGCCCAATTCATGATGGGCGATGAGGCGAATCGGCTTCCCTGGGAAGTTCCGTATCGGCGCGAAACTCGGTTTCTGCGTCGCGATCGGCATTCTGCTGGTCGGCGTCATGATCGCCGGCGAGCAGATCAACAGCCGCGCCCTCGAGCGGCTGGTGGCGGGTGCGGACCGGCAGCGCGAGATCGTGACCCAGAGCATCATGACCGAGGTCGCGATGCAGTCGGCGCAGATCGCCGGCCGTGACCTGCGCAAGGCGCAGTCCATCGAGGAAACCAACCACCTGGCCGCCAAGCTCGATCAGATCGCGGCCGATGCCCGCGAGCGGCTCGACCGGTTGCGCGTGCTCACGCCCGACGCCGAGGCCCGGGTCCACTTCGACGAGATCGAAGGGCTGACGCTCGAATATGTCGCGGCGCTGCGCGACATCGAAACCAAGCAGACCGAGATCCTGTCCTCCTTCGGCTCGCTCGATCAGACCGAGGCGGCCTGGGCGCGCGGCATTCTGCGCCTGGTCAATTCGCCGGCGTTCGAGCTCCTGGCAAATGTGAGGAACGTCGAGACCCTGATCAACGAGGCGGAGTCCGCCTTCAAGGATGCCAGGACCTCGACCTGGCGCTACTTCGTGCTGAGCGAGGCGGCGCAGCGCTACAAGATCACGATCTCGGCCGAGCAGGCCGTCCAGAAGCTCAACTACGCGCGCCGCGATGCTGCGGACAAATCCCTCGCCGAGGGCATCGACCGGCTCGCCGCGCTGGTGGCCGACTACACCCAGACGCTGAAGTCGACCACCGAAGCCATCGAAGCCCAGAACCGCATCCAGGCCGAGCGGGCCAATGTCGCGGAAGCCGCGGCGCGCGCCGCGCTGGAGCAGGCCATCGCCAACGCCTCGCATGTCAGTGAGGAGGCGGGGCGGGCGGCCTCGGCCGGCCTCGCCGGAGCCGAGCGCATGCGCATCGTGATCGGCGCGATCGTGACGTTCCTGCTGCTGGGCACCATGATCTACAACTCGCTCGCGATCGGCCGGCCGATCCGCAGGATCGGCGAGGTGTTGATGCAGCTCGCCTCCGGCGACAAGACGGTGCGGATTCCCTACACGTCGCGCCGCGACGAGATCGGCGACACGGCGCGGGCCGCGGACGTGTTCCGCGCCAACATGGTCCGGATGGAGCGGATCGAGGCCGAGCAGAAGGTCGCGGAGCAGCGGCTGCGCGGCGAGCAGAAGGCGGAGCTGCGCCAGCTCGCCGACACCTTCGAGGCCACGGTCGGCGGCATCGTCAACACCGTCTCGGCCACGTCGATGGGGCTTGAGACCGCCGCCGACACGCTGACCCAGGCGGTGTCTTCGACGCGTGAGCTTTCGGTCATGCTCGCGGCATCCGCCGAGCAGGCCTCCAACAACGTCCAGCTCGTGTCGCAGGCCGCCGACGAGATTTCGGCGTCGGCCAGCGAGATCAACCGCCAAGCCCAGGAGTCGAGCGGCATCGCCCGGCAGGCCGTCGAGCAGGCCCAGAGCACCGACGCCCGCATGACCGAGCTTTCGGTGGCGGCAAGCCGCATCGGCGACGTGGTCAAGCTGATCAGCGCCATTGCGGCGCAGACCAACCTGCTGGCGCTCAACGCCACCATCGAGGCCGCCCGCGCCGGCGAGTCCGGCCGCGGCTTCGCCGTGGTGGCCTCCGAGGTCAAGATGCTGGCGCAGCGCACCAGCGAAGCCACCAACGAGATCAGCGAGCAGATTTCCGGGATTCAGTCAGCCACCGTCGAATCCGTCACGGCCCTGAAGGAGATCGGCGCGACCATCGTGCGGCTGTCCGAGATCGCGTCTGCCATCGCGTCGTCGGTGGAGGCCCAGGACGTCACGGCGCTGCAGATCTCCAACAACGTCAAGCAGGCGGTGCGCGGCGCGCGGCAGGTCACCTCGGGCATCAGCGACGTCAACAAGGAAGCCTCCAACACCGGGCAGGCCTCCGAAGGCGTGCTTGAATCGGCTCGTGCGTTGTCGGAGGAGAGCAACAAGCTCCGCCTCGAGGCCGACAAGTTCCTGGCGACCGTGCGCGCGGCGTAGCCGCGGCCTCCATCCCCAGTGAATTCACATTCCCCAGTGAATTCACACCCAAAACCACAACAATCTTTTCTTCTCTTTCAGACCC
>CAKZHN010000461.1 GCA_936924235.1 uncultured Rhodoplanes sp. | reverse complement strand
GGCCGTGGCGATCAGGTCTTCCGGCTGGCTGAGCGGCACGGCATCGCATACGCCGGATTTCAGGCAGTCGAACCGCACCGGCGTGCCGACCAGCTCCTTGACGCGGTAGTCGGTCTTGCCGAGGCCATGCAGCGCCAGCAGCTTGCGCATCGAGATCGAGATCATGTCGATCGGCAGCGACAGGCCGACGAGCTTGCCCTTGAGGTCGGCGTAACTGGCGATGCCGGGCTTGGCGATCAGGCTGTAGATCGGATTGGCGGTTTCGCTCGCGACCCCGACAGCGTCGGAGCCGCGCAGCACCGCCTGGATCAGGTACGGCGTCGCGGTCTGCGTGATGTCGACCTCGCCGCGCTCCAGCGCCGCGATCATATTGCCGGTGCCGCCCGCGATCAGGACGCGTTCGAGCTTGATATTCTCGCGGGCCAGGAAGCCCTTGCTGTCCGCGAGCTGAAGATAGACCGACGAGGTGCCGCGCACGGTCGACGGGATCTGCCCGAACCGCAGCGTGGTCGTCTCGGCCATGGCCGTGCAGGCTCCCGTCGCCAGCAACGCTGCGACGAGCCCTGCCCTTGCTGTGACGAGTCCTCGCATGGCGTCACGCCTTCGCGGCCACGTCTTCGAGCGCCCGGGCGCGCGGCTCGACGCCCCAGACCCAGACGACGACGATCTGCACCACCACCAGCCCGATCATCAGCCAGACCACGCCCGGCAGGCCGTAGTTGACCATCAGGAAGCCGACCACGAAGGGCGACACCACGGTGGCGCCGCGGCCGAGCGTGTTGCAGATGCCGTTGGCGCGCAGCCTGATCTCGGTCGGAAACAGCTCGGGCGTGTAGACGCCGAACAGCATGGCGGTCTGCACATAGATCGCGACGATCAGGAAGAAGCCGACCGTCAGCACCACGCCCGGATCGGATGCCGCGTTGGAGCGCGCATAGGCATAGCCCAACACGATGGTGACGATCGACGCGCCGATGATGCTGATGCGCCGGCCGATGGCGTCCGACGACCAGGCGCCGAGCGCGCAGCCGATCAGCGAGGCGATCGCCAGCACCATCGTGTAGGCGAGCGAGTTGGTGATGGTCAGGCCCTGACGCAGGAAGAACTGCGGCAGGAAGATCACGAAGCCGAAAATGAGCGTGTTGATGGTGATCAGCACCCACGAGCCGACGATCATGCGCTGCAGAATGGGCGGCCGCAGCATGTCCATGGCGCTGGCCTGTGGCGCGGCAACCGCGGCGGCCGGCGGCGGCAGCGCGCCGGCGCCCTCCTCGACCTCCTTCTCGATCGTCGTCATCAGGGCGTCCCCCTCGGCGATCCGCCCCTGCGTTTCCAGCCAGCGCGGCGATTCCGGCAGGTTCTTGCGCAGATACCAGACGATCAGCGAGCCTACGCCGGCGATCACGAACATCGGCCGCCAGCCCCAGGTCGGAATGATGAGATAACCGAGGATCGCGGTGACCGGAAAACCCGCCACCGTGATGAAGGCCATGAAGGCGAGCCAGCGCCCGCGCGTCTTCGGCGGCACGAACTCCGTCATGGTCGAATAGCCGACCACGATCTCGGCGCCGAGCCCGAGCCCCTGGATGAAGCGGCAGATGATGAGCTGCGTCATGTCCTGCGCGAAGGCAGCGGCGAGCGACGCGAGCCCGAACACCAGCAGGTTGATCTGGTAGGTGAATCGGCGCCCCATCTTGTCGCCGACAAAGCCGGTGATCAGCGAGCCGAGCGTCATGCCCACGAACGTGAGCGAGAGAAACTGCAGGTTCTGCGGCAAGGTCGAGAACTTGGTCTGGATCGCCGACGCCAGCACGCCGCCCGCGACGTACAGGTCGTAGCCGTCGAAGAACATGCCGGCGCCGACCAGCGCGAAGATCCGGTAGTGGAACGATGAGATCGGCAGCCGGTCCAGGCGCGCGCCGACATTGGCAGAAGATGCCATTTTGCTATTCCCCCCAGTTTACAGCCGGTCAGACGCCGCCCTTGGGACGGACTGTAAACGGGAGCGATGGGCTCGCGCTATGGGGGAAGAACCCGCACCGCCGAAACCCGATCAGTGCATCGGAAACTTGGTTTTGACCGTCGAGGCCTTGTCGGGCGCGACCCGCACCGTCATGGCGAGCTTGCCGTCGTCGCTGAGCGACTTTTCCATCACCTCGGTGTGGCGGTGCAGCCAGCTCACGCCGGCGCCGTCAGCTGGATCGAGCACCAGATCGAGCACCACGCGGCGCTGGGCGAGGCGGCGTTCGATCGCTGAGATCAGCCGGTCGGCGCCCTCCCCGGTGATCGCCGACACCAGCACCGGCCGCTCGCTGGACGGCTTGCGCTCGGCGAGATTGTCGAGCCGCGTGCGGCCGGCCTCGTCGAGCCGGTCGACCTTGTTCCAGACTTCGATCAGGCGGTGCTCGTCGTCGGGATCGATGCCGAGCGCGCGCAGCACCTCCTCGACGTCATGCGACTGCGCCTCGGTGTCCTCGTGCGACACGTCGCGCACATGCAGGATCACGTCGGCCTCGATCACCTCCTCCAGCGTGGCGCGGAACGCCGCCACCAGCATGGTCGGCAGGTCGGAGATGAAGCCCACGGTGTCGGAGAGAATGATCTTCATGCCGCTCGGCAGCGTGACCGCGCGCAGCGTCGGGTCGAGCGTCGCAAACAGCATGTCGGCTTCGAGCACGGTGGCCCGCGTCAGGCGGTTGAACAGCGTCGACTTGCCGGCATTGGTGTAGCCGACCAACGCGGCGATCGGATACGGCACGCGGGCGCGGCTGGCGCGATGCAGCTTGCGCCGCTTCTTGACCTTCTCGAGTTCGTCCTCGATGCGGCGGACGCGCTCTTCGATCAGCCGCCGGTCGGTCTCGATCTGGCTTTCGCCGGGACCGCCGAGGAAGCCGAAGCCGCCGCGCTGGCGCTCCAGGTGGGTCCAGGACCGCACCAGCCGGCTCTTCTGGTAGGTCAGGTGGGCAAGCTCGACCTGCAGCGCGCCCTCTTTCGTTCGGGCCCGCCGCCCGAAGATCTCCAGGATCAACCCGGTGCGGTCGAGCACCTTGGCGTTCCACGCCTTTTCCAGGTTGCGCTGCTGCACCGGCGACAGTGCGCCGTCGACGATGACGATGCCGGCTTCGAGGCTTTTCACGAGGCCGGCGATTTCGTCGACCTTGCCCTTGCCGATGTAGGTCGCGGGCCGGATCTCGTTGAGCGGCACGATGCCGGATTGCACCACGTGGAGATCGATGGCGAGCGCGAGGCCCACGGCCTCCTCGAGCCGCGCCGCGGGCGCGCGTTCGGTATGCTCCGCGGCTCGCGCCGCGGCGCCTCGCACGGGCGGCCGCCGCAGGTAGGGTCCGATCACGATGGCGCGACCGGTGGCTGTACCTGTCGGGGTCAGCCCATCGGTTTCACTGTCGCGCCGACGCGGCTCCAACTAGGCCTTGTCCCCTAACGGTTCTTCTGCACCCTCGAACAACTGGATCGGGTGTCCGGGCATGATCGTCGATATGGCGTGCTTGTACACCAATTGCGAGTGCCCATCCCGCCGCAGCAGGACACAGAAGTTGTCGAACCACGTCACGACGCCCTGCAATTTGACGCCGTTGACCAGGAAAATCGTGAGTGGCGTTTTGCTTTTACGGACGTGATTGAGAAATGTGTCTTGAAGATTTTGCGCTCGGTCGGCTGCCATCGCCGTTGGTCCATTTATTTTTTGCTCGCGACCCCCTCTGCCACGAGACGTTGTTTACAAGTCGCTTCGGCCCGATGGTTATAGGCCATAGGACTTGGGGCCTCTGTAGTAGCTTCACATTAGATGGCACGAATTGTTGCAGCGCAAGCACAAGTTCACGAGGCATTTGCAAAAAATGCTTGTGATTCCAGTGACCTTGTTATTCGCGAATGTAGGGGAATACCTTCCGTCAACTCATTTCTGCGTGACGATAATAGTCCTTTCGCAGGGCCGAAGACAGCAAACCCGGGGCGCCGTTGCCGATCGGCCGGCCGTCGATCTTGACCACCGGCATCACGGTCTGGCTGGCCGAGGTGATGAATGCCTCCTTGGCCGCGTAGGCCTCGTCCATCGTGAACGGCCGCACGTCGAGCTTCAGCCCCTGGGCCGCGATGATGTCCAGCACCACGGTGCGGGTGATGCCCTTGAGGATGGCGTGGTCGACATGGCGGGTTACCACGGTGTTGTTCTTGGTCACGATCCAGGCGTTCGAGGACGAGCCCTCGGTGACGAAACCCTGCTTGTCGACGAACCAAGCCTCGCGGGCGCCGTGCTCGCGCGCGGTCTGCTTGGCCAGCACGTTGGGCAGGAGCGACACCGACTTGATGTCGACGCGCTCCCAGCGGTTCTCCGGCACCGAGATCACCGCGACGCCGTCGGCCGCGAGCCTCTCGGCGTTGGCGGCATCGAGATTGCGGGCGGTGACGACGATGCTGGGCTTGGTGCCGGCTGGCGGGAAGGCGTGGTCGCGCCGCGACACGCCGCGGGTGATCTGCAGATAGACGATGCCCCAGCGCACGCGGTTGCGGCGGACCACCTCGCGCATGATGACGCCGAGCGACTCCACCGCCATCGGCATGGCGATGCGCAGCTCCGTGAGCGAGCGGCCGAGCCGCTCCAGATGCCGGCGCTCATCGACCAGCCGGCCACTCCTGACCTCGCAGACCTCGTAGACGCCGTCGGAGAACTGATAGCCGCGGTCCTCGATGTTCACGCTGGCATGGGCAAGCGGAAGATAGCGGCCGTTGACGTAGGCGATCCGCGACATGTGTTTCCCTTGGAGGTGATTTCCGCTTGGCCGATACCCAGAACTTAACCGATGCCCAAAGCCTTGAGCTTGCGATGCAGCGCCGAGCGCTCCATGCCGACGAATTCGGCGGTCCGGGAGATGTTACCACCGAAGCGGTTGATCTGGGCCATCAGATATTCGCGCTCAAACAGCTCGCGCGCCTCGCGCAGCGGCAGGCCCATCAGCTGCTCGCCGCCCTGCCCGTTCGGCATTGACGGCACCATGGAGCCGACGTCCTGCGGCAGCATGCTGGCGCTGATGGTGGCCTCGGGATCGCCGCCGGCCAGGATCATCAGCCGCTCGACGTTGTTGCGGAGCTGGCGGACGTTGCCCGGCCAGTCGTGCGACTGCAGCACCGCCATGGCGTCGCCGCCGATCTTGCGCTGCGGCAGGCCGGTCGATTGCGAGATCTGCTCCATGAAATAGGTCACGAGCTCGGGGATGTCCTCGCGCCGCTCGGCGAGCGGCGGCACGCGGATCGGCACCACCGACAGCCGGTGATAGAGATCCTCGCGGAAGTGCCCGGCCGCGATCTCGGCCTCGATGTTGCGGCTGGTCGACGACACGATGCGCACGTCGACCGCGACCTTGGTCGAGCCGCCGACCCGCTGGAAGGTCTGGTCGACCAGGACGCGCAGGATCTTGTTCTGGGTGTCGCGCGGCATGTCGGCGATTTCGTCGATGAACAGCGTGCCGCCATGGGCCTCTTCCAGCGCGCCGACCTTGCGCTGCTGGCTGCCGTTGGACTGTTCCACACCAAAGAGCTCGATCTCCATGCGCTCCGGCGTGATCGCCGCAGCGTTGATGACCACGAACGGCCCGCCCGCCCGCGACGACAGCGAATGCAGATGCCGCGCCACAAGCTCCTTGCCGGCGCCCGAGGGGCCGACGATCATGACGCGGCTGTTGGTCGGCGCGATCTTCTCGACGGTCTGGCGCAGCTGGTTGATCGCCGGCGAACGGCCGACCATGCCGGTCGGCAGCGGCGTGATGGCCTTGAGCTCGCGCACCTCGCGCTTGAGCCGCGAGGTCTCCAGCGCCCGGTCGGCGACCAGCACCAGGCGGTCGGCCTTGAACGGCTTCTCGATGAAGTCGTAGGCGCCGCGCTTGATCGCCGCGACCGCGGTCTCGATGTTGCCGTGGCCCGAGATCATCACCACCGGAAGCTCGGGATGAATTTCCTTCACGGAATCCAGCAGCTGGAGGCCGTCAAGCTTGCTGCCCTGCAGCCAGATGTCGAGGAACACGAGGTTCGGGCGGCGGCTCCTGATCTCATTCAAGGCCGAGTCGCTGTCGCGCGCGGTGCGCGTGCCGTAGCCTTCGTCCTGCAGCAGGCCCGCGACCAGCTCGCAAATGTCGGCCTCGTCATCGACGATGAGAATATCAGAAGACGCCATAGGTGTTATCGCTCGCTGGTAACTTTGGCTTTATCGAGGTGAGACGCGTCGCCGGGGACATCCGCCGCGTCGATCGAAGGCGCTGCGGCATCGATCTCCGCCTTGAATTTCAACCGCATCCAGGCGCCACGTTCGCCTGGAAATTTCTCGGCGGCGTCGCGCAACTCGATGCCGCCGCCGTGGTCCTCGAGAATGCGCCCG
>CAKZHN010000460.1 GCA_936924235.1 uncultured Rhodoplanes sp. | reverse complement strand
GGGCGGCTCGGGCTGCTGCGTCGCGCGCGGCGGCATCGGCGGCTCGGCACGCGGCGTCATGTCTGGCGGGGCCTCGGGACGACCCGGCTGCTGCCAGGCCCTCGGATCCATCGGCTCGGGCGCCTGCGGCATCATCGAAGGACGCTGCGGCGGACGCGGCGACAGCGGCGCCTCGTCGGGCACCTCCACGACCGGCGCCTCCATGACCGGAGGACGCGGCGGCGCCGGCTCCGGCGCGGCAGGCCGCACGGGCATCGGCGGCGTCGGCATCGATGGAGCCGCGGGCTTGGACTTCGAACGCAGCCAGTCGAGCGGGCCGGCCGCGGGAGCCGGTGCGGGCTCGCTCGCGGCGGTCGTCACCGGGAAGCGCGGCTCGATGGTCCGCGGCGGCGGCTCCGGCATCCGGGGTTCGGGCATTCGAGGCTCGGGCATGCGCTGCGGCTCAGCCATTCTTGGCGGCTCAGGCATGCGCGGTGGCTCGGGCATCCGCGGCGTTTCGGCGGCCTGCTGCGCACCGGTCGAGAACATCTCCGGCAGCGGCGGCACGTCCAATTCGGCGCGGGGCTCTGGCTTGGCCGGGGCACGGGTCGGCACCGCCGGCGGCGGCGCAACCGGGGTCATGCGCGCGGTCGGCGGGGCCAGCGGCTCGACGGTCTCGGCGGCCTTGGCCGGGGCGCGGCCCTGCAGCGCCAGATGAATCTTGCGGAGCTGGCGAAGAATGGCGGACATGCCGATCAGGACGAGGCCGGCGGCGGCAGAAATGCTGCCCGCCTCGATCAGCGCGTTGCCGAACGTGAGCTGCAGCGAAATGCCCAGGCCGAGGGCAAAAAAGCCCACGCCGGTCGCCAGAACGCCCACGATCAGTAAAACAACAGACATATGCTCCGTTCCTCAAATACGCGCAGGGCGGCAGCCACAGACGTTAAAGAATTGTGACGACCTTCCGGATCATCCGCAAGAACTCGGACCTGTATAGACGAACGAAATCTACGTTTGATTAACGCTGTTTTGGGCCTCCTGGGGATGCAGGACTGCAAGATATTGACTCCACACCACCGCCACCAAATCGGAGAAACTCTCCGGCATCCCGTTCATGCCGGTTCCAGCCGTTGCCCTCCTCCCCGGCCCGGCCTAATTAAGGAACTCCTGTCCGGGGTGCCCGTTGCCTCGGAAGGCTGTTTTCCCCCCCGCCGGTTCGTATCCTTGAGGAGAAGCCCGATGTCGTTCTCGTTGCCCGACCTGCCGTATGCCCACGATGCTCTCGCCCCCCACATGTCGAAGGAGACGCTCGAGTATCACCACGACAAGCACCACCTCGCCTACGTCAACAACGGCAACAACCTGCTCAAGGGCACCGAGTGGGAGGGGAAGTCGCTGGAAGAGATCGTGAAGGGCTCGCACGGCAAGAATGCCGGCCTCTTCAACAACGCCGGCCAGCACTACAACCACCTGCACTTCTGGAAGTGGATGAAGCCGAACGGCGGCGGCGACAAGATTCCGGGCGCGCTCAAGACCAAGATCGACAGCGACCTCGGCGGCGTCGCCAAGGCCAAGGAGGACTTCATCCAGGCCGGCGTCACCCAGTTCGGCTCCGGCTGGGCCTGGCTCGCCGTCAAGGACGGCAAGCTCGCCGTCATGAAGACCGCCAATGGCGAGAGCCCGCTGGTGCAGGGCGCCAAGCCGATCCTCGGCTGCGACGTGTGGGAGCACTCCTACTACATCGACTACCGCAACCGCCGGCCGGACTATCTCAAGGCGTTCTGGGAAAACCTGATCAACTGGGACTACGTCAACGAGATGTTCCAGGCGGCGAGCAAGTAACGCCGCCCGCGCTGACTTCGCAGCGCGGCATCCATCAGAACAAGCGGGGCCTCACGGCCCCGCTTTGCATTTGGAAACGCGTGATGCGAGATGCGTCGCATTGCCACCACAGTCGCGCTCCGGCGGCTGCCATAATCGTCGTCCACTGATCGTTCGGCTCCCTTCGCATGCGCGCGCTCTCCAACACGCAGGACACGACAAGCCGCTGGCCCGACCGGCTGGCCTGGCTGGTGCTGCTCGTGCTGGCGGTGATTGCGCTGCTGACGTTCCGCGACTACGGGCTCGGCTGGGACGACTACACCCACGCCCAGTACGGCGACCTCATGCTGTCGCTCTACAGGTCAGGCTTCCACGACACCCGCGCGCTCACCTTCGTCAATCTCTATCTCTATGGCGGCGGCTTCGACATGGCGGCGGCCGCGATCGCAAAAATCCTGCCGTTCGATCTGTTCGAGACGCGGCGGCTGGTCGGCGCAGCCGTGGGCCTCGTCGGAATCTTCGCCACCTGGCGCATCGCGCGCCGCGTCGGCGGGCCGCTCGCGGGCTTCCTCGCGCTCGTGCTGCTCGCAACCTGTCCGCTGTACTACGGACACATGTTCATCAACCCGAAGGACGGCCCGTTCGCCGCCGTGATGGCGATCTTCCTGCTCGGGCTGGTCCGGCTGCTCGACGAGCATCCCAAACCGTCGGTCGCCACGCTCGCCATTCTCGGCATCGGCTTCGGCCTCTCGATCGGCTCGCGCATCATGGCGGGCTTCGGCGTGATCGACGCGGTGCTGGCGCTGGCGCTGCTGTTCGTGCTCGAAGCGCGAAGCGAAGGCTGGCCAGCCGCGCGCGCCCGCTTCGGCCGACTGGCCCTGCTGCTGATCCCGACCGCGATCCTCGCTTATGCGGTGATGGGGCTGGTCTGGCCCTGGGGCGTGGTCAACCCGCTCAACCCGGTCGTCGCCATCGAGACCTTCTCGCATTTCTTCGAAAAGCCCTGGCAGGAGGTGTTCGAGGGCCAGCGGTTCACGCCGACCGAAATGCCGCGAAGCTACGTCCCGGTGCTGATGGGACTGAAGCTGCCGGAGGTTCTTCTGCTGCTCGGATGCGCGGGCGTGATCGGCTCGCTCGTTGCGGCGTGTCGCGCCGTGCTCGCGCCCCGCTTGCGGGCGATCTATTTCGGCATCGCGGTCGCCGCGGCCTTGCCGGTCCTGGTCACCATCGTGACGCAGCCCGCGATGTACAACGGCATCCGGCATTTCGTCTTCGTGATGCCGCCGCTTGCGGTCGCAGGCGGGCTTGCCGGGGCCTGGATCGCGGAGCGTGCCGCCCGCTCCTTCCCATGGGGCGGCGTTGCGCGGGGCGCGCTGGCGATCGGCTTTGCCGCAGGCCTTGTGCTTCCGGTCGTCGAGATGACGCGGCTGCATCCTTACGAGTACGTCTTCTACAACAACATCATCGGCGGAGTGGGCGGCGCGCAGACGCGCTTCATGCTCGACTACTGGGGCCTCGCCTTCAAGCAGGCCGGCCGGCAGCTCCGCGAAACACTCGAGGCCCGCGGCGAGACCCCGCCCGACGGCCGCAAATGGAAGGTCGCCGTTTGCGGTCCGCATCCGCCGGCGCGGATCGCGCTCGGCGACCGGTTCGAGCCGACCTGGGACCTCACCGACGCGGACTTCGCGCTGATGCTCGGCACGTTCTATTGCGCCAGATTCGAGGGTGCGCCGGTGCTGACAGACGTGGAGCGCGACGGCGTGAGCTTCGCGCGCGCCTACGATCTGCGCGGCATGAGCTTCACCAGCATGTTCACCGTGCCGCCGGTGAAGTAGCTTCGTTCTTCATCAGGCAGAGATTGTAGCGCGCGAAGTCGTAGAGCTTCGGCTCGGCGTAGCGCAGAAACTCGTAGGCCGGCAGCACCTTCTCCTGGTCGCGCAGCCGCACCGCCTCGCCGCAACGATCGATCCGGTCCGGGAAGAACAGGCCGGCATAGCTGACCCGGTCGGTGAACCGGGTCAGCCGGCCGAGCTTGTCCTCGATACAGGAGGTCAGCATCAGGTTGTCCTGCGCCGCCACCCGTGGCGCGCCGGGCGAACGCAGCCGCTCGGCTTCGGCCATGCAGGTCGAGATCATCACGGCTCGATTGTAGAAGATCATGCCCCACATCAGCCGGAGCTTCTCGAAACGCGAGCCCGGCTGCGCGGCCTCGCGCTGGCCGATCCGGTCCATCATCACGTCGAACTCGCGGCGGATGTTGCCCTCCATCGACGCATAGATGTCCTGGATCATCGCGTCCTGGATCTTGGCATCCTGGCCGCGGGCCGTTCCGGCCAGGACCAGCAGCATCAGCACGGTCAGCGTACGGATCATCTCAGCCGCCGTGCGCGAAGGCCCAGTAGAGCTCGCGCGCCTTGCGGAACATCGGCCCGGGCTGCAGGGCGCGGTCGCCGATGCGCGTGATCGGCATCACCTTCGAGGCATTGCCGGAGGCGAAAATCTCGTCGGCGGTTTCGAAGTCCGAATAGCGCAGCGTCGACTCCACGACCGAGACCCCGTCGGCCCGTAACAGCTTGATCACGCGCTGCCGGGTGATGCCATTGAGGAAGGCGCCGTTCGGCATCGGCGTGAACACCACGCCGTCCTTCGCCATGAACACGTTGGAGTTGGCGAGCTCGGCGATGTTGCCGAGCATGTCGCAGACCAGGCAGTTGTCGAAGCCGCGCGTCCGCGCCTCGAGCATCGCCCGCGCGTTGTTGGGATAGAGGCAGCCGGCCTTGGCGTCGACCGGCGCGGTCTCGATGGTCGGCCGGCGGTACGGCGACAGCGTGACCGAGAAGCCCTCGGGCTTGCGCATCGGAGTGTCGTACACCGCAAGGCACCAGCGGGCGGACTCGGGATCCGGCGGCAGCGCCTGCGGTCCGGCGCGCTCGGCCCAGACCATCGGCCGGACATAGAGCGCGGTGTCCGGCGCGAAGCGCTTCATGCCCTCACGGGTGAGCTCGATCCATTGTTCGGCCGGCACGCCCGGATTGAGGTGCATGGTTTTGGCCGAGGCGTTGACGCGGGCGCAATGCAGGTCGAGGTCGGGCGCCACGCCCTCGAACACGCGGGCGCCGTCGAACACCGAGGAGCCGAGCCAGATCGCGTGCGTGCGCACGCCCCAGACCGGCAGGTTGCCCTCGTGCCATTCGCCCTGAAAGAAGGTCCAGGTCTGCGACCAGTCGGCCATAGAAAAACGCTCCACCACTACTTTTTGACCATCGCCGCCGGCCGAATTCCGGTTCGCGCGATCCGGCCGATGCTCTAGCCTACCGCAGCATAGGCCCGCCGATTGCGGCCCGCTTATGAAAAATGCTGATCGGGGGCTATCCGATGCCTTATGTATTCGACGCCTACGGCACGCTGTTCGACTTTCACGCCGCGGTGAGCCGCCACAGCGCGGCGGCAGGTCCCGACGCCGCGCAGTTCTCCGAGGTCTGGCGGCAGAAGCAGATCGAGTACACCTGGACGCTGACGCTCGCCGGCCGCTACGAGGAGTTCTGGACGCTGACGCAGCGGGCGCTGGACTATTGCTTCGAGCGGTTTCCGTCGGTCGACCGGGGGCTGCGTGACGCACTGCTCGGCGCGTACCTGAAGCTCGACGCTTACCCTGACGCCCGCACGCTGCTGGCGGCCTTGAAGGCGCGCGGCGAGAGCACCGCGATCCTGACCAACGGCTCGCCCGCGATGGTCGCCGCCGCGGTCGAGGCTGCGGGACTGCAAGGCCTGCTCGATGCGGTGCTGTCGGTGGACGCCGTGAAGATGTTCAAGCCGCGGCCCGAGACCTACGCGCTGGTCACCAAGAAATTCGCCTGCCGGCCGGCGGACGTGGTGTTCGTATCGTCGAACCGCTGGGACGCCTTCGGCGCCACGGCGTTCGGCTTCCGGACGTTCTGGATCAACCGCGCCAAGGCGCCGGACGAGTATCCGGGCTTTGCGCCGGCCGCCACCGCGACCAGCCTGAGCGGCGTGCTGTCGGTCCGATAGCGGGGCTATCTCGGGAAATCGCCCTTGCAGGCGCCGGGCTTGGACTGCCACTCGTCCCACCAGAAGCCGCATTTCGAGCAGCCGCCGAGGGAGAGCCCAAAGGCGAGAACGCAGGCCAGCATGGTCAGCCGCTTCAGCATGGTCCTTTCGCTCCGTTTGCCGCCTTTTAAGTGGCGCATGTCCTCTTCGGAAAACCGGTGCCCACTTTTCCGGGACATGCGCTTAAGCAAACGCCAAAACCGTTGACGGTCCCTTTAAGCCGCAAGCCTTAAGCAGCAAGTGCGTCGAGAATGCGGGCCCAGCTCCGGATACCCTTGTGGAACGAGGTCAGGTCGAACTTCTCGTTCGGCGAATGCACCCGGTCGTCGTCGAGCGCGAAGCCGACCATCAGCGAGTCCATGCCGAGCACGCTCTTGAAGTCGCCCACGATCGGGATCGAGCCGCCGGCGCCGATGGTGATGGCCTTGGTGCCCCACTCCGACGCCAGCGCGGTGCGGGCCTTGTCGAGCGACGGATTGTCGAACG
>CAKZHN010000459.1 GCA_936924235.1 uncultured Rhodoplanes sp. | reverse complement strand
GATCAGGCCCGCGCGCTCATGGGATGGCCGCCCCGTCAGTGATGTTTTCCCGCCCAGCCCCAAAATGCCGACGCAGAGACCGCTTTACAAGGAGCGGCTACCACCCTGGTTGCGCACGGTCTCGCTGCGCCAACCGCCTTGCTGATTGAAGATCTCGACAATCGGCATGAACCGCATCAGCAGAAATCGCGGATCCGATGACATGTCGAAGAACCACGCGTCGAGGTTCTGAAAATTTCGATGTTGGGTCCAAAATTGGGTCCAAGAACGACTGGCCGCGGCCAGCCGTATCAAAGCACGGCAGCCCATCACGACCGATATTCGGACGCGGTCAAAGAGCATGAGATTTCAGTCTCATTTTTCAGTTCGGGAGCTTCGGGCCTCCCGCTTTCTGGAACCGCAATGGGACGACCGAGTTGAACCAACTTGCTCAGCGCTGAGGTTGGTTCGTCGATGATCAGCGACCTCTGGTACAAAAATGCCGTCGTCTATTGCCTTTCCGTTGGCACCTATATGGACTCCAACGGAGACGGCGTTGGCGATTTCCAGGGCTTGGTGCGTCGGCTGGACTATCTGCATGGCCTCGGCGTCACGGCGATCTGGCTCATGCCGTTTCAGTGCTCGCCGGGCCGAGACGATGGCTACGACATCTCTGACTATTATTGCGTCAATCCGGCCTACGGGACACTTGGCGACTTCGTCGAATTCACGCACGCCGCCAAGCAACGCGGGATCAGGGTCTTGATCGACCTCGTGGTCAATCACACCTCCGATCAGCATGCTTGGTTTCAGGAGGCGCGGCGCGACCCGAAATCGAAATACCGCGACTGGTATGTCTGGTCTGAAAAAAAGCCGCCACACTTCGACCAAGGCATGGTGTTTCCCGGCGTTCAGAAATCGACCTGGACGCGCGATCCTGTGGCGAAGCAGTGGTACTTCCACCGCTTCTACAAATTCCAGCCCGATCTCAACACATCCAATCCCGCGGTCCAGGCCGAGATCCTGAAGATCATGGGCTTCTGGATTCAGCTCGGCGTCTCGGGCTTCCGGATGGATGCCGTGCCGTTCGTGATCAGCACCAAGGGTGCGGACGTGGTGCGCCCGCGCGAGCAGTACGACATGCTGCGCCAATTCCGCGAATTCCTGCAATGGCGCGTCGGCGACTCCATCATTCTTGCTGAAGCCAACGTACTGCCGAACACCGACATGCAGTACTTCGGCGACGCCGGCGACCGCATGCACATGATGTTCAATTTCCAGGTCAACCAGCACTTGTTCTATGCGCTCGCATCGTCCGACACGCGGCCACTGGCAAAAGCCATCCAGCGCACCGAAAGCCGGCCTGCCAGCGGTCAATGGGGCATCTTCCTTCGCAATCACGACGAGCTCGATCTCGGACGGTTGACCGAAGCGCAGCGCAAGCAGGTTTTCGAGGCGTTTGGTCCGAACAAAGAAGATCAGCTTTATGACCGCGGCATACGGCGGCGGCTCGCGCCGATGTTGGGCGGCGACCGGCGCCGTATCGAGCTTGCCTACAGCCTGATGTTCACGTTGCCGGGCACGCCCGTGCTCCGCTACGGGGATGAGCTCGGAATGGGCGATGATCTGTCGCTGCCGGAGCGGGTGTGCTGCCGCACGCCCATGCAGTGGTCAACCGAACCCCATGGGGGCTTCACCAAAAGCACCAAACCAATCGTGCCGGTCATCAGCGACGGTCCCTACGGGTTTCAGCACGTCAATGCTGCCGAACAGCGGCGCGACTCAAATTCCATGCTGAACTGGATGGAGCGCATTATTCGAATGCGCAAAGAAGTCCCCGAGGTCGGCTGGGGACAGTTCGAAGTCCTGAAAACCGGTGACGACGCGGTGCTTGGCCTGCGTTACGACTGGCGAAACAATTCCGTGCTGTTCCTGCACAACTTCGCCGGCGAACCGTGTGAAGTCGAGTTCGCAACAGGGCTCAAGGACGATGCGAACGACATCTTGATCAATCTGCTTGCCGCCGATCACAGCCGGGCTTCGGACAACCGAAAGCATCGCGTCTGCCTGGAGCCTTACGGGTATCGCTGGTATCGCGTGGGCGGCCTCGACTACCTGCTCAAGCGGCGCGAGTTCTGACCCTCAGGGCTAGGCCAGCACGGCGATCCCTTCATTGGGACGGAGCCATTCGATGTTAACGAGGCCTTCGCGGTCGAGGTGGGTGGACAGCAGAATACGCGTCTTCTGGCCGGCAAATAGCGGCAACGGGCGTTGCTCGGGACCGAAATTCAGCATCACGACAATGCGCTGTTCGCCAGCGATCCGTTCGTAGCTCAGCACGTTGTCGTCCGCTCCGATCACACGGGTGCTGCCGCTATGCACTGCCGGGTACCCACGGCGCAGGTCGGTCAGTTCCCGATAGAGCGACAAAATCGAGCGCGGATCATGCCGCAGCAGCGCAACGTTTCGCTCGCGGTAAAGCGGCTCGACGGGCAGCCACGGTTGTGCGCTGGAGAAACCAGCATGGGAGTATCGGTCCCATTGCATCGGCGTGCGGGACGGGTCGCGGCCTACGCCGAGGCCGGGCTCATTTCTTTCCCATGGGTCTTGCACGAACTGAGGTGCGACTTCGACGCGCGGCATGCCGATCTCATCGCCGTAATACATCGTGGGAGTGCCGCGCAAAGTCAGCAACAGCATCGCGGCTATGCGCGCCTGCGCACTGCCGACGCGCGCGGCGATTCGCGGCTGATCGTGGTTTCCCAGCACCCAGTTGGGCCAACCGCCAGGCGGCAAGCCGTTCTCGTATTCGGCGATCAACGTCGCGATCGCCTTCGCATTCCACACGGTATGAATCAGCGCGAAATTGAAGGGCAGTTGCGCGCCAGAGAGATTGTCGCCGTAGTAGGTCATAAGCCGTTCGAACGGCAGATAAATCTCGCCGATCAAGACACGGTCCTGATAACGGTCGAGCACCGCGCGCATTTCCGAAATCAAAGCGTGGATCTCGGGACGATCCGCGTTGTAGACCGACAGCGTACGATTGATGTCGGGCTGTGTGGACACGTAAGCCGGATTGGGCGGGTTGTCGCGAAATTGCTCGTCCTTGATGAGAAGCCAGATCACATCCACCCGAAAACCATCCACGCCGCGCTCAAGCCAGAAACGCAACGCATCGAACATCGCCTCGCGAACCGCCATATTACGCCAATTCAAATCAGGCTGCTCGCGCAGGAAACTGTGCAGATAGTACTGTCCGGTCGTCGGGTCGAGCGTCCAGGCCGGGCCGCCAAATTGCGAGACCCAGTTGTTCGGCGGAGCGTCGCCGCGCCCGGGATCGCGCCAGATGTACCAATCGCGTTTGGCGCTGGTGCGGGAGCCACGGCTCTCGAGAAACCAGGGATGCCGGTCCGAGGTGTGATTGGGCACGAAATCGAGAATGACCTTGAGACCACGGCTGTGGGCTTCGCTCACCAGCCGGTCGAAATCGCTCAGGGACCCGAACAACGGGTCGACGTTGCAATAATCCGAGATGTCATATCCAAAATCCGCCATCGGCGATGGATAGATTGGCGAAATCCAGATCGCATCAACGCCAAGCCAAACGAGGTAGTCCAGTCGCTGAACGATGCCGTTCAGGTCACCGACACCGTCGCCGTTGGAGTCCTGAAACGAGCGCGGGTAGATTTGATAGACAATGCCTCTCTTCCACCAGGGTAATTTTGCCACGCCCAGCTCCGGCGCTTGCGAAGGTTCGGTCCGGAGGTCGCATTTCCCAGCATCAGGCTAGCCCGCGGCCGCCGCCGACGACGCACGCTGAACAGGAAAAGGCCGCCTCTGGGTTGAGGCGGCCTTTGCAGGCAACGGAGCTTAGCGCTCGATAACCGTCTTTTTCTCGACAACGGTTGGGTCGGTCCGCTCTTTCACGATGACCTTTTCACGTGGCTCACGCTCGCGGACGACCTCCTTCTCTTTGACGACCGTCGTGGACGAGCCAGCGCCCACTGTCGTGTCGACCGGACCGACGCGGACGCCAACGCCCACCTCCTCTGCCAGAGCCGGCATAGCGAGACAGGAAGCCACAAGCACGAAAGCTATGCGTTTCATCGGGTTCTCTCCTTTGTTCCCATCGAGAACGTCCTGCATGACAGGCAGTTCCCAGCTGCGGACGAAACGAATGTTTTCCAGGTTTTCGGGCTTTGCTCTGCGCGGCGTTCAACTGGGGTGATGTAAAATGACATGCAGTATGTTTGCGGAGAGCCAAGTTACGCTCCCGAGGTACGAGAGGACACGTTTCCTGGTGCTCGCGTTAAGGAACCTGTTCCCAGACATGGGGTTTGACTTGGCGCAGGAGCGAGCAAGCCTGTGCACCGAAGAGAATAAGAAAAGGACCAGCCAGGCTTATGTTCGATGCCTCTGCCGAAACCGAGATTGTCGATGCCCAGGATGCGGCCGAAGCCGCGGGTCTTCGCTACGTGTCGGATGCCAGGCCTGGCATTCAGCGAAGACGATCCGGCCGGGGCTTCTGTTACACACGCGCCGACGGAGCCCGCGTAAGCGATAAGCCAACCCTAGACCGGATCAAGCGCCTGGCTATTCCGCCGGCGTGGACGTCGGTCTGGATTTGCTCGATCGCAAACGGCCATCTTCAAGCCACCGGCCGGGACGCCAAGGGTCGGAAACAGCACCGCTACGATCCCCGTTTTCGCGAGGTCCGTGAGAGCACCAAGTACGAGCACATCATGGCCTTCGCGGCCACCCTTCCGGGCATCCGCAACAAGACACGGGCGCACATGGCGCTAGCCGGGTTGCCGCGTGACAAGGTCCTGGGAACCGTCGTCTATCTGTTGGAGACCACCCTCATACGCGTCGGCAACGACGACTACGCCAGGCAGAACAAAAGCTATGGCCTGACCACCTTGAAGAACCGCCACGTTGCGATCGAGGGCAACGAGGTACGATTCCGATTCACCGGCAAGAGCGGCAAGCAATGGTCCTTGCGTGTGCAGGACCGGCGTGTGGCCCGCATCATCCGCGCTTGCCAGGAATTGCCGGGACAGGAGCTTCTTCAGTATCTCGACGAAGCGGGCCAGCCGCAGGATGTGACTTCGAGCGATGTGAACGCGTATCTTCGCGAGATCACAGGCACCGACGTCACTGCGAAGGATTTTCGCACCTGGGCTGGTACGATGCTGGCGGCCCTGGCCTTGAGCGAGATGCAAGCCTTTGACAGTCAGGCACAGGCCAAGCGAAATGTGCGGAATGCGATCGAGGCGGTCGCAACGCGGCTCGGAAACACGCCGACGATTTGCCGGAAATGCTACGTCCATCCTGAAGTTCTGACCGCGTATCTCGACGGGCAACTTGTTCTGGAGTTGAAGTCGAAAGCCGAGCGCGAACTGCGCGACAATCTTCAAAGCCTCAAGCCCGAAGAGGCGGCGGTGCTTGCTCTTCTACAAAGCAGACTGGCACGGGAGGCTTCGCGCGCCACGGATAGCGAGCCGCGCGCGGCTTAAGGGGTTCCCATGCGGTTCCGGGACTCCTTGAATCAGCAACTTGCCGGCTCTCAATTCCAGAGCTTGAAGCCGCCCCGAATGGCGTTGTCGTTATTGCCGAGCCGAACGCCCTGCGGCAGCTTTCCAACTTTGCCGGCGTTGCCGCCTCCGAGCACGACGTACTCGGGCTCCAGTGCCGCGGTCAGACGACCGATGATATCGAGCACGTGCTTGCGCCATTTCTGCTTGCCCAGGCGCTGAAGGCCGGCGGCGCCGGCAAAGTGCTCGAACGTCTTGCCTTTGCGGTATGGCAGATGCGCGAGCTCCATCGGCTCAATCACACCATCAATGATCATCGCCGAGCCAAGCCCGGTGCCGAGACCAAGAAACAGCATGCGTCCGCCGTCATAGCTGCCAACAGCCTGCATGACGGCATCGTTGACAAGCTTGACCGGCCGGCCAAACGCTTTCTGAAAATCGAAACCAGCCCACCCTGAGCCCAGGTTGTGCGGGTCGGCGACCACGCGGCCACGCAGCACAAAACCGGGGTAACCTATCGAGATGACGTCATAGTGCCAGTCCTTGGTGAGGCGTTTGACTTCACTCACCATTCGCCTGGCGGACATTTGGGGCCCGGATTTGAATTCGCGGCGTTGGCGCTGGCCGCTGAGCTCGAACTTGACGTGCGTGCCACCCACGTCCAGGACGAGTATTCGCCGCCTCGAACGCTTTTTCTTTCTCGCCATATCGACCCACCCTTAAATCGCCGCAGCGGCGCGATCGGTAAACCAATGAAGCTGCCCGATGGGGTCGATCCGCGCCGCAGGCAAAGCTGGGTCCCGAGCCCTGGCTCTCCGAATGACTGATCGCTTCTGTTCACCAACCGCGAGGAATATGACGTCGCGGCTGCTGTCGAGCGCGGGATAGGTCAGCGTGATGCGGGCCTCCGACTTGGCCCCCAGCACCGCTACGACCCAGCGCCGTCCTTCCTTCAGAGCCGGATGGTCCGAAAAGAGCGAGGCGGTGTGACCGTCGTCGCCGATGCCGAGAAGCATTACATCGAACAGCGGTCGGACCGGGTCCAAAACGTCGGCGCCATAAAATGTCTTCAGGTCTTTCTCATAAGCGCTCGCCGCCTGCTCAGGGCTGAGGCGCCCGGTCGGAATCGGATGGATGTTGGCTTCAGGGACCGGCGCTTGGGACAGCAGCGCCGCCTGGACCATTCGATAGTTGCTGTCCGGATGATCATGCGGGACAAACCGCTCGTCACCCCAGAACCAGTGAACGCGATCCCACGGAAAGCGCGCCACGGTGTCCGGCTTCGCGAGCAGCTCATACAAGCGCCGCGGCGTCGAGCCGCCCGAGCAACAGACGGCGAAGCGGCCACGGCTGGCGACAGCCTTCGCGCAAAGCCACTCCGCCGCACCGTGCGCCAGCGCTTCTGCGCTCTCGAAGACACGATCGTCCACCGCCGGATTTGCGGGCATCACGCGACTTCCCGCGGAGTTCCGCCGCCGGCCATCGGCGTCCGCTGGCCACGAAGGACAAACCACTCCATGGCCGCCGCAGCTCCATCGTCATCATTTGGGCCTGTCACAAAGTCGGCCGCCTGCCGGACCTCCTGAGCCGCGTTGCCCATGGCGATGCTGAGCCCGGCCTGGGAGAACATATCGACGTCGTTCTCGCCGTCGCCGATGACCGCGATATTGGCTGGAGACACCGCCAACCGGCTTGCGATCTCCAGCACGGCGTGGCCTTTGTTTGCCAGCGGGTGGGTGAAGTCGAGATAGTAGGTTTGCGAGCGCACGATATTCGCACGCCCCGAGAGCGACCCGCGGACCTCGTTCTGCAGCTTGGTCAGCAGCGCGAAGTCATCGCTCACCGCGACAATTTTGGCTGCCGTTGCAATTGTCGCATTGAAATCATTGACGACAACGGGGCCGAAGCCAACCGTTCGCTGCTCGAGGGCGACCCGCGGCCCGTTGCGGTCGCGTATGAACCAATCCTGGCCGGAAAATACCCAGGCATTTGCTCCAGACGCTTCGATGGCCTCGACCGCATGCGCGGCCGCATCCGGCGCGATGAGATGGCTTGCGATGATCGACAGGTCCGGCGATGCGACGACGCCACCATTGAAACCCGCGATCGGCGCCGTGATCGCCAGACGGTCGATCACGGCAGTCATGCCGCGTGGCGGCCGGCTGCTGACGACGGCGAATTTTACGCCAGCACGTCGCAGTTGCTCGACGACCTCGACGGTTCGTGGAGCCAACGTCTTGTCGGACCGAACCAGGGCCGTCCACATCGGACACCACCGCAACGATGTTACCTGCCGGTGCGCGCTGACCCGTCACGGCTTTTTCTCGTCTTGGTCGAGCGCGCGCCACTGGCGCCCGTCACGGGCCATAAGCTCGTCCGCCTCGGCGGGACCTTCGGAGCCAGCGGCGTAGGCCGATGGAGGCTCGTTTTGACCGCCGGACCAGGCATCCAGCAATGGTTGGACGATCCGCCAGCCCGCTTCAATTTCCTCAGCGCGCTTGAACAGCGTCGTATCGCCGATCATGCAGTCGTAGACCAGCGTCTCGTATCCGGTGCTGGGAGCGACTTCGAAATAATCCTTATAATCGAATCGCATTTCGACCCCGCCCATCACGACCTTTGGCCCGGGCTTCTTTGCGCCAAAGCTGAGTGTGACGCCCTCCTCCGGCTGGATGTGCAGGACCAGATCGTTGGGTGTGAGCCGCTCGACCGGCGTATCCCGAAACAATGCAAAAGGCGCCTGCTTGAAACGGATGACGATCTCGCTGCGGCGTTTCGCCAGCGCCTTGCCGGTGCGCAGATAGAACGGCACCCCGGCCCAACGCCAGTTATCCATCATGATCTTCAGCGCAACGTAGGTTTCGGTCGTTGAGTTTGAATCCACGTCGGGCGACGAGCGATACGCCGTCACCGCCTTTCCGTTGACCCCACCCTGAGCGTACTGGCCGCGCACGACGTTGCGAGACGCATCGGCCTTGCCGAACGGATGCACGGCCTCGAGAACCTTGCCCTTTTCGGTGCGCACCGCATCTGCAGCGAAACAGGTCGGCGGCTCCATCGCGACGAGCTCAAGAAGCTGAAACAGGTGGTTCGGCACCATGTCGCGCAACGCGCCAGTCGCGTCGTAGAACTTTCCGCGGGTCTCGACACCGACAGTCTCCGCAACCGTGATCTGGACGTGGTCGATGTGATTGCGATTCCACAACGGCTCGAAGATGCCGTTGCCGAACCGGAAGACCATGATGTTCTGGACGGTTTCCTTGCCGAGATAGTGGTCGATCCGATAGATCTGGCTCTCGGACATCACGGAAAGGATTTGCCGATTGAGCGCCTTGGCGGAGCGCAAATCCGTGCCGAACGGCTTTTCGATGATGACTCGGCGCCAGCTCCCTTCATGCTCTTGAAGCAACTCGGCCTTGCCGAGTTGCGCGATCACGGGAGCGAAGACGGATGGCGGCGTGGCCAGATAAAAAAGGACATTGCCGCCGCTGGCCAATCGTTTGCCGAGCGACTGGTAGGTTTCAAAGTCTTCAAGGTCGCCCCTGAGATAGGACATCCGCTCCCGAAGCCACTTCCAGTCCGCTCCGTTCTCCGAACCGCTGGCGAACTTGCGCATGCTGTCGTCGAAGTCATGCTGGAAGGATTCGTCGTCCTTGTCGGCGCGCGCGATTCCAATAATGGAAAACTCGTCCGGCAAAAGTTTCGCGCGCCGCAGATTGTAGAGGGCTGGCACGAGCAGCCGTTTGGTGAGGTCACCTGCCGCACCAAAAATGACAAGCACACAGGGCGGCGCTGGCGTGACCCGATCTTCCATGTTCATTCGGCCGCTTTGATCTCGACGTGCCCGCCGAATTCATGGCGCATTGCAGACAACAGCTTGTCGGCGAAGCTTTCGCGGTCCCTCGACCGGAAGCGAGCGTAGAGCGCGGCCGAAAGCACATCGGCTGCCACGGCCTCTTCGATGGCCGCCATCACGGTCCAGCGGCCCTCTCCTGAATCGTCGACCACGCCGGAATATTTCGCGAGTTCCGGATCGCGCGCCAGCGCGATCGATGTGAGGTCGAGCAGCCACGAACCGATGACACTGCCGCGGCGCCACACCTCCGCGATATCCGCAACATCGAAAGAAAATTGATGCTCTTTCGGCAACGATTCGGAAGCCGCGCGCCGGAGAATGTTGAAGCCCTCGGCATAGGCCTGCATCAAGCCATATTCGATGCCATTGTGGACCATCTTCGCAAACCGGCCGGCGCCACTCGGGCCGCAATGAACGTAACCTCGTTCGACGCGCGGATCCCGCTTCTCTCGTCCGGGCGTGGCCGGCACGTCTCCCCTGCCAGGCGCGAGAGCGTCGAAAATCGGATCGAGATGATCGACGACCGCCCTTTCCCCACCGATCATCAGGCAGTAACCGCGGTCGAGCCCCCAGACGCCACCGCTCGTGCCGCAATCGACGTAATGAATGCCCTTTTCGCGGAGAACCAGGGCGCGTCGTACGTCGTCCTTGTAGAACGAATTGCCACCATCAATGATGATGTCGCCCTTGCCCAGCAGCTTGCCGAGTTGCTCGACAGTCTCCTCGGTGATCTTGCCGGCCGGCAACATGACCCACACCGCGCGTGGCGTCTTCAATTTGCGAACCAGGTCGGACAGATCGGAACCAGCTGTCGCGCCTTCCTTGGCAAGGGCATCGATCGCGCCCGCATTCTGGTCGAACACGACGCATTCGTGGCCTTTCTGCCGGAGGCGCCGCACGATATTGCCTCCCATGCGGCCAAGGCCGATCACGCCGAGCTGCATTCAATGATCTCCATCGACGAGTGACCTATCCCAAAGCCTGGCGGATCGCGTCCTTGAGGGCGGCCAAGCCGCCCGCTACGTGCGAGCCGATATGCACCCGCAAGGCCCGGCGCCGCCGCTGCGCGAGAACCTGGAAATCACCGCGCGCTTGCGCCGCCTTCACCACGCCGAAGCTGTAGGACCGGCCGGGGATCGCGATGTCCGTTGCATCGTCACAGGTGATCTGGAGGAAGACGCCGGTATCCGGGCCGCCCTTGTAGGCTTGCCCCGTGGAATGGAGAAAGCGCGGGCCGAAGCCGACGCAGGTCGCGACATGCAGACGATCGCGGATCAGCACGCGAATGTCTTGAAGGCTATCGCTGTGCTGCTTGTTGCGCTCCACATAAGCCAGCAGCGCGAGATAATCGCCGGCCTTTAACCGCTTGAGATGGGCCGAAAGATAGTCCGCCAGCGAGGAAGCCTTGCCCAGCGCCTCGACATTGCGTTGATCGGCGAACAGGCTGACGCCGTCGGCTTCGAAGAATGGCTTCTCGGGCGGCAGCGAGCCCGATTTCTCGTAGGCGTCCGTCAGTTCGCGCGTCTGGACCTTGCTGGTCTCGACATCCGGCTGATCGAACGGATTAATGCCGAAGATTGCGCCGGCAGCGGCCGTTGCGATCTCCCATCGGAAGAACTCCTGCCCGATATGGTAAGGATCAGAAACATCAATCCGAACCACCGGATGCCCAGCGGTTTCGATGGCTTCGACGGCTTTGTCCTGCGCGACATCCGGGTTCGAGGCCAGACGCAAATAGGCAAACAGCCGGTCGTTACCGTAAACATTGGGATCGCCAAGCGGCTCAGCATCGACGGGAATAACGCCCTTGCCGTGCTTGCCGGTCGACTCGGCCAGCAACTGCTCGAGCCATGCGCCAAAGTCCGCAATGCCTTTGGATGCGATAATCGTCACCTTGTCCCGGCCGACCTTTGCGGCATTCCCAAGGATCGCTCCGAGCGCGACACCCGGATTCTCCGCTGGCGGAACATGGGCGCCGCAGGAGCGCACCATCAGCACCGTCGTATCCAGCAGGCGTTGAAGGTCGAGCCCCATGGTGGCGGCAGGCACGACGCCGAACGCCGACAACACCGAATAGCGGCCGCCGATGCTCGGCTTGCCGTAGCAGATGTGGCGGAAACGGTCGCGCTTTGCTTCCTTCTCGAGGCTTGAGCCAGGATCGGTGACGGCCAGGAAGTGCGAGCCCGCGGCATCGGCGCCGACGGCCGCTTTGACACGATCGAAGAAGTAGTCCTTCAGCACGTTTGGTTCGAGGGTGCTACCCGACTTGCTCGACACGATGAACAGCGTATGCGCCGGGTTGACCTTGCTTTCGACGGTCCGCACCTGCGCCGGATCGGTGGAGTCCAGCACGCTCAGCCGCGGGCCATCTTTCTGAATTCCGAACGTTTCTGCGAGCACCTCCGGGCCGAGGCTCGACCCGCCCATCCCGAGCAGCACCACATCGGTGAAACCTTGCCGCTGAATGTCCTGTGCAAGCGCCTTCAGCTCATCGAGCCGCTTCGACTCTTCGGCGATGATATCCAGCCAGCCGGTCCATTTGGACTCGTCCGTATTGGTCCAAAGCTTCGCATCGCCGGCCCACAGCTGGCGGACCTTTCCGCCGGTGCGCCATTGCTCCAGCGTTACCGTGACGGCCTTCTCTATTTCACCCGGCAGCTTCCAGGACTGCCCATCGAGCTTCTTGCCAAGGATGGCGGCTCGTTTCTGCGCGACGGCCGCCAGCAGCTTATCGAACGCGTCCGCAAAAAGCTGAACGCCCTCGTCGACAAGCTTCCGCGGCAGGTCATCGATCGAAATCCTCGCCTGCGCGAGTTTCGCCATCACCTGACCGGCATCGTCAATCTTCTTTTCGAGCGTGTCGCCGACCTTGCCGTGATCCCGGAACGCATCCATCGTCGCCGGCGGCAGCGTGTTGACCGTATCGTTAGCGATCAGCTCGTCCACGTAGAGCACGTCGCTGTATTCCTTGCTCTTCGTGCCGGTGCTGGCCCACAGGAGACGTTGCGTCCGTGCCCCTTTGCTCTTGAGCTTGTCCCAGCGAGGACCGGCGAACAGACGCTTGTAGCGCTGATAGGCAAGCTTGGCGTTGGCGACTGCCACCTTGCCTCGCAAGGCCGACAGATCCCTGCTGCCTGGGCTGGCTTTGAGCTTCTCGTCGAGAATCTTGTCCACCGCGACGTCGATGCGGCTGACAAAGAAACTCGCGACGCTCGCGACCTTCTTCGGATCGCCCCCATTGGCGACCAGATCCTCCAGCCCGCCCAGATAGGCCTCAACCACCCGCTGATAGACCTCTTGGGAGAACAGCAGCGTGATGTTCACGTTGATGCCCTCGCCGATGAGACGACGGATGGCCGGAAGACCCGCGTCGGTGGCGGGCACCTTGATCATCAGATTGTCGCGCGCAACCTCGCGCCAGAGGCGCTGCGCTTCCGCGACCGTAGCGTCGACATCCATCGCCAGGTACGGCGAAACCTCGAGGCTGACATAGCCGTCGTCGCCTTTGGTCGCTCGATAGACCGGCAGCAACACGTCGGCGGCGTTCCGAATGTCCTCGATGGCCAGCGCCTCGTAGAGCGACATCACATCGCGGTCGCCTTGCTCCTCCGTACCTCTCAGGGACGCATCGTAGTCGCTGCTCCCACCGATCGCCTTTTCGAAGATCGATGGATTCGACGTCACGCCCGTCACCCCGTCACGCTCGATCAGCGTTTTGAGGCTGCCGTCGGCGATAAATTTGCGCGCCAGGAAGTCGAGCCAGGGCGCCTGTCCATGCTGGTGGAGTGCCGCGAGCGGATTCGCGGCCGCTTGAGACTTCCGGGCGGAGCTTTTCGCGATCATGATTGGCGTTCCTTGGATTTTTCGATCTGCTGGCGCGCAGCCGCGATCACCGCATCCACGGTGAATCCGAACTTCACCAGCAAATCCTTGAGCGGCGCCGAAGCGCCGAAGCCGTGCATGCCGATCGCCGTGCCCTTGGCGCCGACATAGCGATCCCAACCGATCACCGACCCCATCTCTACGGACACCCTAGCTGCGATCGCAGGCGGCAACACCAGATCGCGATAGTGCTGGTCCTGCGCTTCAAACAACTCCCAGGACGGCATGCTCACGACCCGGGAGGACAAGCCTTCCTTTTTGAGCTGCTCGTGCGTTTCCACGCAAAGCCTCACCTCGCTGCCTGTTCCGATGAGAATGACCGCCGGCTTTTCCGAATCTGCCAGGACATAAGCCCCACGTGAAACATTTGTCGCGGACGCGTAACGCGTCCGGTCGAAGGTCGGCAATGGCTGGCGACTCAAAGCCAGACAGACCGGCCTGTTGTCGAGCGCCATGGTCAGGCGATAAGCCTCGGCGACCTCGTTGGCATCTGCCGGACGAAGCGTAATGAGGTCGGGCACCCCGCGCAGCGACAGAAGCTGCTCGACGGGCTGGTGCGTCGGCCCGTCTTCGCCGACGCCGATCGAGTCGTGGGTAAAGACATAAATGACCGGGAGCTCCATCAGCGCCGCAAGGCGGATCGGCGGCTTCATGTAGTCGGAGAATATCAGGAAGCCCGCTCCGAAAGGCCGAAGACCCGACAGCGCTATCCCATTCAGGATCGAACCCATGGCGTGCTCGCGAACCCCGAAGTGCATGTTGCGGCCGCCGGGATTGTTGGGCTCCAGGTCGCCGGCACCTTCGAACTGCAGATTGGTTTTGGTCGACGGCGCAAGATCGGCCGCGCCGCCCACCAGCCACGGATATTTCGCCGCGATGGCGTTGAGCACCTTGCCGCTGGACTCGCGCGTTGCCAGGCCTTTGGCGTCTGGAGGGAACGTCGGGATGTCAGCATCCCAGCCATCCGGCGGGACGCCCCTTTGCATGCGGTCGACCTGCTCGGCCAGTTCGGGATGTTTGGCCCGATAGCTTTGGAAGAGCCGCTGCCAGGATTCGCGAAGCTCGCGGCCGCGCTGGCCAATGCCTTGAGCGAAATGCTCGCGCACGCCATCCGGCACCAGAAATTTGGCGTCCTCCGGCCAGCCGTAGTTTTTTTTGGCAAGTCGGACTTCCTCTTCGCCGAGCGGCTCGCCATGCGCGGCGCCGGTATCCTGCTTGTGTGGAGCGCCGTAACCGATGTGGCTATTGACCACGATCAAGGTCGGCGCGTCTCGCGTCCGACAGAAGTCCTCCAGAAACTCGGCGAGACCCGCTGTATCATTGGCGTCTTCGAGGTGATGCACTTTCCAGCCATAAGCCTCAAAGCGTGCCACGACGTCGTCGCAGAATGCGAGCGTCGTGCTTCCTTCGATGCTGATGTGGTTGTTGTCGTAGATCCAGCACAGGTTCGTGAGCTTCTGATGCCCCGCGAACGAAGCCGCCTCGCTGGACACCCCCTCCATCATGTCTCCGTCGCCGCAAAACGCGTAAATGTCGTAGCCGAACAGCGGGAAATCCGGCCGATTGAAATGGCTGGCCAGCCACCGCCCGGCGAGCGCCATGCCTACAGAGTTGCCGCAGCCCTGCCCCAGCGGCCCGGTCGTTGTTTCAACGCCGGCTGTTTTGCGATGCTCAGGGTGGCCCGGCGTTTTGCTATCGATCTGCCGGAAGCGCTTGATGTCGTCCAGCGTCAGTGCTGGCTTCCCGACAGCATCCTTCACGCTTGCCAGGAACAGGATCGAGTACAGCAGCATCGATGCATGGCCGTTGGACAACACAAATCGGTCACGATTGGGCCACGCAGGATAGTCAGTGTCGAATCGCAGAAAGTGCTGCCAGAGCGTATAGGCAACTGGTGCGAGCCCCATCGGTGCGCCGGCATGACCGGATTTTGCCTGCTGGACAGCGTCGATCGACAGCGTCCGTATTGTGTTGATGGCAAGCTGCTGAATCCTCGTATCGACGGATAGGCTTCCCCTCTGTTGGGGCATACTAGCGGTTTGCTGACTCTTCGGAGGACGAGTGGCTGACGCAGTTTTTCTGGCGGTATTCATCAAAACGTCCCACAGCGCAGCGCCAGAACGAAGAAAGACGCTGAAAGGCGTCTTCGAGCCTCGCTGATGGTTTCTGCAACAGACCGCCCCAACAAGGGAACTCTCGACAGAGGATTTGGTTTCATGCTGTTGGAGCAGCGCAGCTCTCAAAACCTCGATGGCAAATTGCATTTCCGGCTTGGTCAGCAAAAGTGTGGCCGTCGACTTCTTCGGCCACGATCAAGCGCAACGCGCAGCATGTCGCTACTAAGCTAGTCGCCGCGAGGCCGCAGGTCTGACCTGGAGTGATCATTGGCACGGGCCTGCTTGCCGTCCCGGTTTTGGCCGGCTCCGCTGCGTATGGGCTGGGCGAAGCGTTTAACTGACGCGCACCAGTCTTGCGCGAAAGCCCAAAGGAGCGGCGCGGTTTTATGGCGTGGTCATTGTCGTGACCTTTATTGGGGTTGGCGTAAACTTCTCGCGATTGATCCCGTGACGGCGCTGTTCTGCAGCGCCTTTATCAACGGCGTGGTCGCCGAGCCTGTCATGATCATGCTTCTGACGAAGAACATGAAAGTGATGGGCGACTTCCCGATCACGGCGGCTTGCGCTGGCTTGGTTGATTGGCGACGGCCGCGATGGGCATGGTAGTAACCGCCGTGGTGGGCGGCGGCTGACGGAGCAAGCTCAGAAACCGACGCCTTGCGTTTAATTGCGCGTAAGCGATCGGATCGTGTCAACGGTCTGATAGGGCGAACCCACGACGAGCGGAAGCACCGTCACCAGGTCTCTCAGCAACAATTGATAGGCGAGCGGCCTGCGGCTGACGAAGGTCATTCAGTGGGAAGAACAACCCCTCGGCCGCATTCTGCATCTCCGAGATCGCTGCCGCGCTCAGTTCCTATGGCGCGGTTGGTGCCGTCAACGGCTTCTGAAATCAGCCGGTTCGATCAATACCGACGTCCGATAGCACGCGGCCACACATTCTCTGAACGTCTCGATCGCCGGCCATCGCCATGGCAATGATTCGCTTCGCGATCAGCTCATTGACGATATCCGGCTGTCCTTTGTCGTGAAGCGCGCGACAGGCCCGCTATTAGACCATGCAGATGATCTCAATGGTTTCGGGATCGAACGCTGTGGCGCTGAACAGCGGAATGGTCTTGGCTGCCATGAGACGCACTCGCGCGGGACAGGCGGGAGCGCTTTAGCGTCTCTCAGCCGCCGGCGCTCATCCAGAGCCCCGCTGCCGGTGGTGATGCGATTGAACACCGAACAGCGCAGGCGTGTCCCCTATCCAATGCAGCGAATGTGGCCCATAGTGTCGGACAACGTACGCATCTCGGCGAAATAGTGGGCCCTTGGTGGGGTGTAGCTCGAGAAAACAGTTTAGGTCAGCCTTGTGCATGGTGCGGCATGGGGGTCAGTCCGCACGGCACAAGGGACCAGATGCCCCGCTATTTTTTCCACGTGTTGAATCATGTCCGCACCCAGGACCACGATGGCGTCGAACTGCCGGACATCGAGACGGCGCGGCTGGAAGCCTTGAAGGACATCAAAGATATCCTGCGTCAGCACTTTGACACGCTGGACAACCACGGGTGGGCAAAGTGGACCATCGAGATCTGCGATGAGGACGGCGCCATTCTGCTGGTGGTGCCGTTTTCAAAAAACTGATCACCCGGACTTCGGCGCGTCTTTGGCCCGCTGGGCCGCGTTGGTGATGATCCCGATATTGGTTTTCACGATGCGGTAACAGCCGCAGGCCAATTTCTCCAAACCCGGCCTGTCAACGATCTGCACCTTGCCGCGCGTATATTTCAGCAAGCCCCGCTCTTCCAGAGTGCCAGCGGTGAGAGAAACAGTCGTTCGCCGGACGCCCAGCATCTGGGCCATGTACTCCTGAGTGAGCGGCAGCGTGTCGTGGGGGTATCGGTCCTGCGCGTGTAACAGCCACCGGGCAAGCCGCGCTTCCGCCGAGTGGACGGCGTTGCAGGCGGCCGCCTGCTGCAGGTTCGTCAGCATCACGTCATTCGCGCAGGTCGCGATATGGGTGATCGCGACATTACCCACCGCCGCCTTCTGGAATTCCGGCAGCGGCATTCGCAGCGCGACGCCCGGAAGCTGCACGATGGCGGTGCTGAAGGCCACCTGCGGCAACAGCCCGACTTTGGTTCCGATCGCGCCCTCGCGGCCAATCGCTGCAATTTCGATTTCCTGCCCCGTTGGAAAGGACGCCACCAGGGACACCATGCCTTCCAACGGAAAGAAAATGTCCTCGATCGGCTCGGCCGGCTTTTGCAGGATGGTGTGCTGCTCGAGATGGACCCGCGTCAGATGCGGCCGCAGCAGCGCATAATCTTCCGCAGTCAAAGAGGCCAAAAGATTGTTATCGCTGCCATCCGACATGTAGTGCTCGCGCTTGCACAATCATTCCACGAATCCCATCGCAAATAAATATGGAACCGGCAGGTGTTTTTTCCTCTTGCGAGATCCGGCGTCATCTGGACCTACGCGGTCTCTCCTCACGGCAGCCGATTTCATCGTAACGGCTCTCTTCTTTGGGCACCACTTCACGAGGTATTTGCGCTGGCCTTTCCAGTTTGCCTGATTGGGGCGTGGGTTTTGGAATGGCGCGTATTCCGCTGATGCCGTCCCGAAGCGCGCAGCGCTAAACGAGGCTGCTCGGCGGCTGGAACAGCGTCGCGCCCAAGGCGTTCCAGCTACGTGGACTTCAACTTTCAATGGCACGACGCCTGACATCCTCCCCCACCAAACGTCCTGCACGATCGCCCGCTCCATTCACCGCAGGGGGCGACCGAGGCCTTTGGAAAGCAACGCGTGACCAATGCTGGGCAAACGTGGCTGCGGCCGTAGATCCCGCGAAACATGCGTTATGGCTTGGCTTGGCCGAGGCTTTTGACCGGCATCTAGGTGCGAATGGCTCAAAAAACAATTTCTCATATCGCGTCGAGGTAACCATCTGCCGGCCTTAGAGCGCGAGGGGCCGGCATGGCGCGAGGGGCCGGCAGGGAAAGAGATCTGACAAATCCTTGAGCAGGAGCAGGACCACCAGATTGAACTGGCCACAGCCCTCGGCGTGCCTATCCCCAACTTGCAGAACCTTGAGGCATAGCCGCGGCGTTCATTCCAGCGATGGAGGAGCCTCGTGATGCGCCAGGAATCGGGATACTTTGTTGAAAGTGCCGTGGAGGCACGCGCAGGTTTCTCGACCGCCCTGTGGCGGTGGTGCTTACCCTCAGCACCATCCTTGCCGTCGCCGTTTCGGCTCTGGCCTACTTCGGCGTCGTGACGTTCTAGTCCTCACGGTCGCGTCGGGCCGGACGATCACGATGAACCTCTACCCGGATCGTTTGAATGCCGGCTGCAGTCAGACTTAACCCGACGCTTGGCGTGCAGCGCACCACGCAAGGACCGGAACCCGCTCTGCGCGCGCACGTTTTCGCGTGGGGAGAAATAAGAACCAAGAGGCAACCATGAAATCGACACTTCTGCTTGCGACCGCCCTTTTCTGCGGCGGCGTTCTCGCGGCGTCCGCTCAATCTAATCCCAACCCCAATCCGGCCGCCAATCCCAACGCGCCGAGCGGCGGCGCGATGCAGAGCACCTCACCTGCTCGGTCGAGCACCACGACGAGCACTACCATGGGCGCGGGCACGTCGACCGGTTGTGCGGACAAATCAGCCGGTGCATCTGGCGGCGGTGGTTCGCCGGTGGCCGCCGGTTCGGAACGGGGCTCGACCGATCGCAGCGCACCAAGCAAGTCGGGCAGCAGCGGCCCTGCGGGGCAAGGTACAACCGCGAGCGGCCGTCCGTGCTGACGCCCTGATCGACCAGCGTAAGCGAGCGGCCCGCCATGGCGGGCCGCTTTGCTTTACGACGGTGGCCCGACATCGGCTACGATCCGCGGCTGTCTATATGTTAGGATGGAGCCAAAAACCCGATGCGATCACGCCCTGCACTGGGTGCGGCGGCGTCATGACCATTGCCAATGTCGAGCCGCTGCCCATCGAGATTAAATTATGCAACACACCTTCGTTTGCGCTCATGCGGTCAGGAGTCGACGTTTATATTCCGCAAGGGTCGATTGTAGTGCAACGGTATCGAGACGAGCTCCCGTGCGGCGAACTTAAATCACCCGTAGGAGAACGAGCAGCAGTACAAGGGTAAGAGGCATACCCAAAAGCCAGAGGATGACAGGCATGTTGTTTCTCCGTTTTCAGTGCGTGCGCAGTCCGGGGCCTTGCCAGCCCGGCTCCCACCAACGCGAATCCCGCAAATAACCGCCCTCCACCGCTCCCAGCATCGCGAAGACTGCACCAGCGATCATGGCGGCCGTCAGCCACATCGCGAATTTGGCGGCCGCTTTGCGCGCCTTGTCGGCTGTCGCTTTGGCCTGAGTGACAACCGCATCCACCCTTTGCTCGGCCGATGCCTGGTCAAGACCGGTTCGAGCCGCAACGATACGGGCGAGATAGGTGCGGTCAGCCGGTGAGAGGCCACCTCCGCGCAAACCTGTGGCGGCCGTCCGTTTGACTTCGTCGCGGAAGGTGGGGCTATCAAGCCGCACGAGCGAATTGGCCGTGGGTTCGGGCCTGAACATGGCATCGACAAGGAGATCCGACGCATCGCTCGGTGCCGCTGCCATAACCGCAGGAGTGATGTTCGGAGCGGCGCCCGCAACCAGATGCGTCATCGCGGCACCCAGCACCGCAACGCTGAACAGCGTCGCAAGCGCCCAGGTGACGAAGCCGTGCGCGGTGTCGCGGAAGTAGATTTCCTTCTCGTGGAGGCCGCTCCAGCGCGCTCGCAGCCGCCCCGCGAGATAACCACCGACGGTCGAGGACAACATGGCCACCGCGAGCATGAACAAGCCCGCGCCGACGCTGAAGGTGGATGCCGAAACCCCTTGATCGCTCCAGGGCGACACTACCGACAGCCCGAGCGCGACACCAAGCGCTAGGAGGAGAAGGGTGATCGCTGCTGAGGCGACAGCGCCCGCGACCACCGCGCCCCACGATAGCGTGCTCGCGTCTTGCGCTGCATCAATCTCGACAATGGTGGTCATTTTTCTCTTTCCTAGAAGGGAACCGGTTCCATCCCGTTCCATAACCCGCTGGAACTTGAGCCGTTCCTCCGAGGACGCGAATCCACAAATAGACGGCAACGCGTGTTCTCCGGCCATACTCTGATCGAGCAACGTGTCCGCCTCAAACTTCCTCGGAGCAGTAACCAAGTCTGTCGGTGAGCAAGGCACCAACAAATTGGCCTTCTTCGCTCAAATTTTGGAACGATCACTACCGGCATGGCTTTCCTTGCCGGCAGCATGAACCGTGCCGTGGCAGCGCGGGCTTCTTTGCGCCTCACATTGTGCTCGCGAAAATCTTGAGGAAACACCCATGGCAAAAGTAAGGGATACCCAGATGCGCGTTGGCGAGGGTGGCGAGACCCATCAGCAGACTGACAAGGCCGAAAAAGCAGCTAACGCACGCCTGACCACCAACCAAGGTATCCGCGTCAGCGATAACCAGAACTCGCTGAAGACGGGCGCACGTGGGCCCACCCTGCTCGAAGATTTCGTGCTTCGCGAGAAGATCTTCCATTTTGACCATGAACGCATCCCCGAACGCATAGTGCATGCGCGAGGCTCGGCGGCTCACGGATTCTTTGAACCTTACGAATCCCTGTCCGACCTGACGCGCGCCGATCTCTTCCAGCGAAAGGGAGAGAAAATCCCCGTATTCACGCGCTTCTCAACCGTCGCAGGCGGCGCGGGTTCGGTTGACACGCCGCGGGACGTGCGCGGTTTCGCGGTGAAGTTCTACACCAAAGAGGGAAACTGGGACCTGGTCGGCAACAACATCCCCGTTTTCTTCATCCAGGACGCGATCAAGTTCCCGGATCTTGTCCACGCCGTGAAGATGGAATCCGACCGCGCTTTCCCTCAGGCCGGCAGCGCTCACGACACGTTCTGGGATTGGGCCTCTCTAATGCCCGAAACGACGCACATGCTGATGTGGGCGATGTCGGATCGGGCGATCCCGCGCAGCCTCCGCATGATGGAAGGCTTTGGCATTCACACCTTCAGGATGGTCAACGCCAAAGGAAAATCAACTTTCGTGAAATTCCACTGGAAGCCGAAACTTGGGATGCAGTCGCTGATATGGGACGAAGCGCTGAAGTTGCAGGCAGCCGATAATGACTTCCATCGCCGCGACCTCTGGGATTCGATCGCGATGGAGGCTTTTCCAGAATGGGAGCTTGGGATTCAGGCCTTCGACGAAAAATTCGCGGCCAAGCTGCCCTACGACGTTCTTGACCCAACAAAAATAATTCCTGAGGAGGTTTTGCCGGTGCGCCTGATCGGCCGCATGGTGCTCAATAGAAATCCCGACAATTTCTTCGCCGAGACCGAACAGGTTGCCTATTGCCCGGCCAACATCGTGCCAGGTATCGACTTTACCAACGATCCCCTGCTGCAAGGTAGGCTATTTAGTTATCTGGACACCCAGAAGTCACGGCTGGGCACCGCGAATTTCCACCAAATTCCGATCAACGCTCCCAAATGTCCGATGATGAACTTCCAGCGGGACGGTCAAATGCAAATGAACGTGCCGGTCGGCCGCGCCAATTATGAGCCGAACAGCCTTACTGAACACGGTGAACCAGGCGGCCCGCGTGAGTGCCCCGTGACGGGATTCACAACTTTTTCCGGCCAGGATATGTCGGACGAGCAAGGCGATAAGCTTCGTATCCGGCCCGAATTGTTCGCGGATCACTTCAGCCAGGCCCGTCTGTTCTGGAAATCTCTGACCGACAGTGAACGGGCGCATGTCGCTTCGTCCTTTACCTTCGAGCTGTCGAAGGTTCTCCTCGAACACGTTCCGGCGCGGATGATTGGAAACCTCCGCAATGTCGACGAGGAGCTTGCGCAGCGCGTGGCTGATGGCATGGGCGTCAAGCTACCGAAGAAAAACCAGCCGAGGGCCGACGTCCTCGATATGAAACCTTCGGACGCGCTGTCGATCCAGAAGAACATGAAAGCGACCCTTGAGGGACGTGTTGTCGGTATCCTGATCAATGATGGCTCCGATGCTGCGGCTATTGTCGCGGTCAAGAAAGCCGTCGAAAAGGAAGGCGGCACATGCAAACTCGTGGCGCCAAAAGTCGCCGGAGCAAAGATGAAAGACGGTAGCGTTTTGAAGGCCGATGGCCAGCTCGCCGGCACCCCTTCCCAGCTGTTCGACGCCGTCGCCATCATTCTTTCGGACGACGGCTGTAAGGCGTTGCTGTCTGAAGGGGCAGCGGTGCAATTTGTGATGGACGCGTTCGGCCACCTGAAAGCCATCGGTGCGAGCGAGGAGGCCCAGCCTTTGCTCGATAAGGCGGGCGTGCAGCCGGAAGGCGGCATCACGGGACTTGGAAAGGACTTTATCGCCGCAGCTCGTCAGCGCTTCTGGGAGCGCGAGCCCAACCTGCGGTCACTTGCGTGAAGTAGAAACTCACCCGCCTCAACAAGCTGGCACGACAAGCACGAGGGGGAGTTTCTTCATGCCGCTCAAGCTGCGGCGCCGCGGCTTCGCGCGTCATCCTCGATGAACGCGGATACGGTGCTCTTGAGTAGCGCCCACCCTTCGGACAGCACTGACACCCTTGATGGTGACCCAGACGCGTCAAGTTCTGGCAAACTAACTCGTTAGACTTCTCTTCGTGTTCCGAACTTTGTCAGCTGTTGAGCGTTCTTTCAAAGCCGGCTCCCGGCCTCTCAATGAGATCGCCATGAGTCTCGAAGATCCATTCACCTGCAGGCAATGCTGTGGCCCGGCCTCCTATGCTCGGCGGGAGACGACCACGTCTCAGATCGTCTATCGTTGTGACGCTTGCGGTCAGGAGCATCGTGTCTCCGCGGCACGCGTTGCTATGCAACAACAGCAACAACAGCCGCAGTCGAGACTTTGAACGTTAGGGTTTTCTGGCGTTTATTTTGGCAAGGCGCGCATCGACGATCGCCTAGAGGGCTTCATGACGAACGGTGACGAGCCGTGGATCAACTCGACGGAAATGCAAGCCAGGGCCTTGCTCGAGAAGGCATCCGCTAGGGCGCGTGTTGATAAACCCGGCCCGGGTAAGTGCTGCGCGCTGAATTGCTGCGTCGCCGCTTACTGTCGCGAAGGGCAAAGAGAAGACTTAGGCGTGGAAGCGGGCTCGGTACTCGTTCGGCGTCGTCGAAAGGACACGCAAGAAGCTGCGACGCATAGTTTCTTCCGACCCGAACCCGCAACGCTGCGAAATCCGCTTCACCGGAAGGCGCGACTCCGATAGCAGTTGCCGCGCCGCCTCTACCCTTAGCCGTTCGACGGCACGCGCAGGCGTTATTCCCGTAGCCTCTGCATAGCGTCGGCTGAAGCTGCGTTCGCTCATTCCAGCATGATCAGCGAGCTTCGACAGCGAAAGATCTTCGGAGAGATTCTTGCTGATCCATGCATGCAACAAGCCAAATTCATCCCCGGCAAATTGCAGCGACAAAGCTTCGCTGAATTGCGCCTGCCCGCCCGGGCGCTTGATGAAAACAACGAGGTAACGCGCGACGGCCAACGCAACGGTACGGCCCAGATCCTCCTCGATCAACGCCAGGGCGAGGTCGATGCCAGCCGTGACGCCCGCAGAGGTCCAGATCGAACCATCGCGAACGAAGATTGGGTCGGACTCGACCCGTACCGCGGGAAAGCGCCGGGCAAGATCGGCACAATACGACCAATGCGTCACGGCTCGCCGTTGATCCAGCGAGCCCGCCGCAGCAAGCAGAAACGCTCCTGTACAGACCGATGCGACGCGACGTGCCCTGTTCGCGCGCCGCCGCACCCAGTCGACGAGCGCCGCGTCGGCAGCCGCCGCATCGACGCCAGGACCGCCGGGGACAATCAGCGTATCCGGGGGATTCTTGGTGCAAGGCAGCGGCGCGGTGGAGATCTCAAGTCCGGCTGACGTCGTCACGTAGCGTTTGCCTTTCGCCACCACACGCAGGACATACGGGGGCGTTCCCCCTGTCTTCCGGACGTAATCGTTCGTGCACACGAGCACTTGAAGCGGTCCCGTGACATCGAGCAATTGCACCGCCGGATAGGCCAGTACTTCGACGACGCGCGCCCCGCCGGGGTTTGGCTGGAAACGAGGGGATTTTGGCATTTCCGCCAGACGTTAGCGCCCTAGGTTGGCTTTGTCGATTGACCGGCGAACGAGGGGAGCTTGGCAAGAATTGTCCTCTCCTCCTCATCCCGTGGGTGGCGGCGTGCCGTTACATCACGCGACCAGCAGGAGACACGAAATGAAAGGCTTTCCACTTCTGACGATTGATAACGCGCCCGAGAAGTCCAAACCGGCGCTCCGCACTTTGGAGGGCGCATTCGGCATGATCCCGAACGTCGCCGCCACCATGGCAACCTCTCCCGTCCTCATCGGCAGCCTGGTTGGCCTATTCCAGTGGGTCCATGGCGGCAGCTTTACCGAGTTGCAGATTCAGACGCTCCTTCTAACCAACGCGGTGACAAACGGCAGCGCCTGGGCGATCGCTTTCCACAGCGGTCTAGCGCTCAAGGAGGGTCTCGACGATGCAGACGTCCAGGCCATTCGCGCAAAGCGAGACCCAAGGGACGCAAAACTCGCTGCGCTCTCGATATTCGCGAGAGCCTTGATCGAGAAGCGCGGGCGCGTTGACGATCGTGACATCGACGCATTCGTGGCTGCAGGTTTCAGCCGAGAGCATGCGTTTGAGGTGATCGCGGTTGTCGCGGCATCGACGATCACGAACTACACCGCGAATGTCACGAAACCGCCTATCGAGGAGCCTTTCGTGGCTTATTCGTGGAGCGACTGATTATCATGCCGTCGACTGAGATGCGTTCTCGACCGCAAGAAACGAGGGGTCGCCCACATGCGTATCGGATTCATCGGCGCGGGCAAGAACGCGCGCACAATGGCGCGACACCTGATGTTGTCGGGCCACGAGATTGTTCTTTCAAACTCGCGGGCACCGGAAACACTCACCAACATGATTACCGAGCTCGGGCAAGGAGCTTCGGCTGGGACCCGCGAGGATGCGGCAAATACTGACTTGGTGATCCTTGCCGTCAACTGGGTAGATGCGAAGAAAGCTGTCGAGGGCATCGCATGGGACGGCAAGATTTTGGTGGACGCGACGAACGCTCACATCGACTCCCCGCCCGACGTGAGCTCGGCCGGCGTCGCGCGTTCGCGCGCAGCACTCAACGGGCGCACGTCAAGCGAGATACTCGCCGACTGGGTTCCTGGCGCACGGTTGGTGAAGTCGATCAGCAACATACCGATGGCTTGGATCAGCGATTTCAGCCCGAACAAGCCCAGGACGGCGATTTTTACTTCTGGTGATGATGCCGACGCCAAACGCGTTGTCATCGATCTTCTCAATCAGATTGGATTTGCAGGAATCGATCTCGGGTCTCTCGCGAAAGGCGGCGCGATGCATGAAGTTGGCGCACCGCTGTCCGGCGTCGAGCTCCATTTCGTCCGGCGGTCACGCTAGTCGAATGATCGCGGCGAGCGGATGTTCCCGCCGGTCGGGGCCAGAGTTGATCGGATCTACCCACCTGATCGGAAGAAAATTCGCCGCTGACATCCTTCAAAACGCCTTCGCGGTGGCGCTCACCACGTCTTCGCTGCGACACGGGCTGGCACCAACCGGTCGCGAAGGCCGTTTAGTGCTCCGGTTTCAGCACGAGCAATAACAGCGAGCGGCCAGTCACCGCGTAGTCCGCCCCGAATTCGAAATCCTCGCCGGCAGCGGCGTCGGGAGCATTTGTGTCGAGCAAGAGGGACCAGCCCGAGCCCGCAGGCGCCTCCGGCAACCTGAACATGACGACGTCATGGTAACCGTTCAACACCAACAGCAGGGTCGCGTCCCTGCCGCGCGTGTGGATGCCAGTTGGCTGTGCGCGTCCGTCCATCAGCATGCCAAAGCAATGGAGAGTCGCATCCTGCCAGTCGTCGCCGTTCAACTCTTCGCCGTTCGCCTTTAGCCAAGCCACGTCCTTGACGGCCAGCCCTTCATGGTAGGCACCCGTGAGGAACCGTGTCCGACGCAGGATCGGATACTGATGCCGAAGCTCAAGTAGCCTCTTCGTGAAACGAATGAGCGCCTGCCCTTTTTCTTCGATATTCCAATTTAACCAACTGATGTCGCTGTCTTGGCAATACGCATTGTTGTTGCCGTTCTGCGTACGGCCGAACTCGTCTCCCGCGAGCAGCATCGGCGTGCCTTGCGAAAACAACAGAGTGCCAAGCATATTTCGGATCTGGCGGGTGCGGAGCTCGTTGATCGCGGGATCGTCTGTAGGCCCTCCAGCGCCGCAATTCCAAGAACGATTATCTGAACTGCCGTCCTTGTTCTCTTCGCCGTTTGCTTCGTTGTGCTTGTCGTTGTAGCTCACCACGTCGTTGAGGGTGAAGCCGTCATGGGCCGTGATGAAGTTTACACTCGTCCAGGCGCGTCTTCCCTGGTGATTGAACACGTCGCCAGAGCCTGAGAGCCTGGGCGCTAGAGCGCTGGGAAACGCATGGCCCCGCCAGAAGTCGCGGGTCGTATCACGGAATTTATCATTCCACTCGGTCCAGCCGGGCGGAAAGCCGCCGACCTGGTAGCCTCCGGGGCCGCAATCCCATGGTTCGGCAATCAGCTTGAGGGAGCGAAGCACGGGATCCTGGCCGACGGCTTTCAGAAAGCCACTATGCTCATCGAAGCCATGTGGTTCACGCGCGAGAATGGTACCAAGGTCAAAGCGGAAGCCATCGACGTGCATTTCCTGCGCCCAGTAGCGCAGGCTGTCGGTAACCATGCGGATGACCGCTATGTTGCTGAGATTGACGGTGTTCCCAGTGCCAGTGTCGTTGATGTAGTAGCGCTTCTGGTCGGGCTTGAGCCGATAATAGGTGGGGTTGTCGATCCCCTTGAACGAGAGCGTCGGCCCTCGTTCGTTGCCTTCGGCGGTGTGGTTGTACACAACGTCCAAAATGACCTCGAGCCCAGCCTCGTGGAAACGCGCTACCATCTCCTTGAATTCACGCAGGCTGTTCGGGACATCCGCTGCGTAGCGTGGATCTGGTGCGAAGAAGCCGACGGTGTTGTAACCCCAGTAATTGGCTAAGCCTTTCTCGATGAGCTGACTGTCGTCAATGAATGTGTGAACCGGCAGCAGTTCGACCGACGTGACGCCCAGTGCCTTGACGTATTCGATGACTTCTTTGATCCCGAGGCCAGCGTAAGTGCCGCGCAGCTTTTCCGGCACCGCGGGGTGTCGCTTGGTAAAGCCCTTGACGTGCGTTTCGTAGAGCACGGTATGCCGCCACGGGATAAATTGCCGTCCCGGCTCACCCTTCCAGTCGAAGTTGGCGTCCACGACGACACATTTGGGCATGAATGGCGCGCTGTCGCGGTCATCGAAGGTCGTGTCGTCGCCTGACTCCATTTTGTAGCCGAAGACGGAGGCGTCCCACCGTAAGCCTCCAGCATGGGCGCGGGCGTAGGGGTCAAGGAGCAGTTTGTGCGGATTGAAGCGATGCCCCGCTTCCGGCTCATACGCGCCATGGACGCGGTAGCCGTAGAAGGTCCCGGGAGCGACATCGGTGATGTGAGCGTGAAAAATCTGATCGGTGTATTCGGGCAGTTCGATACGCTCCGTCTCGCGCTCCCCGGATGAATCGAAGAGACAAAGCTCAACCTTGCTCGCGTGGGCGGAAAACAGGGCGAAATTGGTACCGTCGCCATCCCAACTCGCACCGAGCACAGCCGGCGATCCTTCTTTAATCTCGTGAGACACACGTCACCTCGTGGCGGAGCGGTGGGATCGCAAAAGGCTGGGCCGTCGAATGGAAAGCAGACAATGTTCAGCGGCCTAACAAGAGTTAGCGGACAGAGTTCCGCTGGCCACATCGGTCGCTCTCTGGAGCGAACCTATCTTCGTCCGCTCGTGCGAGACCGGGCGGACGACGTATAGCTGCATTTGACGATCTCGCGCTCGGCATGCCTGGCCAGCGTCCATTGCTTCCTCAGAACCATGTAGCGTTCCGTCGAATTTTATAGCGACCGCCGACGTTAACTCACCTTCCATACTTGCCGGAACGTCGCCCACCCGGCGGGGTTCTCCTCAGCGTGCCTGAAAGGAAACGTGATGCCGGAAGTCGTGCCGTGCGAGCACTGCGGTGGCGACACCGAGTTCACCACCCAAATAGCGCCGCTCGGCGATCAACCAACCGAGTCTTCTGTTGTTTGGCTTGCCACCGATACACGTGGATGGGTTGGCGCCCGCCCGCGGACCAAGACGGTTGACGGGGTTAGCCGGGGTCTTGCCATGCGTTGGGTGGCGTAGCGGCACGGCGTGGCTCTATGAAGCGTCGCGACGGGTCAGTAAGGGCCAAGCCATTAAGGATCTCAAACCCGTATTGCGCACCCAACCGTACCGCCCCTCCTCTATTTGGACAGCCCCTTTGCCATCTCGAGGTGATGCCGCAGCGCCGGAAGGGTTTTTCCCGCCCAGGCTTTGAGATCGGGATTTTCGCCCCCCTCAGCGTAGCGCTCAAAGAGACCTACCGCGTCCTTGTGGGCGCTGACCTGTTCCTTTGCATAGTCCTTCGCAAAGGTGGCGGGTTTTGCGGCGTTCAGCTTGTCGAGCTTGCTCTGGTGCGCACTGTCCAGAGCGGCTGGCAACTCTGCTTTGACGACACCGCTCGACACGAGCTGCTTGAGCTCCGTCGAGGTCTTCGTGTGATCGTTCACCATTTGCGCGGCGAACATCTTCTCTTTCGAATTTCCCTTCTGTTGCGCAAGCTTGCTGGACTCTATTTCGAACATGTCGCTGATGGCGACTTCCTTCACGAAGTCCTCTGTTTTGGGAGCAATACCAAGCGTGGAATTGATGCCGGACTTCTCTCCGATCGATTGGGCGTTCGCTGGCAGTACTCCGACCGTCACGGCGCAAGCTGTGAGAAACGTGTAAGCGAACTTCATCTGTCTTCTCCTGTGCCGACAAACTCAATCCACAAACGCCTCGGAACGTGGAAGTTCCTTCTTCCCATTGCTGGTGTCTGTCCTTCGAGAAGGAGGTGGCCTTCTTGTGGCCTGTATTGCAGGCGCGAAGAGAAGCGCTCCGGCTCTTCGATTGCCGCGCGACAAATCTTCGACGACGACGGCGTCGGCCCGCCCTTGTCGGAGCCGCCCTGACAAATGCGCTTGAACGTCGCGTCAAGCGATATGCCGGATAGGCTACACAGGCAGTTATTTTGGCAGACGGCTCCGATGCGGGAACAAAATCACCAAGGGGGACTTTGGATTCCATCCATCCCTATCACCGGAGGCAAGAATGGCAAAAGAACCCAAGAGGTTGGGCGATCTTTTTCACGACACGTTAAAAGACGTGTATTTCGCCGAGAAGAAAATCCTCGCAGCGCTGCCAAAAATGGCGAAGGCTGCGACGAGTGAAGATTTGAAAGCGGCCTTCGAGAAGCACCACGGAGAAACCGAAGGCCAGATCGAACGCCTAGAGCAGGTTTTCGCCGAGATCGATGAAAAGCCGCAAGGCAAGACCTGCGATGCCATCATGGGCATCCTCGATGAAGGCAAGGAGATCATGGACGAATACAAAGACTCTCCCGCGTTGGATGCTGGGCTGCTTGCTGCGGCGCAGGCGGTCGAACACTACGAGATGTCGCGATACGGGACGCTCCGAACCTGGGCAGAAGAGCTCGGACATACCCAGTCGGTCGGGCTCCTGCAGGCGACGCTCGACGAAGAAGAAGCAACCGATGCCGCCTTGACCGAGCTGGCTAAAAGCATCGTCAATCAGGAAGCGCAGGCCGAAGCGGCCGAGTGATTCTCGTCCCCCGAACGAAGGCGCCGCTTCAGATCGATGGAGTGGCGCCTTCTCTTATAGAAAGCCAGGATTATGCGCGCAGCCCTCCCGATTGGTTCCCACGGCACTGGAGCCCATAGTCGTGCGTCGAGCTGGTTTGCTCGAATGGCGAACGCAACCGCCGCCTGGACGGGCAAACCGACCGCCTTCCTGCTGGCCTTCGCAGTCGTTCTTGTTTGGGGGATCACGGGTCCCCTTTTTCACTATAGCGACACCTGGCAGCTGGTGATCAACACCGGAACAACCATCGTCACGTTCCTTATGGTCTTTCTTATTCAGAATACCCAAAACCGGGACACGCTTGCGCTTCAGGTCAAACTTTCCGAGCTCATCATTGCGATGAAAGGTGCCGACAATAAGCTCGCAACAATCGAAGACGCCTCGGACGAAGAGCTCCACCGCGAGCATGAGAAATTTATATCGAAAGCCAAGTAGCTGTACTCCGCGCGATTCCAGGGTGCAGGCTCTTTTGATGGCCCAGCAACCCTCCAAAGGCTTTGCAGTTACCCATGACAGCACCTAGAGACGGCTCCCCATGGACACGATTGGGCTCGCGAGGGCACAGGACCAGGCCTTCAAGCTCGTGAAAGGCGTCGCCGCGACCGTCCTTGCCGCCCTGATCGTGGCCACGCTGTACTTCGGCCGCGACGTTTTCGTCCCTATCGCGCTCGCCATCCTGCTGAGCTTCGTCCTGGCCCCGCTCACGCGGCGACTTCAGGATTGGCACATTCCTCGGGCCGCTTCGGTGATCAGCGTCGCGCTGCTGGCGTTTCTGGTTATTTTTGCCGTCGGCGGAGTCATTGCCAGCCAGATCACCCAGTTGGCGAGCGCGCTACCCGGTTACGAAGCCAACATGCGGTCCAAGATCCAATCCATTCGCGGGACCGCCGCGACCCACGACACGCTCGATCGGGCCGCCGATGTTCTCAAGGATCTCGGCAAGGAGCTGAACAAGCCCAAGGATGCCCCGCCGTCCTCGGCCATCGTGCCGGCGCCGGCCGCCAAGCCCATTCCGGTCGAGGTCCGGCAGCCGCCGCCGACCGCGCTTGAAAGCATCGCCTCGCTGATCTCGCCGCTGCTGCACCCGCTGATGACAACGGGCATCGTGATCATTTTCGTGATTTTCACGCTGATGCAGCGCGAGGACCTGCGGAACCGGCTGATCAAGCTTGCGGGGTCTCACGACCTGCAGAAGACCACCGCCGCACTCGACGACGCGGCCCGGCGCCTCAGCCGGCTATTCCTGTCGCAGCTCGCGTTGAACTCCGGCTTCGGCATCACGATCGGACTGGCCTTGTGGTTCATCGGAATTCCAAGCGCGGCGCTCTGGGGGATTCTCGCCGGTATCCTGCGCTTCGTTCCCTATGTCGGCTCGTTCATCTCCGCGGTCTTCCCGCTCGCGCTGGCCGTGGCGGTCGATCCGGGCTGGTCGTTGCTGCTGTGGACGGTCGCTGTATTCTTTGTGCTGGAGCCGCTTGCCGGACAGTTCCTCGAGCCGATGCTCTACGGGCGCAGCTCGGGCTTGTCGCCGCTGGCGGTCGTGATCTCGGCGACGTTCTGGACCACGCTCTGGGGCCCGATCGGCCTGGTGCTGGCGACGCCACTGACGATCTGTCTCGTTGTTCTCGGCCGCCACGTCGAGAGCCTCAAGTTCCTAGACGTGATGTTCGGCAATCGGCCGGCCTTGTCGCCGCCGGAGATCTTCTATCAACGCATGCTCGCGGACGATCCTGCCGAGGCGCTCGACAAGGCAGAGGAATTCCTCAAGCAGCGGCCGCTATCGGCCTATTACGACGAGGTGGCCTTGAAGGGCCTCAAGCTCGCCCAGAACGACGTCGACCGTGACGCACTCGATGCATCCCTCCTGCAAAGGATCGAGGCTTCGGTCATCGAGCTCACCTCCGAGCTCGATGATGATGATGTAGAGCGCAAGCCGTTGAAAGAGCCCGTTGAGGACACCGAAGCAGCCGCAGCGGTCGATGCCGCCGACGAGGCCGGCTCGTCCGATCTGCAGGCATTGTCCAAAGACCAGCTCGCACCGGAATGGCAAGGCGAAGCGCCGGTGCTATGCGTCGCCGGCCGATCCGAGCTCGACAAGGCTGCGGCGACCATGCTGGCCCAGTTGTTGTCGAAGCACGGCCTCAACGCGCGGGTCGAAGGCGCGGACGCGCTGTCCAACGCCAGTATTTTCCGGCTGGACACCAAGGGCGTGGCGTTGGCCTGCGTGTCGTTTCTGGATTCCAAAAGCCCTGCGCAGATCCGCTTTGCCATCCGGCGGCTGCGGCGGAAGCTGCCCGATACCCCGATCATCCTGGGCTGCTGGCTCGCCGACACCGACCCGGCGGCGCTCGCCGCCATGGTCAAAGCCGATGCCGGCGCCGGGACACTGCGGAGCGTGGTCAAGCTCTGCCTGGATCGGGCGCGCGCGACGCCTTCCAGCGAAGACAGGGAACGCCGCGTTGCGGTTCCATTGACAGCGTAGATCGATGTCCTGCGTGGGAACCACGCTTCACGGCATTCTTTCGCCTTTCCTATTGTGCACTGCAGCATTCGTGCCCATGTCGGCAAGTACCGGACGCAATGAAAGGACTTCAATCGGTGCTCAATTTTCGAAAATCCATGAACGCCCTTCAAAATTCGGGGGTGCCATCGCTCGATTTTCTCGCACACCTGCCGAACACGCCCCTTCCCAGCATGCACTTTCCGAACATGGCGAAAGGTCCGGATCGACTCCAAGAGATCGAAAGCTTCGGTTCCAATCCCGGCAACCTGCGCCTGCACTATTATCTGCCGACCCCGATCGCGGATTCTCCTGCGCCGCCTATGCCCCTTGTCGTCGTGCTGCACGGCTGCGGCCAGACCGCGGCGGGCTACGACCACGGCGCCGGCTGGTCCACGCTGGCGGATCGGTACGGCTTTGCGCTGCTACTGCCTGAGCAGCAGCGCTCCAACAATCCGAACGGTTGCTTCAACTGGTTCCTGCCCGAGGACACCCGGCGAGGACAGGGCGAAGTCGCCTCGATCCATCAAATGATCGAAGCGATGATTCGCGAGAAAGGCATCGACGCCCGGCGCGTGTTCGTCACCGGCCTGTCTGCGGGCGGCGCCATGACGTCCGCCATGCTGGCCTGCTATCCGGAGGTCTTTGCGGCCGGCGCCATCGTCGCAGGGCTGCCCTACGGGGCCGCCGGCAACATGCAACAGGCCTTGCAGAGCATGTTTCAGTCCCCGTCGCACCCTGCAAAGCAATGGGGCGATCTGGTGCGCGCGGCGGCGCCGCAACACAGCGGCCCTTGGCCTCGCGTCTCCGTCTGGCATGGCAGCGCCGACAAGACGGTGGTTCCGGCAAACGCCCGGGAGATCGTCAAGCAATGGACCTCGCTTCACGGGCTGCCCGTTCGCCCGACAGAACAAGACGAGGTCGAGGGGCATCGCAAGCAGGTCTGGCGCAACGGCGCCGGAGACGCAGTGATCGAATCGTACACCATCGCCAACATGGCGCATGGAACGCCGCTCGCGACGGGTGACGCCGATTCCGAATGCGGCAATGCCGGGCCGTTCCTGCTCGAGGCCGGAATTTCTTCATCGTTTCATATTGCGGGATTTTTCGGCCTGACCGCAGAAGCGGCACGAACCGCCTCACAGCCCGCACGCGCGCCGGTCTTTTCGCAGATCCGCGAAGCGATCCTTCCCCAGCGTGCGGCCCGGCCCATCGTTGCGCCCTCGCCGCCCAATGTCGCGGGCTCGCAACACAGAGCTCCACCAACCCGTGCGTATCCGGTCGATATCGGTGCGGTGATTACCGGTGCTCTCCAGGCCGCAGGCCTGATGAAGAAGTAGCATCGTTCCGGATGCTGCGCTTCCGAACATAACCGATCGCCAAATGCTCAAGCCCGGATGCACAGCGTGCATCCGGGCTTGAGGCTGAGGTATCAAAAGCTATGAAAGGCGATTGCTGACCGAATCCCGGGCAGAGCCCGCGACGCTCCTGGCCTTGCTGCCAACCGCTTGCAAAGCGTCCTTGGCTGCGGACGCTGTCAATCCCTGCGACAAGGCTGCGTCCTTGACGTCGCTGATGACCCGGTTCGCTCGATCCTGAACCTCGTCACGCAACGCCGATGCTTGCTCGCCGACCAGCTCCCGCTCGGTGTCCGTTCCAGGCAGTGCAGACGCGAAGCCTGCGCCGATGGCAAGCCCGACCGCGCCAATCAACAGCGGGTACTGGGTGAGCGTCTCGGAGAGCTTGCCTTGCAGCATGATGCCGGCGTCAATGCCGCTTCGAGCTGCCATGGCGGCGTTGCCGCGAAGCTGTTCCGCGCCGCGGGTGATCGCTTCGCCGGCCCAACTGCCCTGCTCTGCAAGCTTGTCGCCACTGAGAGCCTCGGTCGCCACCGCAGACGCGCTGCCGGCCAACCGAGTGGCTGTACTGGCCGCGGCCTCACCGACTGCGCCGAACCCTTCCGAAACCGAACGGCCACCGGAGGCGACCGTGTCGGCAACGGCACCAGCGGCGCTCTTGATCCCGCCAGGCAACTTGGCTGCGAGAGCGGGAATCCTGGCCGTGCCAAAAAACGTCATGAACAATCCGACCCCGATCAAGCCCGCCGCAACCGGGTTTTCCCGCACGGCGTCATTGACGCGATCCATCAGGCTCACAGCGCCTTTCTTGTCATCGATCATCATCGGGCCATCTCCTTCACGGTGGCGGCGTCTTTCTCGACCTGGCGAATCGTCACCCTCGGCATCAGGTTGCCCGGCGTGAGATAGCTCTTTCCCACCATGGCCAGAATGATGCTGACCACGAGACCGACCACTGCGGCGATGAGATGCGCCAGGGCGGGGTTGACCCCGTGTTGCCCGAGCAAGAGGGCCAGAGCGATGAGCGCGAGAACCAGCACCGGCACAGCCAGCATGGCCGCGCCCGCGATATAAGCGGCTCCGATACCGGCTTGCGTAACCTTCTGACTCAGCTCGGCTTGTGCGAGCTGCGCCTCGTTGCGGACCAGCTTGCCGAGCTGATCGACCGCGTCTCCGAAGAGACGCGGAATTTCACGGACATCATTGGACAGGGTCATGTGGCACTCACTGTTGCGGTTCGCGCCGCGGCTCAAACGAGTTCGGGCGGTCTGACGCGGTTTCGGCAGGCGTCGCGCTCTTGAGGAAGCGCAGCGCGGCGAAGCCCAGAATGACGGCTCCTCCGAAGAACAGCGTCGGCTGCCGGCGCGCGAAGTCCTGCACGTCGCCCAGGAGTTCCCGCACGTCACGCTGGCGCACGGTGTCGGCGAAACCGCTGATCTGTTCAGAGGCCTGCCGGATATAGTGCGCGGCCTGCGGCACTTCGCTTTCAAACTCGTTGGCGGACCGGTTCATGGCGCCTGCGATTGCGCCGATATAATCGGCGCCCCGCGATTTCTGATGAGTGGCCGCGGCCTCGACCTGATCGCGGGCATCGCCCGCCATCTGCGAGGCGGCCGCGCTCACGTCCGAAACACGCTCCCTGGCGGCCTGCGTGACGCTGTCGGTGATCTGGCCCGCCTTGGCCTTCAAGTCGTCCTTAACGCCTTTGGCTTGTTGCGAAAAATCCGGCGCGGCTGGCTGGCCGTTCGGACGCTGCGTGTTGCTGAGACCTTCGTTCATGGTGGTGTCCTGACTCAATGGGAATGTTGCGGGTTGCTGTCACGTGATTGTTGAGGGTTGTCGCTGGTTGGCTTCGGAGCGATGCCGTCCAGGGCCGTTGAAAGACCACGGCTGGCGACCGATTTCGCGCCCGCCACGGCTCCCTCGACCGCACGCTTCAGGCCGTCGCTATCCATGCCTTCACGGGCAGCGGCCTCGGCGATGTCTCCTGCCACGCTCGCGGCGGCGTCCTTGGCCTTCTCGACGCCGTCAGCGACCAACGCATTCGCCTTGTCCTTGAGCGCCTGGCGCGGCGGCCCAAAGAGCCGATTTTCAGCGTCCGATGACGGGATCGAGGCTGCGAGCACGGCGCCGACAGCTGCGCCGAGCCCGGCGACCAGAATGGGATTCTGCTCGATGAACCCCATCACGGCATTGCCGGCATTGGTTTGCAGTTCGCCTGCCCGGGTTTTCGCGGTCGACGCCGCACTCTTGACGGAAGCAACCGCACTTTCGGCAGCGGCCGCGGTCTGATCGACGGCGGCGCCAACCTGCTGCTTCACGGTCTGGGCACGTGAGGAGACGGTGTCGAAGGCATGGTGGGCTGTGTCTGATACAGCGGCACCGGCTGCGCCAACGGCCTGATTGATGCCTTGGCTGCGCCCAGCAACAGTGTCTTGCACGCTCGTGATCGCTTCCGACGCCATATCGGCCCCCTGCCGGTACGCTTCAGCCGCCTGGTCCTTGGCGTCGCTCATGGCGCGCTTGCCGCGCGAACTGGTCAGAAAAAGCCCCGCGCCGATCAGCATCAGGGGCATCGGGATGGCGCGAAGCAGACCCCAGGCCGGATAAGCGATCGCTGCACCGATCGCGGCGGCCTGGAGCGGATTCTCACGCACCTGCCTTTGAATCGTATCGGAAAGCCTCTCGCGCTCTTCGCGCACATAGGTCCTGATTTCTTCCTTGATGTGTGCGGGAGAGACCAGGGTTTTGATTTCTGAAGCGGTGTCGCTGACTTTGTCGCGCAGGTTCTCGACCGTATTCGCGAGTTGCGCGCGTCCGCGCTCGGACTCTCGCCGCAGGTCATCGACCGACGGTTCACGGATGGCGTCCATGGCGTGTGTGCTTTCTGGAACGGGTTGGGAATGTGTAGAGCAAACACGACCCGGAGGTTTAAGTTCCGGTCAATGTCACGAAGCCAGAAGAGGCTCTGGGCTCAAGACACCCAGCTTCCGCTTCATCATTGCGGAAAGAATGCCGGTGTCGCATCTCGCGTCGTCAATTGACGTGCCGCAATGCTGATTCTTCGGCTTCCATGGCTCGTTCAAGCTGCAAATGCAAAGGCGGCACCATGGCGGGCGCGCAGGCTCGAGCGTCCAGATCCGGCATCGCCGGCCGCGAGCAATGAGTGCAGGTTTGCGAGGATAAAGACTGCGTGGAAACTGATGAGCCTGGTCGAGATACGCACGACCAGGCCCAAAGCGACGGAGGGGGGCTGTCGGGGGCTGACGATCCGCCGCCGCTCTCCAGAACAAATGGTGGACCACGCGCGAAGCGCCAGATGCGGGCCCGCGTTTATTTGCGTGGGTCTTAAGACATGCACCGTACAAAGCAAAACCGACACACTTGGCGCCCGATATCATCACTCAGAGGCATTTTGCCGACTTATGAGCCGTTGCTTGTTGCCGATGATCGATGGCTTTTCCCAACATCTCAGCTTCTCCATCCAGCCAGCTTTGCGTGCAGCTCACGGATGTCCACCCTTCAGCCAAACGTTCAAAGTGCCGACGCGTCGGTTGATCCTTCGCTTCGAAGGCCAACGCCTCACACTGATATGCGCGATGGCGCAGGATTGCCGCTAGTGACATTCGATATCCGATCTCTGTTGCGAGCCTTGTATGTGGGGTGTGCCACTTGCTTTACGAGCGGACACCGACAAACACGGCGAGAGACATCATCGCGATGGTGCGGCGCGCGGTAGGGCTTTTTTTTGCGCGCCATCTAGTTTGGGCCGCCGGAATTCCAACTTCTCATTTGCGCGGTAAGAGTGATCCTGCGGTGGCGCAGGATTGAACAGCGGCCCAGCCTTGCTGCACTGCTTTCGGGATCGGCAGGCTCGATCGGGGACACTGTTGAGGTGTCCATGGCTACGAGACCGGCTCGCAAGCGCGTGGCCCCGAATTTCCAGGCCACTTCCTGACGAGTGGCGGCGCAGCTTTTTCGCGCGTTCCAAGGCATCCGGCCGCCGAAAGGCCCGCTCGTTCTGCAGCGCTCAGAATTTCCACGCGTGCGGACCAAGGAGCCGGAAGACGACTACAACGTGATGCTGCTAGTCGCCGAATGACGTTGCCGTAGGGATAGCGTCTAGCACGCAACATCCTCTATGGCCCGCACGTCCTTTCTGAACTGATCCAAGATCGTCAGGTAGGTTTGCCGGTATTGCTCCAACTCCGGCGGAAGCAGAGGAGTGTTCTTACTGGCAGTGATCGATTCCGAAACAGCCTTTTGAAGTTCGTCCCACTCGTCGTTCATTGAATGCCCTATTACGCGCTACCAACTTGTAGAATAATACCCTGAGCCTAATGCAGCTTGTCCAGCCAAATCCGCGGTGGAACTTCGTGCCGCAACAAGAGCCGATTGACCATGTACGCGGACAAAAATGCCAGTCCTGTTGCCATTGTCTGCGCCTGAAGATGCGTCAGGGTTTCCCGGATCTTCCACTTGGGGTCCAGAGAGGCGACGACCGCGACGGCCATTCCGGATATCAGTGCGATTCTGTCCATGAGGCATCCTGGAGACACCTTTTGTTATCCCGAGAAGCCAAGCACCACTACCAACAATGACACAGCGGAGCGTGACCGGCAGTAAGCCCATGGAGGGCTTTCGCGTGATGGCATAGCGCGCTAGCCGCGAAGAAGGCTACGAGGTGAACTACTTCGCCACCAAACACGGGATCACCCGTAAACAAGCTCGCAACCTCATCAAGAAGGTTGGCAACAAGCGCGACAAGCTCAACCGAGCAGCGGAAAAACTTTAAGCTCTTCAAATTTGGCGGCTACCTCTTCCTCCGAGCGGCAGAGGTATGCCTGTTGCGACCGGAACATGCGCCTGCAATGGTATGTTGGTCCTGTATCACCGTGATAGCAGGGGACCCCAGGCATTCCGGTGGCTGAGAGAGATGACTCTCGCCCAAACCGGAGGCTCTCTTGCGGTATTATTTCAACTTCGAAGATGGCGAAACGGCACTCGACGATGAGGGTATGGAGTTCGCCGACTTCGACGAAGTTAAAGCCGAAGCCTTGAGGTCTGCTGTCGATATGCTCAAAGACCTTCAGGGGCCAAATTTCTGGCTGGGCGAAGGGTGCCGGCTTTGGGTGACTGATCAGCCGCAAGGTGGTGGCCACACGCTACTGACACTGATCATAAGCGTGCGCCTACCAGCGTAGATCAGCACTTGCTTCATCACTGAGGGACCGGCGGCGGTCCGTCAGGATCTTCGACGTAGCGGAAAGTTTGGACGGCGTTGCTCCCACACTTCTTGCACACCAAGCGCCGCGTAGGCGTCACCAGCGACGCCTTCGCCTCCATGCCGAAATCGTTCAGCTTCTCTTCCGGAAATGACGAGTCTTCGTGAAATCGCTGATGCTCGCGATGGGTGGGTTAAAAGCTGAAGCTCGGCAAACGGTTTATGCCCGTACCCCTGACCGACGAGCAGCGAGAGGTCATCGCCGGTCAGGTTGTGGCCAACATGACCAAACACAAGGACATCTGGAACCTCGACGAGATCCTGCCGAACTACTTTGAGGGGCCAAGATGAATGGCCCACTCGGTCAGCGAGCGGAAGATCGGAGAGTTTTTTGTTTGGGGCGAAGCTTGAGGAGCAGCGCCGTACCATTTTGCCGTACCATTTTTCAGCATCAGCGCGCCACCGTGGAGGCAAAAATCGCCGTCGCGGTATTCAACGTTCGAGCTCGGTCAACACATCCGGTTCTGGCGTGGCCAACGTTCTGAGCAGCCCTCCTGGCGAAACGCCCTATCCTTGTAGTGGAATGCTCGAGCTGCGAACAGGTGTCGCGGGTCGATCTACGGGCAATCAAGTACCACCCCGCCTCCTCGATCAATCCCCTGACGCCGCATCACATATGCTTGAGGTGCCAGCCTGATCCGCCCCCTCCCCTGGCTGACAGGACTTCGGAAGAACCAGCCGGGACGTACGGCGCCTGCTTAAGGTGCGGCTGAAACAGGTTCGATCTGGCCTCGTCGAACGCCCGTTCGATCAGGTGCGAGAGCGTGGCTTCGTCCAGGTAACAGCCAGCATGTGAGCCGTCTCCCTCGGAACAATCCGTAACGCCCACACTTGACGCTCATGGGCATCATTTCAAGATTGCTTGGACGACGTGAACCTCTCCCGGTTGTCCACGACACGCCAGCGCCTCGCGACCTCGACGAGACCTTCTTCGATGAGCAGGCCCAGGAGCGCGCTGGCAAGGCGATTTCCGCATCACGACCACACCCGCAGCCACGTGACCGCGACAATCAATAGCCAGCGCGCCATAGGCGACGGGCCCGTGGGTTTAGGCGGGGTGTGAACTGCTCCAGTCATTAACGAGGATTTGCCGCTACCGCGCGCCCTCCTCGTTCCCTCAGAGTGGCTCAAAATGAGCCGTGATCGGGCGACCTTCTTGCCCGCACAGCCTGGCCTCAGCAAGTTGGAACGTTCCGGCCAGGTAAAGCATTGTCCACAATGCCCACAAAAACTCGGAAAATGCTCTCTCCCCAGCGACTACGGCAGCTTTCTGAAGCGCGCTTCAAACGCACCGAGCGCCTGGCTGAAGCCGCCCAAGCGATGAAAGAATACCGGCTAGCCGAGCAAGCGTCGCGAGCCCGCGCCGTAACACTCCGCGCCGAACGCCTCGCTCGTGAGCTTTTGCTCGTCCAGAACTCGTGACAAATGAATATTAGCGCTGCCTTAGCAGTATCAGGCGCGATCTTGCTCGCCGCGCCTATTCAGCTGGCGGCGTTAGAGCACAGCGTTCCGCGTATTGATGTTGACAAACATTGCCGAGCCGCTGAGAAAACGAACGGGCAGTTATTGGGCGGCGTGCCGTCCTCCGACTTTTTCACCTCATGTGTGAGAGATGAACAGGTGGCACGCGAGCAGCTCGTCCGCGTGTGGGCAACCTTGCCTGCCCCCACGAAGGCTCGATGTGTTCAGCCGCTGGTCTTTTCACCCACGTATATGGAATGGCGAGAATGTGTGGAAATGGACAGGGAGGTGGAACTGAGGCGAGCAGAAGATCAAAAGGAAGCAACTAAAAATGGCGGGACCGATGGAAAGAGCGGTCTTCGAAAAAAGCTCCTCATACGCCCGTAAGCGGCGGAATCGAAGGCACCATCGAGGCGGCGAAGCGAAACGTTCGACAGCTCGGAGTTCAGGGTAGGTCGGGCACGGGCACCAATCGGATCGCAGTCACAGAGCAGTTGCTCGAAGTAGCTTTAGGCGCAGAGCCGTATCGATGGCGCCGCTCGGCCCGGATTCAGAAACCAGCCGTCGGTGCTATGAGTATAAGTCGACCTGCCTATTTCCTCGATTGCAGGGCCTGCAAGCTTGGCCCCAGCGCGCCACAAGAGATTCGTATGACGTTGCCGTACGGATAGCGTCTAGCGCGCAACATCCTCTATGGCCCGCACGTCCTTTCTGAACTGATCCAAGATCGTCAGGTAGGTTTGCCGGTATTGCTCCAACTCCGGCGGAAGCAGAGGAGTGTTCTTACTGGCAGTGATCGATTCCGAAACAGCCTTTTGAAGTTCGTCCCACTCGTCGTTCATTGAATGCCCTATTACGCGCTACCAACTTGTAGAATAATACCCTGAGCCTAATGCAGCTTGTCCAGCCAAATCCGCGGTGGAACTTCGTGCCGCAACAAGAGCCGATTGACCATGTACGCGGACAAAAATGCCAGTCCTGTTGCCATTGTCTGCGCCTGAAGATGCGTCAGGGTTTCCCGGATCTTCCACTTGGGGTCCAGAGAGGCGACGACCGCGACGGCCATTCCGGATATCAGTGCGATTCTGTCCATGAGGCATCCTGGAGACACCTTTTGTTATCCCGAGAAGCCAAGCACCACTACCAACAATGACACAGCGGAGCGTGACCGGCAGTAAGCCCATGGAGGGCTTTCGCGTGATGGCATAGCGCGCTAGCCGCGAAGAAGGCTACGAGGTGAACTGTCAGGGTCAGATTTGATGCTGGACCATCAGGTGACCATTGCCGTCGTTTGCAATCTGCAATTCTCCTTGCGTGTAGTGCCCGTCAAACGTCAGCAGCGCAGTGTGCTTCGGGTGAGCGGTGTCTGCGAAACTCAGTGACGTCGTGTCCGTTGTGGCATTGTAACCGCCGTAGGTCACCCTCGTCGCCCCGACCAGGAAATCCTCAAGGTCGATGAAGTCATTGTCGGCGAAGCCGCCAATATCCCCCTTGAAGTGGGAGGCGTCGTCGAGGATCAAGCCGCCGGCCGCTGTGCCGGAGAAGTCTACATGGGCCTTGGACAGCGCGCCGAACTCAAGCACGCCCGAGCCGACGACATCGGCCTCACCACCTGCTGCCAGCGTTCCCTGCACCGTGAGGTGGCCGCCATCCGCGACCAGCGTGCCAAGGTTGTTGTTCAGTGTGCCGTTGATGGTCAGGGTGCCGCCCGCGACTGCCTTGAGCGTTCCTCTGTTGACCACCGCACCGTCCAATTCAAGATTGCCGCCTTCAGCGATGATGCTTCCCTGATTGCTTAGCTTCATCATCGAATCGCCGATGCTGCCGCTGCCGTGAATCGTGTTGTCGACGTTGACGAGCGTCACCGGGGAACTGAGCCCGGCGGCGCTGCCGATGTGGTCGGTGCCGCCGTAAGCGCCGCCGAGCACAATTTCGCCGCCGCCCGAGATCTTGGTGTTCGCGCCGATCATTAGCGAAGCCGGGCGATCAAGCTCGATGATGCCGGAGTTGCTGATAACCCCTCCATTGACCTGCAGGGTGGCGTGCGAGATGTCGAGCTTAATGCCGCCGGCGGTCGCATTGCCGATGGTGAGCCGGTTGACGACGTGATCCGACGAGTCCGTGACCGTGTACGATCCAGGTTTGTTGATCACGACATTGTTGAATCCCCCCGGCACGGCGGCGGGCTTCCAATTGGTCGCCGTGTCGAAGCTGCCGCTGATGCCCTTTGCCCAGCTGGTGGCGGCCGCAACCAGCGTCAGCAGCGTTCCATGGTTGCCGTCGTCCGCCATCGCGAACCCGGTCTGGGCTGACGCTGTGACTTGATACTGGTCCGAGCCGCCGGACCAAGTCACCGTGAGCAGGCCACCGGTCAGCGTGGCGCCTGTGAGTTGCAGGTGTGCAAAGTCGATCTTGTCGCCGATCGACATGCTTGCTATCGAGCCCGCAAAATCGCCCGGATCGGCAAGCCGCAGCGTTCCGCTGGCGGCATTGAACGTCACGGTGTCGTCGGTGATCCAGCCGTCCAGCGGGTCTCCGCGCAATTCAAGGGTGGCGCCGGCGTCGATGAACAGATTGCCGCCGGAAATCGTGCCGCCCTGCCCAAGGTTGCTTCCTGATCCGTCGTAGAGTGGAGTCGATGGGTCAAGGATGAGGGTTCCGCCGCTCGCAGTTATCGAGTGCACGTGCGACGGGGAATCATTCAGCCGTCCATCCAGTATGACCGTGCCGCCGTTGTTCGTGACCTTCGCCACCGAGCCGTCGCTATAGAATCCGCTGAGGGTGACGGTCGCGTTCGGACCAACTGAAATGCTGCCGCTGTTGCTCCAGTAGTCGCCTCCCAGCGAGGCGGTAGATCCCGCTCCGACGATGACGTTGCCGCTGTTTGAGAAGGACGTGGTGGACGAGCCAAACCGATCCGTGTCGAAGCTGGCCGCGGAAAACGTCTCCCCATTGGCAACGTAGATCGAGCCCGCATTCGATCCGATCGTGGTCGTCATCACGCCGCCCGCGACTTCGGCGTGAATGGTTCCGTTGTTGGTGATGGTCGCCAATCCGTATGAGTCGTTGCCGGCGCCCAGGGTGACGTAATTGGACGCAGCGGCGCTCTGCACCAGCGTGAAATTTGATCCCAAGGTGAGATTGACCATGGGACCGCCATCCGAGAAATCGGACTGGAGATGGGCTTCAAGAATGCCGCCATTGGAAATGGCCACGGTGGCATTGTCTAAAACCAGGCCGGCCCCACCGGATCCCTGCATAAGCAGCAGATGACCGCCGTCGATCTGCAAAGTCCCGCCGATCAGGTTTGCTACGCCGTCCGGCTTGTTCAGCGTCAGGGTTCCTTTGACGATGAGCGTGCTGTTGGGGTCGGTCCAGTCGAGCACGTTTGCGGCCACGTTGTCGGCGGCACCCACCGTGACGGTGTAGGCTTGGGTGCCGCCGATGATGGCAGTGTCGTAGCCAGTGGGACTCGTTCCCGATATCCAGTTCGCCCCCGCCGCCCAGTCGCCGTTGACGCCATCGATCCAGGAATGCGCCTGGCCGAGTTGCCAATAGATGTACGGCCCGATGGTGGCATCGTAGGTGTCGTCCCACATCGCCGTGCTGTCGCCGACCGCCTGACCGGCGCTATCGGTCACGGTGTAGGCGAGCGTACCACCGCCGGTCTCATGGACCGTGAGCGTCGTGCCGACATAATCAAGACTCGCGATGGAGATGCCTTTGAGCCAGATTTTGTCCGGCACCGGCACCGAGACGTTCGAAAGCCCCGTGAAATTGTCGCCGGCGGCGACGCCGGTGATCGTGCCGGCGAAATGCCCAGGATCGTCAAGCTGGAGGGAGGCGCCATCGTAGACCGCGCTGCTACCGTATGTGGCATAGATGATGCTGCTGCTGAACTTAACAGTTTGATCCGACGCGCCACCCAGCTCCAGAGTCGCGCCGTCCCAGATGCGGGCGAAGCCAGAGCCGGTCAGCAAACCGGTGATGAAGGTCGTCCCTTCAAGGGCGGCCACGCCGCCATTCCAGAGCTGGCCGCCGCTACCGCCTTGAGAGTTGTTGACGACATCGCCACCGATTGTGTTGGAATAGCCTTCGCCCCAGAGCCGCCCTCCAGCATCGACGGCGATGCCGCCCGGAGCATCGACTTCGCCTGAATAAGAAAAATTCGAGCCTATAACGACGATCCCATCAACTGTCAGCGAGTTACCAAGCGACAAAGTTGACGAAACTGTCAGTGATCCACCAGCACCGACAACCACGTCGTGAGCCGTCTCGGCGGTTTTGATTCCCGCGAAACCGCTGTCGATTACCACATGGCTAGTGGCCGTCGGTACGGACGCGGGCGTCCAGTTCGACGTCGTCGCCCAGTCGTTAAAGTTCTGACCGCCGATCCAGGTCGAGGTCGTGACCGGGACAAAATCGATCAGTGTGCCGCCGTGACTGTCGCTTGTGACCTGCGGTATGTAAGTAACCGTATCGGGTATCGAAGGAGCAAACGACGTCGAAAGATCGAGCTCCTGTCCATTGGTTTGGATCAGCTTGAGGGTCTGGCCGACATACGTGTAGGACGCCGTCGAGATGCCGATGAGATCGAGTGTGCTGCTCACCCCGACCAAGGCCAGTTGGCCGCCGAAGCTCTTGGCGCCAGCCAAGTCGATTGCGGCATGGCCGTATGCGGAGATCTTGCTTGTCGTATCCGCCGCATCATCGAGTTTTAGGATGCTGCCGTCGTTGATGGAGACCTGGTCCGACGCTGTGCCGTTCAGCTCCAGCGACGCTCCGTTCGCAAGAACCGTTGTACCGCTGCCGGACACCAACCCATTGATCGTCAACGTCCGAGCAACGCTGAGAACACCGTTGTTTGCGATATCGGCGTTGATCGTCGCATTAAATGGAGCCGGTGGATTGAACCATCCGCTGTAGAGGCCGCCGCTATTGCTGCTGATCGTGATGCCGCCCGTGGCCGTCAGAACGGCCCCAGTGGTCTGTATGAAAAATGCCGCGCCAGAATTCAGGATGAGACTGCCGGAGAGGCTGAGCGACGAATCCAACTCCACCTGGACTGTTTTGCCCGATCCGCCGAAGTCTTCGGTTAGGTTGTGTGCCTGCGCGGGCGCGTAGATGTACACCGAGAGATAGTCACCTGTCCCGCCAACCAGCACGTCGTTCGTCGAACCGGGGACGACAGCGGGCGACCAGTTCGACGCCGTCGCCCAGTCGCCGACTCCGATTTGTCCGTTCTGGCCGCCGATCCAGGTCGCGGGTGGCGTTGCGACAAAGCCGTAGGTTACGTTATTAGCAGCGTTGTAGGAGCCTACGATTTGTCCGGCGTCGTTGATGCCGGACAACACCGTGCTATTGGCCCCAAGCGGATTGTCAATCGTGGTGTACGTGCCACCGCTGTAGAGAAAGCCATGGAGATGATCGGTGCTATCGAAATAACCTCCGACAACTTGTCCCGATGCATTGATGCCATAAGAAATGGTGCCGTCTATGCCGAGCGGATCATCGATTGTGGTGTATGTGCCCCCCGCGTAGATGAATCCGTGGCTCTTATAGCCGGCGTCCGTATAGGAGCCGACAATCTGGTTAGAAGCATTGATGCCGCTGGCGCTTGTCCCGTTTACCCCGAGCGGATCATCGATGGTTGTGTAGGTGCCTCCGCTATAAAGAAAACCGTGTGACTTGTACGCGCTATCTTCATAGCTGCCGACGATTTTGCCAGCGGAATTGATCCCGTAGGCGTAAGTGCCGTTCACGCCCGAAGGATCGTTGAGCGTTGAATAGCTGCCGTTGCTGTAAAGAAATCCGTGGATCCTTGTCGCGCTGTCCTGGTAAGACCCGACCACTTGGCCGGACGCGTTGATGCCATATGTCCAGGTGCCATATTGCCCGAGAGGGTCGCTGAGGGGAGTGAAGCTACTACCGTCGTAGAGAAAACTCGCGCCGATATAGCCACCCAGGCTATACGACCAATAGCTATAGGCCGCTACGATCTGGCCCGACGCGTTGATGCCATTCGCATTGGTTCCATCGTTGAAATAAGGGTTATTGATCGTCTTAAAGGTATACGTGACAGTCATGCGAAGTTCCCCCCAAGGAACCGCGCCCCCACACGGCCCCAAATCTTAGATAAGACCATTCCGTTCTCCCTGGACTAGACCCATTTGGGCTGTATGCTTGCAATTGTCGGGTTGGTCTGGGGGATCAATGCGAACTGGCGAATTGGACATGCGCGCGCTCGCGCGGGCGGCAGACCGCCTCGGCGAGGCTGCGCTCGATCCGACGCAGTGGCCCGATCTGTTGGAGGCGCTAAGTCGCGCAACTGGGTCGATGGGCGCGGCGCTGCTTCAGAGCGACGTCCGGACCGCAGACATCCCCCGCACGAGGTCAGTGGACGAGCTGTTTGCGGATTATTTCGCAGAAGGCTGGCATCAGCACGACCTGCGCGCCGAACGCGGCGTGCCGTTGCTGCTGCGCGGTCAAAGCGTCGTCACCGAGGAGGACATCGTTACCCCAGACGAGATGCGACTCTTGCCGTTCTATCGCGAGCTGATCGCCCGGAATGGCTGCACTTGGTTCGCGGCTGTGGGCTTCTGGGCGGGCCAATCGCTCTGGGGCTTGAGTTTTCAGCGCGGCACGCGGGAGGGTCTGCTCGATCGAAACGGCAAGCGCGCGTTGGCCCGGCTGTCGCAGCGCCTGACCGAGACGGCCACGCTGTCAACAGCGGTCGGGCGGATCGCACTCTCGAGTTCTCTCAATGCGCTGAACGCCGTCCGTTGTGCGGCGATCGCAATTGACCGGCTGGGACGGGTGTTGGACTGCAACGGGGCTGCGCAGACGTTGTTCGACGATGAGCTCCGCGTGCACGGCAGCCAGCTGTTCGTCGATGACAAGGTGGCGGATGCGGAGCTTGAGGCCCTATTTGCCAGGCTGCGCAGTGTCGGCGACACCGACGCCGTACCGGCCCTTCCGATCATCGTCCGACGCCGGAAAAAGCCCGCGATCATCATCGACCTCCTCGCCGTCGAGGCCGCCGCGCGTGGACCTTTCCTTGGCGCACGGGCGCTCCTCACCCTGAAGGAGGCCACGCCGAAGGCGTCGCCGTCGATTGCGGCGATGACGAAGCTGTTCGACCTCACGCCAGCGGAAGCCCGGCTCGCAACCCTGTTGGCGGCCGGTCAAAGCGTTGAAGACATAGCCGCAAATCTCGAGTTGTCTCGAGAGACCATCCGCAATCGGCTGAAGGCGGTGCTTGCAAAAACCGGCACGCACCGGCAGGCCGAGCTGGTCGCCTTGATGAGCCGGCTTTGAACGATTTCAAATTTGGGTCTCGGATTCCTTTACGCGGTCAGACAACGGTGGGCCGCAGCGAAGCGTGATCGTTGCGCATAACGTCGCGAGATATTGAGTTTCGAACAAATCGCGCCCGATACCTTCCGCGCAGATCACCGCAACCGAAATCTCTTCATGGGCGTTGAAGCCCAGTCAATTGAGACGTGGATCAAAGGCAAGTATTTTCATTCTGACGACTCCAGAATTGAAGCTCCAGAACCGGCGACACCTTGACGGTCCCTAGATGCTTACCTTAGCGTTCTTATTGTGCTGAGTGGTTCTGGCCGGTTCTTAAACGATGAGACAGCGTTAAAGTGGTCTCCGTTCAGAACTTTCAATTGGGAGAGACATTACGTGCGACACGTATCTTATGTGACGGCGTGCTTCATACTCGGACTGATGGTTTGGTGTGAACCAGCCTTTGCTCACAAAAGATCGTGTGACCAATTCTGCTTCGATAGTTGTTCAGTAGCGGGAGGTCGTGGCACCGATAGAAACTATTGCATGGGCCGCTGCGTTCCTAAATGCAACATGAAGAGAGCATCCGAGAAGAAGTAGCTATTTGGTGAGGGGTCGAGTGAGCAGCCCAGGATGGCGGGGTGACGAGATTTCTTCGCTATTGCCGATGACGCGACGAAGTGAAGCGTGCTGAAGAAGGGCTGTTCGCGGTGCTATGAGCGGTCGCTCCTCGGGATCGGCCGTTACGGCATTGCTTCACGAGCAATGATGAAGGACAGCGCTTTATATGGGTCGCATCCCTCACAGCGGTAATGCGCTGCGGCTGGCAGTCGGCTCTTTGGACCCGATCGGGATGGTGGCAATCGCGAATCACACTTGACGCGCGGCGCGCGCTCCTTTCCGGAGCCGCGGCTCGGTCCAAACGTGGCCCGATGATTCGGACTCGGCCTGATCAGATTGTCTTCAATCGGTTAGGCCGGCCTTGCGCAGACCTTCCAGGAAAATACGCATGGGCTCGGCCGTTACGGCACGGACTGCTTGATCCAGGCGATGGAAAATTTCCGGATGCAACTGACGCAAAGTGGCCATTGCGGCTTTCGCCTCCTCGATCTGACCGGCTTGAGCTAAGCTCGCACAAAGAATGCGATGGCCGCCGAGGATGCCGGGACCCAGCTTAACGGCCTGCCGCGCGAATGGCACCGCCTCACTGTAGCGGCCAGCGAGATAGTGCCCTGCGGAGATGCCGGCAAAAAAAGCCGTTCAACGGGTCGCGCGGGCTCATCCCGCATGTCCTGCTCGAAGCTTCCTTCGACTGTCCGTCATTCAACTCAGTTGACCAAGGCTACAGACTATCAGAGGGCGCTGATCGGACGAGCTTCATTTTCAATCACAGCTGAGCTTGAAGAGAGCCCCTGACTGCGTCGTTTGATGCATGCCGTTTGCGTGCGCATGGCTCGCACATGACGTTTTCTAACGTACCCATGCCTCGGGCGGGTTTGTGGATTTGTACGTCTGCAACGCCAAGCCGCGTTGTCGCATCCACCCGGCAGAGAAATTGCTGCTTCACGATATACGCCGATAGCGCGCGGGTTCGATACGCGGCCCAATCGGCAATCCTCCATCGGCAGGCAGTCAACAACGTGGACAAATCAGCCTAAGGGGCGCCGCCCCTCGCGCCGCATAGAGCCGGCCCGGCAGGACTCGAACTCGCAATCGAAATCGCCGCGGTGCGCTCAAAATTCAAGTTCGAGCATGAAAGGTCGATACAAGCACGTCCTATAAGCTTTTCGCCATTTCCTTATCAGTCAGACCTGGACCGGTTGACCACAATCCGGCGGGCTGCGTCCTTGGGGCACGCAGCCTGTAAGATGTCAGCCTACATCTCAACTCAGCGCCTTCTTCACCCGATCCGGCAGGAATGGCGTGTGACGCAGCCGCGCACCAGTCAGTGCCGCCACCGCATTCGCAATTGCGGGTGCGACCAGCGGCGTCGCCATCTGGCCGGCGCCGGTGGGGTGGTTATCGGTCTGTATCACCTCGATGTGCATCGGCGGCACGTCGCTCATGCGCGGCGGATAGTAGTCATAGAAATTCGACTGCTCCACCACGCCATCCTTGATCGAGATGCGCTCGGTCAGAGCAACGCCGATGCCATAGACGATGCTGCTTTCGGTCTGTGCCACGACATTGTCTGGCTGCACCGCGAGGCCGCAATCGATCGTGCACCAGAAATTGTGCAGTTTGATCTGCCCGCTGGCGCGATCGACTGACACTTCAGCGATGCCGGCGACCTGGCTTCCTGTATAGTCGATGTAGGCAAGACCTAGCGCGCGGCCATCGCGCTTGCGCCCCCACTCCGCCATCTGCGCCACGCGTTCGACCGTCTTCGAGGCGCGTGGCTGGCTCTTGAGCAGTTCCAGCCGGAATGCCAGTGGATCGGCGCTGCGCTTTCTCGCAATCTCATCGATGAATGCCTCGACCGCAAACTTGTTGGCCAGAAAGCTTATGCCACGCAGCGGATTGGTCCGCACGCCGGTGTCTCGATAGACCTGCTCAACGAGCTGGTGCGGGACATCATACCCGCGGGGCTCGCCGCCCAACATCGCGACCACGTCCCGCCCTCCATTCCTCTCATAAAGTCCCGGATCGTAGTACGGGCCGACCCGGTCAACGGCGATCCGATGATGCCATGCAGTGACCTTGCTTGAGGCATCGAGTCCGGCACGCAGATAATGCGCCGAGATCGGCCGGAAGCGGCCGTTGTGTACGTCATCCTCACGCGTCCAAATCACCTTGACTGGGCGCCCGGCTTCCTTCGACAGCATGACGGCGTCCATGATGAAGTCGACGTCGCGATTGCCGCGCCGACCGAAACCGCCGCCCATCAACAGATCGTGCAGCTTCACCTTGTCGAGAGGGATGCCAAGGAATTTGGCCGGCGTCTCCGCAGCCGTGGTCTGGCTCTGGGTGCCGGCCCAGATTTCGACGGCATCGCCACCGGGCGAGACGGCGGCGACTGCGTTCAGCGGCTCCATTTGAGCATGGTAGGCGTAGTCGCAGCGGTATTCCGCCTCCAGGATGCTCGCCACCTTGCTAAACTCGTCGCGAGCATCGCCTTGTCGACTCCATTCGGACGCGCGCCCCTGCAGGTTTTTCGCCTGCGCGGCAAACTGTTCAATCCCTTGATCGCTGTCGAAGCCCCAAGCAGTGCCTGTGCGGGTCCAGGTGACCGAACGTGAGAGTTCCTGACGTGCGGCAAACGCCGCCCACGGCGTCTCGGCAACCACGCCTACGCCATAAGGCAGCCGCACGACGCCGGTGACGCCTGCCAAGGCTTTTGCCTTGGTGTCGTCGATCTTGTGCGGGACCGACCCTTCGACCGGGGCGCGCAGCACCGCGCCATACAGCATCCCCGGCACCTGCACGTCGATGCCATAGGTTGCGCTGCCGTTGACCTTGCTCGGCAGTTCGACGCGCATCACGTCTTTGCCGATGAGCCTGAACTGCGCCGGCTGTTTCAGCTCCTCTGGCTTTATCTGCGGCGGCGCGGCAGGAATCTCGGCAAAGGCGGCGATCTCGCCGTAGGTAAGGCGGCGTCCCGATTTCGCGTGCAACACCACGCTAGGCTCGGTGGTCAGCTCGGCCACCGACACACCCCATTTCTTGGCCGCGTTGTCGAGAAGCACGCGGCGAACCTGCGCGCCGAAGATGCGCAGCGGTCGGTAATAGGAAGTCACGGCGTTGCTGCCGGCGGTGTACATCATCGCGTAGCCGAAGCCGGGATTGCCGTAGATCGCCGCGTTTGGCGGGGCCGGTACGATGCGCACCTTCTGCCAATCGGCGTCGAGCTCCTCGGCGATGATCAACGGTAACGACGTCATTGATCCTTGCCCCATCTCGGTCGCAGGCGACATGAGGGTGATCGTGCCGTCCTCGGCGATGCTTACCCAGGGGCTCAGCGCCTTGCCCGCGCGTATGCCTGAGAGTGCGGCAGCTCGCGCTCGAGTGCCGGCGCCGATCGCTATTGCGAACGTGAGGCCGGCAGCGCCGATCATAACGTGGCGGCGTGACGGCTGGCTATTCACGCTACTGATGTGCTTTGTCATAGCTCAGGCCTCCCGCGCAGCACGTTCGACGGCGCGTACGATGCGCTGGTAGGTCCCACAGCGGCAGATGTTCGTACTCATGTGCTCGACGATCTGCTCGCGGGTGGGCCTGGGATTCTGTTTGAGCAGGTCGGCCGCGCTCATGATCTGGCCGGACTGACAATAGCCGCATTGCGGAACCCGCTCGGCAAGCCAGGCCTTCTGAATCGGATGGCTGGAATCAGGCGACAGGCCCTCGATGGTCGTGATGGATTTTCCGGCGATTTCGGAGACTTGCGTCTGGCAGGCATACGCGCGCTTGCCGTCAATATGGACCATGCACGCGCCGCACAGGCCGGTCCCGCATCCGAATTTGGTTCCGGTGAGCTTGAGGCCCTCGCGGATCACCCACAACAAAGGCGTTGCTGATGGCGCGTCGGTTGACGCTGGCTTTCCATTGACGATGAAATTGGCGGGCACGGGCTTCCTCCTTGGCGGTTCGAAGGGAGTCGTGGTTTTTCTCGCCTATCGTCTGCTTGAAACTGAGATACGGCGGCCACGTAGTCCCCAGACAGTTCCAGCGTGCGCTTTTTCGCACAGCACGACAAGCAGGGCGGTGATCTGGTCGGGCCCTTCACTTCGCTTTCCTTGGCATCGCAAAGTCGCGTGTTCTTCGTCTTCGCCCACCATCGAGCTGCAAAACGGCAGTGTTGAACATCACGAACGCATCGCGATCTATTCGTGACTGATAAGAAAAGCAGAGATTCTATATCAGTTCGCATCTGGCGCGGCGATACGCATCGGCGATGCTCGCGGCATTCACATCCGGCTTGCCCGCGTGGCCGGCGATTGCGGGAGGGTTGCTCATTGCCGCGGTCGGCATCACCAGCGCGGCGTGTGGAAGCCCCGCCGAGACGCCGCGGCGCAACAAAGCGTCCGTAGCCGTTGCGAACGCGATCCCCGCGCGGCAAGCTGAGAATGCCGTGCGATCGTCGCGCGGCACATTAGATGGGGGCCGTCATGGATCTGTTGCAGAAATCTCTGTCGTCGATCACCGGTATTCTATCCCGCCGGCGCATTCTGATGGGTGCGGGCGCCATAGCCGCCGCCGCAAGCGAAGCTGCTCCGGTGCGGGCGCAGAACTCGCCGTCGAACCTGAAGTTCTCCAATCCCGACGGTATCGGGAAGCCGAACGGCTACACGCATGTCGTAGAAGTGATCGGCCCCGGCCGCACAGTTTATATCGCGGGCCAGCTGGGCTATGACGCCGCCGGAAAACGCGCTGGTGAGCCCGGCGACTTCCTGGCGCAAGCGACGCAGGTCTTCGAGAATTTGAAAACCGCGCTGACTTCGGTAGGCGGCAGTTTCGATAACGTGGTCAAACTCAACATCTACGTGACGAGCATCGCCAACATGCAGTCATTCCGCGAGGTCAGGAACAAGTACATCACCGGCACGCCGCCCGCGAGCACCGCGCTGGAAATCTCCAAACTGGCGCGCCCCGACGCGCTTCTGGAAGTCGAAGCCGTGGCCGTGGTGACCGCAAGATCGTAGGCAGGAGGATTGCATGCACGAAGGCGACAACAATTCTGAACTTTTCATATCCCGTAGGCATGTCGTGACGGCTGCTGTCGCCGCCGCGACCGCGGCCGGCGCCGCCGATGCACACGCGCAAGGCACAGGCGGCGCGGCATCGCACCTACGCTTTCACAATCCGCCGGGTAAAGCGTCTTCGCCGGGATTCACCCAGGGCGTCGAGGCAATCGGCCCCGGTCGGATCATCTACGTTTCAGGCCAGCAGGGTCTGGACGCGGAGAACAAGGTGGTCGGCGATTTCGAAGCTCAGGTCACCACCGCATTCGAGAATATTAAGGCGATCCTGGCCGACGCCGGCGCCAGCTTCGATCACGTGGTAAAGCTCAATCACTACTTGATCGATCTGAAGGCGCATCAGCGGCTTATCGGGCCGATCCGTGCAAAGTACTTCATCGGCCGCCCGCAACCGGCGAGTACGACAGTTCAAGTTGGCGCGTTGGTACGGCCCGGCGCTTTGTACGAGGTCGAGGCGGTGGCGATCGTTCCGGCGTAACGCGAAGCGGCGGCGGGACCCGGGCGCCAGTCCAGCATCGCAATCATCGCCGATCAGTTTCGCGACTGATAAGGTTTGATGTGAAACCTTATCAGTTTGAACAATGCGGTTTCTTCCCACCTCGGCATTCAGGGCAGCAATCCGCACAATCTCCCCTTCCAGCTCTTTTGACTTGGCCGAGACGTTCTCGGCCAAGAGCTTTGCCGTGTCGTCCCGTAAGGCCGCCACAGCCTCCATGGAGAGGTTTTTAATATCGCGGCCGTGGATATTCGCCTTCGTTCTTGGAAACGACTCCATGGCCGGTCAAGAGGATTTGAGACAGAGGCAGGAAGGGGCGTTGCGCCGCAATAGGGCCACGAGGCTACATCTCGATCTTTGCTGCCTCGATCACCGGCCTCCATTTGGCAAGCTCGCTGGCGATAAATGCCTTGAGGTCTTCCGGAGATCCTCCGATGCCCTCAACGGCGTTTTGCTCGAGGACCGTCTTGCCCCGGTCGCTTTTCAGGAAGGCGTTCACCAGATCGTTCAGCTTGGCCACGATGTCGCGCGGCGTGCCAGTCGGAGCGACCATTGCGTACCACGCGGACGCCTCGAAGCCTTTGAATCCCGCCTCCTGAGCCGTCTGCACATCGGGAAGCTCCGCGGCTCGCTTGCTCGTGGTCACGGCGAGCGCTCGGATCTTGCCAGCGGTTGCCAGCGGCACGTAGGTCGGCATGAAATCCATGGCGACATCGACTTGTCCTGACAGCAGATCCGTGGTGAGCGGCGCCGAGCCACGGTATGGCACGTTCGTCATCTTCACGCCAGCAAACTGCTGAGTCAGTTCCGATGTGATGTTTCCGAGCGTGCCGTTGCCCGGATGGCCGACATTGACCTTGCCTGGATTCTGCTTGGCATAAGCGATCAACTCCCCGAATGTCTTCGCTGGAAAATCGAGTTTAGACGCGATGATGAGCGGAGACTTGGCGACGAGCACGACCGGCGTGAAATCCTGCTCTGAGTCGTAGTTCAGGCCCTTGAACATCAACTTGTTGAGCGCGATCGGTGCGGGCGTCCCGAACAGCAGCGTGTAGCCGTCGGCATTCGCCTTGGCGACGGCGGCGCCGCCCATGTTGCCGCCCGCGCCCACGCGATTCTCGACGATGAACTGCTTGCCGAGGCTTTGGCTCGCCGACTGGGCGACGGCGCGCGCCAGAGTGTCGACGGCGGCGCCGGCCGGGAACGGCACGATCAGGGTGACCGGACGGGCGGGCCACTCTTGCGCGGCGACACCATGACAAGTTGTGAGAGCAACCGCGAGGCCGAAGAGTCCGACTGACAATCGACGCATGTTTTCCTCCGAATGACGATGCAGGTCTTTTCGCCTGCATTGCTGACGTCGCCTTCAGTGTGACGAATTTTCGTTGCGCTGACAGCGATATGCGGTTGTCGGCGAGCACCAACTGCCGCGTTCGCAATGCCGATAGTTCGCCCAGAACAACGATGGACTCTACTAAGAGTCCGACCCTAATCTATCTGTCCGGCTCAAAAGCGAACATGCGAGCGCCATCCGCAAGCTCTTCCCAACATATCCGCACCTTCATGCCGTGCGTCGCCTGATCATAGGGTACACCGATAAGCCGAGCGACAACGCGCACGCCCTCCTCCAGATTGACTGCGGCAAGAACAAACGGGACAAGTTTCTCGAAACCTCGGTGTGGCACCTGCACGTTGGTTCGCGCAACAAGAACCCCACGGCCCGATGCCTCACGCCATTCCAGCTTGTCGCTGCCGCTGTAGATGCTGACGGGCCGAGGAAAGAACTGGTACTTCTTCGCTGCGGGGTCGAATTGCAGCAGGAACTTGCCGCGCTTCGCGGCATCCCAGAACGGCGTCGACGTTCGCGTCGGGATCGGGACTGGTCGCATTTTCGCCTGGGCCAGGTTTTCTGAGGCCATATCTTCTCGGGCCATGCAGTTCAAGCCTCCATCACCATCGCCACGCTCGAACCCCAGTTGCGGAAATAGGTCACAACGCCGATGCCCGTGACCAAGGCGTTCTTCGCATGGGGCACCTGGCGACTGCCGGCCTCGCCCATCAACTGACGCACCGCCTCGACGACATTGAGCCCGCCACCGGCCAGCCCGGCCTGCCCCGCCGAAATCTGCCCGCCACCAGTGTTGAGCGGCAGATCTCCGGTCGGGGAGAAATCGGTGCTTAGCACGAAATCGCTTCCTTCACCGCGCTTGCAGAAACCGATCTGCTCGAGCTTGAGCAACAAAGCGATCAGGAAGTCATCATACGGATGAAACATGTCCACGTCGCGCGGACTCATCCCCGCCTTGTTGAGCGCATCGGGGCCAACCACCTGGAAGCCGGTGTCGAATGCGTCGGGCGTGGAATTGGTCGGATCGAAGTTGGTGATCTCCGAATAGGACGCGAGCCTCACCATCTTCTTGACGCCCATGGCCCTGGCACGCTCAAGCGTGGTGACGACAACGCCGTTTGCACCGTCGCAGCGCATCACGCAGTCCAGAAGCCGCATGGGCTCCGAAACCATCCGGGAATTGAGATAGTCGTCGACCGTGATCGGCTTGCGCAGTTTTTCGAGGGCGTTTTCATTCGCCACGGCACCGTTGCGCTGGGCCACGGCGAGCAGTCCAAGCGCTTCCGGCTTGAGACCGTATTTCTGATCGTAGGCGTCCGTCATCAGTCCGAAGGCGACCAGCGGCCCCTGGAATCCGGCGGGCTCCTGAAACTCGGAACGATAGTTGAAGTATTCGGCAACGTGCGGACGGCTCGGCGCGTCGGCATGGATGCAGAACGCGAACTCGATCATGCCGCATTTCAGCGCCGCCGCCGCCCTCGCGATATTGCCGAGGATCGAACAGCCCCCGATGTCGGTGATCTGCAGCCAGCGCGCCTGGATTCCGAGATTGTCGACGAGAACATTCGAGTACCAGGCGAAGCCCGTCTCCGACAGCGGCAAGGTCAGGGCGAAACCGTCGATCTCGCGGTTGGTCAAACCCGTCTTGGCAAGAAGTTGCACCATAACATCCGCAGTCAACTCGGTAGCGGTTTTGCCGGAGTGCAATTCGTTCTTCACTTCTCCATAAGCAATGATGACGATATCCTTGGAAGACAGAAAGTTTGGGGCCATCGTCAATCTCTCCGATTGCAACCAGCAGAACACCAAGAAGCGCGGCCAGTCACGCTTAGACGATCCGGATTGTGCCAAAGCGCATCGTCATTATGCCGATGCAGATGCCAATTCAAAGCGCTTCGTTCCAAGCCCACAAGTAAAGCCGTTCGGCGGCCATTTGCAGGTCGGTTGCGACGGGCAAGCGCGCATAAAGGGTCGGTGGACTCACGCCCATCGTGGCTGCGATCTCCGTAACAGGAATCTCCGTGGTTACCAGTAGCTCACGTGCTCTGCGCAGGTCGAACTCCTTCCGCCGTGATCTCAGGGCCTGCATGACGACTGCGGCTGGCAGATGCTTCCGCAAAGTCTCTCGCGTGATGCTGAAATGAGCCGCGATTTCCTTAAGAGTGAGGGCAGGATCTTACAGGAGATGGAGTGCTTCAGCCTGATCGAACGGCTTGCTGTTGCAGCGCTGGCCCTTTCGGATCGCCGTGACCGGAAATTTGCGGTACAGCGTGTTGATGCTGATGCCGAGGTCTCTGGCGACAGCGTGGATGGGTCTTTTTGCATCGCCGATCAGGCGCAGCGCCAGCCCCTCGTCTACGTGCTTATAGGCTGGCTGTTTTGAGCCTCTGCATCGAGGTGGGTGCCGTTTCACGAGTTGATCTTGCGAGCGGCCGGCCCAGCTCGCAACGTGGGTGGCTAAAGCGTCAGCAACAGAACGATCGAAGGCCGGCTCATACCGTTTCGTTGGCGGCCGTGGACTTGGCTGGAGGCGCCGGCAGCCTCGACTTTAAGCCGGCAGCAGCCGTGGCCGCTGCATGTCTAGCCTCTCAGCATCTTCAATCTGTCCTTAGCCTCTGCGTCTCCCGATTCGGCTGCTCTGTTGTACCAACGTAAGGCTTTGTTCATGTCCTTCGCCACGCCGCGTCCAGTTTCATAAAGCGCCGCCAAATTGAATTGGGCAACAGCATCGTCTTGCTCAGCGGCAAGCATGTAGAGGCGAGCCGCTTCGCGCTCGTCCTTTTTCAGCCCGCCACGGCCATTTTCATAGAATAATCCGAGGCTGTGCTGCGCGGCGGCAAAGCCCTGGTCGGCGGCGAGTTTGAAAAGGTGAACGGCTTCGCGCTCGTTCAGTGTAAGTCCGCCCACGCCTTTGGCATAGAACAGTCCAAGATTGGTCTGTCCCAAGGCACTGCCTTGGTCGGCAGCGAGCTTGTAGAGACGAGCCGCTTCGCGATCGTCCCTCGTCAGTCCGCCTCGTCCATCTTCGTAGAAGATACCAAGATTGATCTGTGCAGCTGCATTCCCTTGATCGGCGGAGAGCTTGTAGAGCCGCACCGCTGCGTGCTCATCCTTTGGCAATCCGCCACGGCCTTTTTCGTAAAAGAGTCCAAGATTGTTCTGTGCGCGTGCATCGCCCTGGTCGGCGGAGAGCTTGTAGAGCTGCGCCGCTTCGCGCTCATCCTTTGGCAGTCCGCCACGGCCTTTTTCGTAGAATAGCCCAAGGATGTACTGCGCAAGTGCATCGCCTTGGTCGGCGGCGAGCCTGAAGAGCCGCGCCGCTTCGAGATCGTCTTTCGTCAGCCCGCCAACGCCGTAGGCGTAAGACAGTCCGAGGCGATACTGTGCAAGTGTATGGCCCTGGTCGGCGGCAAGTCTGTAGAGGCGGACGGCCTCACGATCGTGCTTTGGCAGTCCGCCAAGACCGTTCTCGTAGGACAGTCCGAGGTTATACTGTCCAACTGCATCGCCCGGGTCGGCGGCGACCTTGAAGAGCCCCGCCGCCTCGTGATCGTCCGTTGTCACCCGGCCCCCTTTGTAGAACAGTCCAAGATTGTTCCGCGCACCCGCATCGCCCTAGCCGCGGCTTCGCAAGCTGGAATTGCAATGCTGGTATCGATCTGGTCCGGGGCGACACCCGCCACACCCAAGGGCCGGTTCGAGCGGCTCAGTGCCGTCTTGTGACCAAGCTGCGACCGGATGGCACAACGCCATCAGGGCCAATGCCCTCTGCGGCATCCAAGTCCCCCAAAGCCTTCTTACCGTAGTGGAACTTTCCTTAAAATGGAACTTCTTTGATGGGCACAGTTCACGTGCCTGTTTTTGCGGCAGCGAGGCCGAGAAGGCACTCAAGGGCCAGTCAGGAGGCTGTGCTCTACAAGGTCAACATCAAGGACCACACGCTGGTCGCGCCATGCGACGGGATCATTTGCAGAACTCTGAGCATCTGGAACGGCCCCGCTACGTGTCAGCCGATCCAGCGCCGGACAACGAAAGTGTCGCCGGGCCGTAGAGCAAGCATCAGCCGCCTCAGCATCAGGCGGTCATCCCTCGTCATCGCAGTTGGCAGTATGCCGGTTCAGACCAACATTGCGGCGTTTGAAGTTGGGACAGCGCTTGAATACAACTCATTCCGCGCCCGAAGCACCGGCGGTTTCACGCCCTGTCCACTTTACACCGAAAATCGACATCAGAGGGCACCGCCGCTATATCCACTCTGTGCCCTTAGCTGACATCAAGCCGGACCCATTCGATGACCTTGTTGGCCGTGAACAACATCTTTGCGGCATGGTCAGATCGAGCGCCTTGCTCACATCGTCGAGTTCACGTCGTTATTGCGCGGCTATAAGGATAAGAACAACGTAACTGCCGCAACGTTTACGAGACTTACAAACAACGCCGACACCAGAGGCAGAATGACGAAGGCGTTCGGCGATGGTCCGTGACGCTTGGTGATCGCCGTCATGGTAGCGATCGCGGTCGGCGTCGTGCCAATCGATATGCCGATAAACCCGCCACTCAGTATCGCAGCCTGATAGTCCTTCCCAAGCGCAGGAAAGACCACCACCAAAATGTATATCGTCGCTAGCAGGGTCTGGGCTCCGACGATCACAAGCAGCGGTCCCGCAACCTTTCCCAAAGTCCAAATCTGCATGCTCATGAGTGACATGGCGAGAAAAATTGATAGAGAATAGCTTGAGATGAGATCGAGCGACGCTGTGCGTGCTGGCCAGGGCCAGCGCGGGAAGAGCTTCGGCAAAGTATTGGATAAGACCATACCCATTATTAAACACGGCACAAACAGTGGCACCTTTATCGTCGTCGCATTGGAAATAAAGTCATGCGCCAGATAGCCAAGAATTACCGCGATGTTCACCCAAAGCATCGCCCACATAACTCCCATTTTGTCTATTGGTGCTTGATCGGATTCGGGTGGGAGCTCGCTTTGCGCTATGTCTGCCGATGAAGGATGTAGGTGATGCTTTTCGATAAGATATTTTGCGATCGGACCGCCCAACAGGCTGGCGATTATTAGGCCCAGCGTCGCCACCGCGACGCCAGTTTCCATGGCCGCAGGGAAATTATGTTCAGTTGCAATGATGGGTGCCCAAGCGATGGTGGTCCCATGGCCCCCGGACAAGCCTATCGAGCCAAAGACGACCCCAGCGGCAGGAGGCATACCGAAGACGAGTGCGCCGGCGGTTCCGGCGACATTCTGAATGAATATGAATACCGCTGAAACCGCACACATGACAAGCAAAGCTCGGCCGCCTGCCCTAAGATTGGCGAGCCGTGCATTGATGCCGACTGTAGCGAAAAAAATCACAAGCAATCGGTCACGCGTTGTGAGGTCGAAGTCAATTTGGAGATTGAAGATAAAGTAGATCAGGGAAATAGCGGCCACCGCTATAAACCCACCGCTCACGGGTTCTGGAATACTGAAATCTCGCAAAACCTTCACGCGCTGGGTGACCAGGACGCCAACAAAAAACACAACAATGCCAATTGTCAGCGACAGAAAATCGGGCGCCAAAAGCCGGACCGCGTCGCGGGTCATGGTGTACCTTTCCGCAGTTCGTAGACCGGTGATGCCAATCTATCCGTACCGCTCAGGTCGGGAACCTGAACAGTTTCAGTTGCGGGTAGACTCGCTTGCAGGGGGACTCTGTCAGACGCTTTGGGTCAAAAACGTCGTTTGCAACGATAGGGCGAATGTCCCATCGCGGTCATTATTCAGTTCATCTGGTCGGCGGAACCCAATGGCGATGCCGGCGCAGCGGCACATGCACGTCCTGCAAAATCGCTGGTTCTATTTGACTTTCAAATTCTCAGCCGAGGCTTTTCCATTTCGACCCGTCACGAGTTCGTATTCGACTGTCTGGTTTTCATTGAGCGTGCGTAGTCCTGCGCGCTCGACGGCTGAAATATGTACAAAGACATCGCCGCTCCCAGCTTGCGGCTGGATGAACCCGTATCCCTTGGTCGGATTGAACCACTTCACTTTTCCAACGGCCACGACTGCGACTCCTAATTTCTTGAATAACGCCAATTCAAAGCGCGAAAGGCGCCGATTTTAAGGACGGTCGACACGACTGTAAGAGCATACGGCGCTCGCGGTGTGGCGCGCCAGCCATGACGGGACTGCTGGTCAGTCACCGCGGTATGCACGGCCTGTGCTGGTCCCGCCACCTTGTTGCATTGCAGAAAAGGGAACCGGTTCCACGACTAAAATGATCCTACCGTGCGAACAATCGAAGTGTCATTATTGTACGTCGCCAAGCGTACAGGAGAGAGCGTCATGAACACGTATCCCAAATCTGGCATCGATAGATGGTTTGTGACTGGGCTTGTCGTTCATACCTCTTTGGTGACTGCACTGTTTTTATCTGCGATCTTCTGAACTCTTGGAAGCCGGCGATCGTGTACACGCCTTCGCCCGCCAAAGCGCAGGCCCACTCGCCTGATCCCCGAGTGCCGTGGCGGGAACCTCACCATCAGTGTGGAAAGGAGCGCAGTCATGGAAGATAGATTCCTCGACATTTCACGTCGGAAGTTTAGCCACATGCCGATTCCCGGACTGTCGAATAAAGCACGGGAGGCGGTAAACGCCGCCCTGGATTCTCTGTCGGAGTGGCGCAATGAGAGCGCTGAAGCCAGCGAAAAAAACGGCAAGGAGCTCATCAACAGAATGGCCGAAGCCGCCAAAGAGTTGGGTTGGCCTGATCAAGTCGTGAATGCGGTTCGAACGCAAATACAAAGCGTCGCTGCGGTCCAAATTAACACCATGGATCAGATCATGGACGCATGGGAGGCGCAGCTCAAACTGCCAGACCCAAGCGCTGCTCCGGCGTCGGCGTTGCTGGCTAAGATGACAAGCTTTCCTGCGAATTCGCCAAGCACCATCGGCATGCAAATGACGAATCCACTGCAACTCTGGCTGCAATTTGCGGCACAGTGGCAAAAGTCTTGGGCGGAAGCGATGGTCGTTTGGTCGAAGACTGCGAAGCCGAAATAGCCTCTGCTAGTCGAAGCGCGAATTCAGAGCCAACTCACTTTTTGCGATGGATTGACCTACATGTTCGATACCCAGGCCGCGATCCCAATGATCAAGCGGATCGCAGCTAATCGAAGGTGAATGCATTACGGGTTGAAACACACCAGTACCCCCGTCGCGGTTTCTCGCCCACCGCCAGACGCTGCTCTCCGGGTCAAGAAAACCGCTCATGGTACCTGTGAAAATTGATCACGTTTTCCGAGCTTGATTGCGACGGATATAACCAGCGCTGCCACACGACCGACAAGAAACTGGCCGACGCGCCGCTGAAAAGCTTCATAACCAAGTGCGAGTCCGATGCCAAGAAATCCTGCGAGGCCGCCTCTGCGGCGCATGACTTACTGCCGGGCCCCGAGGTCTACATTCAGTTTGCCATTGCTTTGAGGAAGGCGACCAATGCTGCCTTCTCGTCTTGGTGCAGGTGCAGGGGACGAATCAATGGGGAGACGTTAAGCGTCGCGCCTCCGCCAGCATTATAAAACTCCACGACCTCTTCGAGAGTGGCTAGGCTACCGTTGTGCATGTAAGGCGGTGTGCGCACGGCATTACGCAAAGCGGGAGTCCGGAACGCCCCCCAATCAATCGAGTTTGCAGTCTGTTCGAACCTGCCCAAATCATGAAACATTTGTGGTTTGATCCCGATATTGTGAAATCGGAAGTCGGTGAAGAGCGGCCGTCCGTTCCCAGAAGGATTACCTTCCTCGGGGAACAATTGATGACATTTGCTGCATGGCGCCCGCCTCGTGAAAACATCGAAGCCATGTCGCTCCAGCGGTGAAAGAGCTTTCGGATCCCCGCTCACCAAGAACCGATCCACACGACTCTCGGGGGAAACAATTGTTCGTTCAAACGAGGCAATTGCTCGAGCCAAGCCTTCCGGTGTCGGAGGCTCGCCGAACGCTTGATAGAACAGATGCCGGTATTCTGGATTCCAGTTCAGGCGTCTCACGGCCTCTTGGATAGAGGTTCCCATCTCGCCAGTCGTGAATGGACCGAAAACCTGATGTTCAAGCGAAGGGAAACGGCCATCCCACATGAGACGGGGCAGCGTTCGCACATCGAGCAGCGAAAGAGCATTACGGCGGCCAATTTGACCATTGTCCGAGATCGCGACCTTCCCAGGCTGCGTATAGCTAAAGTACGGATCGTGACAGGTCGCGCACGCGGTATTGCCGCTACCCGATAGGCGCGCGTCAAAGAACAATTTTTTGCCGAGCGCGATGAGTGGGTCGCCGGCGATCGCCGGAGCATTTGCGCCCAGAAGTCCGGCGCATGCCGCCAAACAAAGCGCTTGAAACCAACGCAGAATGCGAAGCATAGGTTATCATCCTAAGCGCCGCATCGCTCTCGACTGTCCCATTTCGCAGGGGCGGTTCACAAGAGACCCGACGTTCACAACGGCGGATTGGTTAACGTGCCATTGGGCTCGAGGGGCGCAAGGAAGCCGCGCTCCGAGACGTGATGTACCTCATCTAGCGGTCCGTCATTGGCAGCAGAGCTTGGACACGCATCAGTTGATCACATGCAGCCGGCGCGCCGGGTGCCCCCCGTCCTGCTCGCGAACAAGATGACGCCGACTAGACGAACGATAGAGCAATCGTTCTTGAAGGTGCCAATGACATCGCTCGGGTTTGTCTGGGCGAAAGTGGTGGCGACGAACGCGAGGCGACACGCCAATCACCCTTGCCCGCTTGAGCCAGGTGGCCAACGAAAGCAAGTGTGTCAAAACGGATCACCCAGTAGAAACATAAGCTTAGGTGGTTAACAGCTGCGAGAGCTCGTGTTAACGTGGATGCACTGTGAGGAGGCCATGGGGGGCTCAGCCCAGGTTCTGAGCCAACTTTTTTTGCGCGGATCAAGCTGCGCATAACAGGGGAGTCCTATGAAGTACCTCACAGTGTCTTTGGGGGGCTTGCTGGCCCTTTTGCTTGCAATTGCCTCTACGTCTGCGTCCGCACAAGGACGCGCCCCGGTTGATCCGGACTTCGGTGTTCGACCTCCCAACCAGCGACCCGTCGATCCTGATTTTGGAGTTCGGCCTCCTAACCAGCGGCCTGTCGATCCTGATTTTGGGGTTCGGCCTCCTAACCAGCGACCTGTCGATCCAGCATTTGGGGTACGGCCTCCGGTGGATCCCGGCTACGGCGTCTCAGCGCCATGCTACAAGTGCCCGGCGCCTCGGCCGAACTACGACAGCACCGAGGTGAT
>CAKZHN010000458.1 GCA_936924235.1 uncultured Rhodoplanes sp. | reverse complement strand
AAGTCGGACCAGGATTCGATAGGGATCGATTTGGCGCCATTTTCGACGGCCAGTTTGGAGACGACCTCGAGGCCCTTGCGCGTCATTCCTCCGTTCACGCCAAAGCCGTGAATCGACAGCAGCGCGTCGTAGCCGGCACCGACCAGATTTCGGTCCGTCTCGCCGGAGGTTTTCATGTAGATATCGATCGTACGCTCGCGGTTTGCCACCATGAAGCGGCAGGCTTCGATGATCGAACGGGTCACGGCCGTGACAACCTCGGGGTTCTTCTCGATCAGCTCTTTGCGCACCACCAGCATCTGATGCGGATAGTCGGGGTTGTCGCGAGCCACGCGATCGAGCTGAACAACGTTGCTATCGCGCTTGGCCGTCAACGCGTAGTCCAGATGCAGCAGTGCACCCTTGACCCTGTTGTTGACGAGAGCGAGCCGGCGCTGACTAGGTCCCCCGATCGGGACCCACGTCACCGCATTACGCGATACGCCGGCTTCGTCCAAAAGCGGAAAAAGCAGATACTGCGATTGCGCCCCAGGACGCGAGATCGCGAACGGCTGGCCCGCCAGGTCCTTCAGCGTTTTGATATCGGGTTGGACCATGACGACATACGACAAATGCTGCGACGGCGCCGCCACGACGGCGAGGCCAAATCCGGAGGCCACGGCGTTCAGCACGCCTTCGGCATCGGTGTCGCCGACATCGACATGGCCCGACGCCAATGCCTGCGTCATGAGCGGACCGGACGTGAGCGAAATGATGTCGTCAACATCAAGCCCGTTGCGCTTGTAAATGCCCTCTTCCTTGGCGACGCGCATGTACAGCGTATGCATGGAAGGCGGCGAATTGACCGACGCAACGCGAAGCTTGAACGGCGCCTGAGCATAGGCAGGCGTCATCAGGCCGACGAGCAGGTTCAACAGGATGAAAACAATGGCGCGTTTCGGCATTACGTCTGCTCCGGTCCATTCAACGCGGCAAAACCATCACGGACAACCCGGCTCATCCGTTGAAACTCTACGGCGGCCTGCCCGATCGATCTATCCCTGTAGCTGCCGCCAGGGTGCGATCCACCGTTCTATTCGGTAGATGAGACTTGTGAGCGCAATGCTGAGGATCGCCAGGACCACCATGGGCACGAACAATTCAGCGGTGCGGAACGTGTTTCCATAGAACACGATCATTGAGCCAAGCCCGGTCAATGCCGTGAACATTTCGGCGACGACAACCCCGACCAGTGCGCGGCCCAACGCCAGCCGGATGCCGGCAATGAGGAACGGGATCGCAGCGTGGAGGATCACACGCCGGAATAACTGCCACTGGTCGCAGCCGAACGCGCGGGCCGTTTCAACAAAGGCAGGCGGCACGTTCATGACGCCGATCTGCGTATTGATGACGACGGGGAAGACCGAAACCAGCCAAGTCAGAAACACTTTGGCTTCGAATCCGAGTCCCAGCCAAATGATGACCAGGGGAACCATCGCGACTGTCGGCATGGCGTAGAACGCATTGACATAAGGGTCGAGGGCGCGGCGCAACGGCTTGAACATGCCCATGGCGATACCGACCGCCATGCCCGTTACGATCGCCAGGCCGAACCCGAGGAGCAGCACGTTCGCTGTCTGCAAGAGTTGGCGTAGCAGTTCCCCCGAGCGGAGCGTCGTTACGAAGGCTGCGGCTATCGCGCTGGGCGGCGGCAGAAACTGTGGCGGGATCATAAAGCGCGACAGCAGCTCCCACGCGATCAGGACGCTGGAATGAGTCGCCACCTGGATGAGCAGAGCCTTGCGCCGGCCCTTCGCCCGGGTCATGCGGCTTTATCTCCCTGCGAGAGCAGTGACCACAGATGTTCACGCAGGGTGGCGAACTGGCGGCTCGCGCGCACCGCATCTGCCTCGCGCGGGCGAGGGAGGTCGACTCGGACCTCTTCCACGATGCGACCTGGCCGCGTTCCCATCACGAGGATGCGGTCTGAGAAGAAGATCGCCTCATCCATATTGTGGGTGATGAAAATGACAGTCTTTGGCGCTTGCGCCAGGATGACGGAAATCTCGCGCTGGAGTTGCTCGCGCGTGATGGCGTCGAGTGCCCCGAACGGCTCGTCCAGCAGCAACACCTCGGGGTCGAGGGCGAGTGCGCGCGCGAGACCGACGCGCTGCTGCATGCCTCCGGAGAGTTCATGCGGATAGTGGTCAGAAAATCCCTCGAGCCCCACGAGACGCACGAACCGGTTCGTCCGCTCCATGCGCTGCGCGGCCGGGAGCTTTGCCACCTCAAGTCCGAAGGAGATGTTTCGAGCGACGGTGAGCCAGGGGAACAGGTTGAATTGCTGAAAAACTATTGCGCTCGATGGAGAGGGAGCTTTCACGCGCTTTCCTGAAACCGACACCTCGCCGCTGGTCGTCGACTCGAGGCCGTGCAGGATGCGTAACAACGTGGTCTTGCCGCAGCCACTCGGCCCGATAATCGAAATGAATTCGCCAGTGGCAACCGTAAAACAGATGTCACGCAGAACTTCGAGCGAGCCACGCCCGCCCTCGAAGGTTTTGCAAATGTTTTTGACTTGCAGCATGCAACGGCGAAACGCTGTTCCCCTGGTCGGGTCGAATTCAGTGTGATTTGGATCTTGGTCAATAGCTAGAAGATTTTGTGAGCAAACCTCCTGGAGGCCTGAGTGATTTCTAGTCTTCCTTTGACCCGAGGTTTGCAAAGCGCTCGACGAGGAAGCGTGCAAACTTCGGGTTCGGGACACTCGCCGGTGGCGCAGGCCGCCCGCATTTCCTATCCTCGTGCAGGCTCAAAGCTGGGGAGAGCGAATGCGGCGCTGGTTTGTTTCCGTTGCAGTTGTGGCATGCGCCAGTGTGGGCGCGCCCGGCGAAGTCTCGGCGCAATCCTATCCCAGCCAATCGATCAGGATGATCGTGCCCGCGGGACCCGGCTCGCCGGCTGAGCTCGCGGGGCGGCTCGCCACGCAAATCCTGCCGTCAAGGCTCGGCCAGCCGGTCGTCCTCGATCATCGTCCCGGTGCGGGCGGCGCGATCGGCATGCGCGAAGCCGCGAAGGCCGCGCCCGACGGCTACACGCTCCTGTCCGCTGGCGGCGCGCAGCTTGCGGTTCTGCCGGCGATCTCGAGCCGCGTCGGTGTCGATCCGGCCAAGGAGTTCACGCCGGTCGCGCGTTTCATGGACAGCTTTCAGATCCTCGTCGTGCATCCGTCGTCGCCGTGGATGTCCGTGAAGGATCTGGTCGATTACGCCAAGGCCAACCCCGGCAAGCTGAACTACGCGCATGTCGGGCCGGGTCATCTCACGCATCTGGCCGGCGAGCTGTTCATGCAGCGCACCGGCACGAGTCTTGTCGGCGTGGCCTATCGCGGCGGCCAGGATGGTTTGACGGCCGTTCTGACCCAGTCGGTGCACCTGACCATCGAGAATGTTGCCGTGCTGCTGCCGCTGATCCGCGAGGGCAAGCTCCGCGCTCTTGCGGTGACCAGCGCAACGCGCACTTCGCTCGCACCCGACATTCCGACCATGATCGAAGCCGGGATTGCCGACTATGACGTCACCACCTTCTTCGGTGTGGTCGCACCGGCCAGCACGCCTCCTGCCATCATCGGCACGCTCAACAATGCGATCAACGCCGGCCTGAAGACACCCGAAATGCAGGAAATCATCATGCGGATGGGAGCCGTGCCCGTGGTTGCGTCGCCCGAGGCTTTCGGCGCCAAGATGGTGGACGATTTCCGCAAATGGCAGGCGGTCGCCAAGGCCGCGAACATCAAGATCGATTGAGCAATGGCAGCACGAAAAATTCCCGTTCTGATCGTCGGCGGCGGGCCGGTGGGGCTCGCGCTCGCGGCCGACCTTGGCTGGCGCGGCGTGCCGTGCCTGCTGGTGGAGCAGGGCGACGGCACCATCGTCACGCCGAAGATGAACGAAGTGAACGTCCGCACCATGGAGTTCTGCCGGCGCTGGGGCATCGCCGACGAGGTGCACAACTGTCCGTTTCCGCGCGACCACGCCCGCGACGCCGTGTTCGTGACGAGCTTCACCGGCTATGAGCTCGGCCGCATTCCGCGGCCCGCCGTCGCCGGCCTCAGCCCTGAGTCGTGGAGCCCGATGCGGCTGCAGACCTGCTCGCAGATGTGGTTCGATCCGATCCTAAAGAATTTCGCGTTGACGCATCGGGGCGTCGAGATCCGGCATCGCACCCGCATGGAGTCGTTCAAGGACACCGGCGCGGGTGTCGTGGCCGAGATCGTCGACCTCGACAGCGGCAAGCGCGAGCGCATCGAGGCCGACTATCTGGTCGGCTGCGATGGCGCCACCAGCGCGATCCGCTGTGAGCTCGGCATCGAGCTCACAGGGCAGGGCACGCTCGGCCATCCGGTGCACCTGTTCTTCCGCGCGCCGGATTTCCTCAAGCGCGTCGGCAAGGACGAGGGCACGTTCTTCCTTGCCATCGATCGCGGCGGGCTGTGGGCCAACATCCGCGTGGTCGATCCAGTCAACGCCATGTGGCGGCTGATGATGATCGAGAGCGACGGCCAGCAGACGCCGGAGACGGTCGATAGGGACGCGTTGATGCGGCGCGCCGTCGGCCGGCCGTTCGACGTCGAGTGGCTCGGCTGCAGCATCTGGACGCGGCGGAGCCTCGTGGCGAAGGAGTATTCGAAAGGTCGCGTGTTCCTCGCCGGCGATGCCGTGCACCAGCTTTCGCCGACCGGCGCGATGGGCATGAACACCGGCATCGGCGATGTGGTCGATCTCGGCTGGAAGCTCGCAGCGGTCGCGCAGGGCTGGGGCGGCCCCGATCTGCTGGCGAGCTACTCGGTCGAGCGGCAGCCGGTCGGCGTGCGCGCCATCAACAACACCGCGGGCTTCCACCTGTCCCACGGAAAATTCCACAACGGTTTCGCCGCGATCGAGGACGACACCGGCGAAGGTCGCGCGCTGCGCGCCGACATAGGTCCGCAATTGGTGCGCGAGGTCGGCCGCATGTTCCGCACCATCGGCCTGCAGCTCGGCTATCGCTACGAGGATTCGCCGATTATCGTGCCGGACGGCACGCCATCGACGCCGGACGATCCGGAGAAATTCATCGCCTCGGCGCGGCCCGGCTCACGCGCGCCGCACGTGGCGCTGAAGGACGGCAGCTCGATGCTCGATCTTTACGGGCGCGGCTATGTGCTGGTGCGGTTCGGCGCCGGCGCGCCGGACGGCGCGGAGATCGCGGACGCCGCCAAGGCGCGCAACGTGCCGCTGCGTACAGTCAGCATCGACGACGCCGAGGCGGCCGAGATCTACGAGCAGCCGCTGGTGCTGGTGCGTCCCGACGGGCACGTGGCCTGGCGCGGCCGCAAATCTCCGACAGACGCGCTGGCGGTGATCGACCGCGTCCGCGGAGCTTCTCTCGCGAGTTAGAGTGACAACGGCGGTGTCATCGCCGGGCTTGACCCGGCGATCCATGAGCTGGTGCGGCTAAGGCAGTCTTGCATAAGACTTCCGCTGTCGAGGGGGGTCATGGACCCGCGGGTGACAGTGCGCCTGTTGCAGGGGTGCGCTTCCAATCAGATGGAAAGTACCCTAATGCACCGCGCCGCCATCGCGCGGCATGATCGCGCCGCGATAGCGCACCTTCTGCGCCGCAAGCATATGTCCGGCGAGCGCGGCTGACGCCGGGCTCTCGCCGTTGAGCCGCGCCGCGATGTAGCCGGCGTTGAAGCTGTCGCCCGCCGCTGTGGTGTCGACCGGCTCGACGACCTCGGGCACGGGCACGTGCTCCTCCTGGCCGCTGACCGCGACCAGCGCGCTGTGCTGTCCGTTCTTCACCACGATCTCGGCGATACCGAAGGCCTGCATGCGCGAGACAGTGGCCTCGGGACTCGGATCGCCCCACAGCACGGCCTCGTCGTCGAAGGTCGGCAGCGCGTAGTCGACGCGCTTGAGAGCTTCCATGAACACCGTGCGGGTGCGCGGCAGGTCGCCCTTCCAGCCATGGGGCCGGAAGTTGCCGTCGAACGCCACCTTGGCGCCCTGCTGGCGTGCAAGTTCGACGATGGCGAGCAACCGGCCGAGCCCGATGTTGGAATAGAGCGACAGCGTGACGCCGGAGAAATAGATCAGCTTCGCGTTCGCCATGGCTTCGGCAACCTTGTTCCAGTCGGGCAGCTCGAACAGGTCGCGCGCCGGGGCCTCGCCGCGCCAATAGCGGAAACGGCGCTCACCCTTGAGATCGTTCTCGATCATGTACAGGCCGGGCAGCCGGCCCGGCACGCGCAGCATCAGATCGGTCTTGATGCCTTCAGCCGCCGCCATCGCCACGATGCTGTCGGAATAGGGATCGTCGCCGAGGGCGGTCGCATAGGACACGTCGAGGCCGGCGCGCGCCAGATAGACCGCGGTGTTGAAGGTGTCGCCGCCGCACGACATGCCGAACCGGCCATCGTTGCCGCGGGCGAGCTCGACCATGGCCTCGCCGACGGCGATCACGCGGTTATTCTGTTCGGCCATTGCCACACCCGGCCCGTTGTTCGGGGATTTCTCTAACGTCGGGCACCTTGTCCGCCCAGTGCAGGATTGGCAAACGCCGCGGCCCTCGGATTGGTTCGGCAATTTCCCCGCCAGATAAACGGCTTAGGCCGCTGGAATTCTGTCATATGTTACATTATAACATTGCCTATGACCGATCACCCTCATCACCATGGCCACGACCATCACGGCCATCATCATCACCACGGTCCGGGGCATGCGCATCCGCCGGCCACCGCGCGGCCGTCGATCCTGCGGATGTCGGCGCTGGAGCGGCTCGGCTTTGCGGCGGCGCTGATCGCGCTGCTCTGGGCCTTGGCCTTCTGGGCGATGCGGTGAGGCGCTCATGACCGCGCAGCTTCAGTTCCGCAATCTCACACTCGGCTATGACCGTCATCCGGCGGTGCATCACCTCGACGGCGCGGTCGCGCCCGGCTCGCTGACCGCCGTGGTCGGGCCGAACGGCGCCGGCAAATCGACACTGTTCAAGGGCGTGGTCGGTGTCATCAAGCCGCTCGCCGGCCGCATCGAGAGGAACGGCGTCGCGCCGCAGGACATCGCGTATTTGCCGCAGATCGCCGAGATCGATCGCACGTTTCCGATCAATGTCTACGACCTCGTCGCGATGGGGCTGTGGCGCAGCAAGGGCCTGTTCGGCGGCATCGGCCGCAAGGACCGCGACGCGGTCGAGCACGCCATCGCCGCCGTCGGCCTCACCGGCTTCGAGCAGCGCCCGATCGGCACGCTGTCGGGCGGCCAGATGCAGCGCATGCTGTTCGCGCGATTGCTCCTTCAGGACGCGCGCGTCATCGTGCTCGACGAGCCGTTCAACGCCATCGACGCCAAGACCTGCTCGGATCTGATCGAGCTGATCCGCCGCTGGCACGGTGAGCAGCGCACGATCCTGACGGCGCTGCACGATCTCGAGCTGGTCAAGGCGCATTTCCCCGAGACGCTGCTGCTCGCCCGCGAGCCGGTGGCCTGGGGCCGGACTGCCGAGGTGCTGACGCCCGACAACTGGATGAAGGCGCGGCGCATGTGCGAGGCCTTCGACGATCAGGCCCAGGCCTGCGCGGTGGAGGCGGCGTAGTTCACTCATGCTCTACGACGCGCTCATCGGTCCGTTCCTCGAGTTCGAGTTCATGCGCCGCGCGCTGGTCTCGACCTTTGCGCTCGCCTTCGGTGCGGCGCCGATCGGCGTCATCCTGATGCTGCGGCGGATGAGCCTGATTGGCGATGCGATGTCGCATGCGATCCTGCCGGGTGCCGCCATCGGCTTCATGCTGGCGGGGCTCAATCTGTTTGCCATGGCGGCCGGCGGGCTGATCGCGGGCTTCATCATCGCGGTTGGCGCAGGGCTCATTGCGCGCTCGACGCAGCTCAAGGAGGACGCGTCGCTTGCCGCGTTCTTCCTCATTTCGCTGGCGCTCGGCGTCACGCTCGTCTCGGTCAAGGGCAACAACATCGACCTGCTGCACTTCCTGTTCGGCTCGGTGCTGGCGGTCGACGATCCGGCGCTGCTGCTGGTGGTCGGCATCGCGAGCGTGTCGCTGGTGGTGCTGGCGCTGATCTGGCGGCCGCTGGTGCTGGAATGCGTCGATCCGGGCTTTCTGCGTTCGGTGAGTCGCGCCGGCGGCCCGGTGCATATGGCATTCCTGGCGCTGGTGGTGATGAACCTGGTCGGCGGCTTCCAGGCGCTCGGCACCCTGCTCGCGGTCGGCATCATGATGCTGCCGGCGGTGACGTCGCGCTTCTGGGCGCGCGACATCTCGGGAATGATCGGCGTCGCGATCGTCTGCGCCGCGATCTCCGGCTATGCGGGGCTGCTGCTGTCGTATCACGCCGGCCTGCCGTCGGGGCCCGCGATCATCCTGGTGGCGGGCGTGCTCTATGCGCTGTCGGTTGCGGCGGGTCCGGTCGGCGGCCTCGTGTGGCAGGCCATGACCCGGCGCCATCTGGAGGCGTGAGCCATGTGGCAGCCTCGCCGTGCCGTCCTGCTTGCGTTGGGAGCGATGCTGATCGCCGCGCCGGCGCATGCCGACGACAAGCTCAAGGCCGTCGCGTCGATCTCGATCATCGGCGATCTGGTGAAAAACGTCGGCGGCGACCGGGTCGAGGTCGCAACCTTGGTCGGGCCGAACAGCGACTCCCACGTGTTCTCGCCGACGCCGACCGACGCCAGGACGCTGGGCGCGGCCAGGATCGTGTTCGTCAACGGCATGGGCCTCGAGGGCTGGATGACGCGGCTGGCTGCGGCCTCCGGCGCGAAGACCTCGCCCGTCGTGGTGACCACGGGCGTCACGCCACGGCAGGCCGAGGAGGGCGGTCATCACGCGGTCGATCCGCACGCCTGGCAGTCGGTCGCCAATGCGAAGCTTTACGTCGCCAACGTCCGCGACGGTCTGAAGAAGATCGATCCGGCGGGAGCCGCGATCTACGATGCCAATGCCAAGGTCTACGTCGACAAGCTCGACGCGCTGGAGCGCGAGGTGCGCGAGACCATCGGCAAGATCCCGGCCGATCGCCGCAGGATCATCACCACCCACGACGCGTTCGGCTATTTCGGCCAAGCCTATGGCGTCGAGTTCATAGCGCCGATCGGCGTGTCGGCGGACTCCGAGCCCTCCGCGCGCGACATCGCGAAAATCATCGCCCAGATCAGGCAGCAGAAGATCCCTGCGGTGTTCCTGGAGAATATCTCCGATCCGCGGATGATGCAGCAGATCGCCCGCGAGACCGGCGCGAAAATCGGCGGCACGCTCTATTCCGACGCGCTGTCGGACGCGAACGGCCCCGCAGCGACCTATGTCGACATGATGCGCAGCAATGTGCGCGCGCTCGCCAAGGCGCTGACGCCGTAGTGTGCTGAACCCGACACTGCTTCCGAGGCCGCGACACTGCGTCGCTGGAGTGAGACAAATCCGACATACAGCGTTGGTACTTGTATGAATCGTGCTGCGCGACGAACCGATACGCAGCCGGTCCATACCGGCTGGCCGTGAGCCTCCTGTTTCCTTCGCTCTGACCGGGCGATCGAACGTCGTGGCCTTCTTCGATCTGCTGCTCGCGATCCCGACCGTCTGGCTCTTGTGGCTTTCTCTGGACTGGCCGCTGATCGGCGACGCCTCGATCTTTCATTTCATCGCCAACCAAATGGCGATGGGCGCAGTGCCTTATCGCGACATCATCGACGTCAACATGCCGCTGACCTACGACATCCACGCGGCGGTCGTGGCGCTTTTCGGCATGAGCGATGCGGGATGGCGCGCCTTCGATCTTGCCGCGGCCGCGCTGCTGTCATTCGGCATTCTGGCATTGGTCTGGCCGGCAGGACGTGCGGAAGCCATCCTTGCGGTTCTGGCGGTGCTGCTGATGCATCTTCTGCTCGGCCGTTACGCCGCCGGCCAGCGGGACTTTCTCATGACGATCCCGGCGCTCGGCGTCGCATGGGCTTCGGCCAGGGCCGCTGAAGATCAGCGAGAGCGGCACATCCTTCTGGCCCTGGCCGGCGCAATGGCAATGACGGCCGCGCTGATCAAGCCGAGTGGCATCGTGTTGCTTGCGCTGCCGGTCTTGGCGCTTCCAGACCTGGTGCTTCCCGGTTCGGCGATGAAGCCCGGCTGGCGGCAACTGCTCTGGATTTCGGCTGGCGCCGCGGCCATCGCAATTGGAGAATTCGGCTTGCTCGCGGTCCGTGGCGGATTGGGCGCATTTGTCACGATGATCTGGGATGTTTTGCCGACCTATGCGGCCATGGGCGGGAAGCCGCCACTTGAAGTGCTGGAGGCCGTGCATTGGATTGGGCCTGTGGCCGGCCTCGCCGTCGCGGCCGTGTTGGGCATCGGTCTTCCCAAGCCGCCACGTCTGCGCGTGATGATCGGCCTTGCCGGGTTCGGTCTCTTTCACCTCATGGTCCAACGCAAAGGCTGGCTCTATCACGTCTATCCACTGGGCGTGGGATTGGCGTGCTGGGGCTCCTGGGCCCTGGCGGCGCTGCCGCTGCGCCGAGTCCTGCTGAGCCTGGCCGTCGTGGCGCTGGTCCTCGGCTGGAGCCTCCCGGCTTCGGTGTCTGAGGACAAGAACGATCCGCCGCTACGCTCGAGCTTTGCCATGCAATCGGCGCTTGAGCGTCGCCTGCCGCATGGGGCTCGCGTGCAGATGTTCGATGCGGATGCCGGCGCGTTCCGAGCGATGGCCCGCACCGGCATGCGGCAGGCCACGCCCCATATCCAATGGTTCTCGCTGTTGCTGGGCTCGGAGGCTGTCCGTCAGGATTTTCTGACCGCGCTTGAAAGCAATCCGCCTGATGCGTTCCTGCTGACCAACGATCAGTGGCCAAAATCGCCTGGCTTTGATGCTGCCGACGATTGGCCGGAATTCGCCGGCCTCCTGAAGTCGCGCTACGACCTTTCGGAGGCCGGACAAGCCGATTTCATCCAGTGGCGGCTGTATGTGCTGCGGCGCGAGCCGTAGGCCTGAGCGCTACTTGATCATGCCGAGCGCGCCAAGGAGCTTGCGCTTCGACTCCACGTCCTTCGCAAGGTTCGCGGCGAAGCCCGCGCTGTCCTGGAACCAGTCTGCCGGCTGCAGGGTCTGCTTGACCATCTTCTGAAACGGCTCGCTCTGCACCGCGGTCTTGCACGCGTTCTCCAGCTTGCTCTTGATCTCGGCCGGCAGGCCCGCGGGCCCGAACATGCCGCCGATGCTGAGCGGCGAAACGTCGTAGCCCTGCTCCTTGACGGTCGGCACGTCGGGGATCGCCGGGTTGCGCTTCTCGGCAAACAGCGCCGGCATCGCGAGCCCGCTGCCGGAGGCCGCGGTGAGCGGCGCCACCGCGAAATCGATCTGGCCGCCGATGGTCATCTGAATTGATTCCGCAGGCCCTTTGAATGGCACGTGGTTGAACGGCACCTTGGTGAGCTGCGAGAACTCGGCCATCGCCAGATGCGGGATGGTGCCGAGCCCCGGGCTGCCGAAGTCGAGCCCGCCGGGCTTGGCCTTGCTGGCCGCGACGATGTCGGCGAGCGTCTTGTAGGTGCCGGGCCGGGCGACGATCACCTGGTCGTTCTTGAAGGTCTGGCAGATCGGCTGGAACGATTGCGCGCTGTAGCCGGCGTTGCGCTCGGTAAAGGGCTGCACGGTCACCGAGAAGGCCGCGCCGTGCATCAGCGTGTAGCCGTCGGGCTTGGCACGGGCCACCTCGGCGGTGCCGAGCACGCCGCCGGCCCCGGGCTTGTTGTAGATCACGAAGCGCTGGCCGAGCCTGGCCGCCATTTCCTCGGTCAGCACCCGGCCGAGGATGTCGGCCGAGGAGCCGGGGGTGGAAGGCACGATCAGGTCGATGGGGTGTTCCGGATAGCCTTCAGCGGCGGCGCCGCCCGAAAGCATCGCCCAACACGCCATTATGGCGATGGTCCGCAGCCCATGCATGGCCGTTGCCTCCGGCTGTTTTGCCAAACGATAGCGGAGGCGGTGGGCCGGTCCTAGGGCCGGACGGCTGTGGCTGGGTGTCGCGCAAGGCCTGCATGGGAAGGCCCTGGCCCAGGAGGGTTTTTGCCCGCCGCAGGATCGCCTATATACCGGACCTGATCGGGTGTGGTTCTCCAAGGAAGAGCAGGTTTTGCTGACCGAGGGCCGCGCCGTGGAGGATCGTGTATGTCCGAACAAGCCCAGACCGAAAAAATCCCCGTCACCGTGCTGACCGGCTATTTGGGGGCCGGCAAGACCACGCTGCTGAACCGCATCCTGTCCGAGCCGCACGGCAAGAAGTTCGCCGTGATCGTCAACGAATTCGGCGAGATCGGCATCGACAACGACCTGGTGGTCGGTGCCGACGAAGAAGTCTTCGAGATGAACAACGGCTGCATCTGCTGCACCGTGCGCGGCGACCTGATCCGCATCATCGAGGGCCTGATGCGGCGCAAGGGCAAGTTCGACGCCATCATTGTGGAGACCACGGGCCTCGCCGACCCCGCGCCGGTGGCGCAGACCTTCTTCGTCGACGAGAACGTCGGCCGCAGGACCAAGCTCGACGCGGTGGTGACGGTGGCCGACGCCAAGTGGCTCAAGGACCGGCTCAAGGATGCGCCGGAGGCCAAGAACCAGATCGCCTTCGCGGACGTCATCCTCGTGAACAAGACCGATCTGGTCAGCGACGCTGAGCTGCGCGAGGTCGAGGCCCGCATCCGCGGCATCAACCCCTACGCCAAGCTGCACCGGACCCAGAAGTCGCAGATCCCGCTCGATCAGGTGCTCGGGCGGAACGCCTTCGATCTCGACCGCATCCTCGACATCGAGCCGGAGTTTCTGAACGCCGCCGACGATCATGACCATGAACACGATCATGGCCACGATCATCATCACCACCACGATCATGATCACGGCGGGCTGAAGCACTATCACGACGAGCACATGCAATCGATGTCGCTCAAGACCGACAAGCCGCTCAATCCCGACAAGTTCTTCCCCTGGATCCAGAAGCTCGTCGCCGAGGACGGCCCGCAGATCCTGCGCTGCAAGGGCATCCTGAACTTCAAGGACGATCCCGATCGCTTCGTGTTCCAGGGCGTGCACATGATCCTGGACGGCGACCATCAGCGGCCGTGGAAGGACGGCGAGAAGCGCGACAGCCGGCTGGTGTTCATCGGCCGCGAGCTGCCGGAAGAGAAGATCCGCAAGGGCTTCGAGAGCGTCGTCGGTTGATTGACTCCGGCGTCATTCCGGGGAGCGAGCGAAGCTCGCGAACCCGGAATCCATAACCACTGCTGCGGAGTATGGATTCCGGCTCTCGCGCTTCGCGCTCGGCCGGAATGACCGCGGTGAGAGTAGAGAATGTCTGACACCCCACCCAACACACCCTCCGTCGTCGAACGCACCCGCCTCGTGACTGCCGGCGCGCCGGTCGTCGGCATCCACTTTCTCGACCGCACCGCGGCCTTCGTGCTGGGCGAGGAAGCCGTGCTGCTGGTCTCCGGCAAGGACGAGGAGAAACGCTGCGCCATCCATGGCGGGGGCATCCTGTCGTCGGCGAGCGACGGCGTCTGGGTGATCAGCGGCGGCGACGACGGCAAGGTGTTCGTCACTGGGGCCAAGGGCGACAGCAAGCTCGTCGCGCAGGATCCCAAGCACCGCTGGATCGACCATGTCGCGACCGGCCCCGACGGCGCGCTCGCCTGGTCGGCCGGCAAGTCGGCCTATGTGATGGCCGGCAAGGGCGATCCCAAGACCGTCGAGGTCCCCTCGACCGTCGGCGGGCTCGCCTTCGCGCCGAAGGGCATGCGGCTCGCCGTCGCGCACTACAATGGCGTCAGCATGTGGTTTCCGAACGCGCAGGCCGCGCCCGAGGCGCTGGAGTGGAAGGGCTCGCACCATGACGTGGCGTTCAGCCCCAACGGCCAGTTCATGGTGACGGCGATGCAGGAGCCGGCGCTGCACGGCTGGCGCGTCGTCGACGCCAAGCACATGCGGATGTCGGGCTATTCGGCGCGTGTGCGCTCGTTCGCCTGGACCGCCGGCGGCAAATGGCTCGCCACCTCAGGCTCCGAGCAACTCGTGCTCTGGCCGTTCCAGGGCAAGGACGGCCCGATGGGCAAGCAGCCGCGGATGTTCGCGGCCTTCGCGGTGCGCGTTGCGACGGTGGCGTGCCATCCGAAGCAGGAGGTGGTCGCGGCAGGCTTCGCCGACGGCACGATCCTGCTGGTGCGGGTCGAGGATGGCGCCGAGGTGCTCGGCAAAAAGCCCGGGGAGGGCGCGGTCAGCGCACTGGCCTGGGACGAGGTCGGCACCCTGCTGGCCTGGGGCACCGAAGCCGGCGAGGCCGGCGTGATCGATCTGGCTTAAAGTTAGAACTTAACGGATCGAGTGGTTTTGCGCAGCACTGGGTCCCCGCTTCCGCGGGGACGAACGGCGGATCGTTCGGTGTGCTCTCTCCCCGTTCGCCCCCCGGAAGCGGGGACCCAGGGACCCAAACTCCGACGCCTCAAGGAAATCCTGAACAAGAAAAAACGCCGCCAAGAGTCCCATCACTTGGCGGCGTTCAGTTACTTCACCAGAACGTTGGTGAATTGCCAGGGGTCGCTGGTGTCGAGCTCCTCGGCAAAGAGGCCGGGTCGTCCGGCCAGCGGCGTCCAGTCGGTGTATTCACCGAACACGTCGCCCAGGTAAGGCCGCTGCACGTCCAGGCAGCGGCGGAAGTCCACCTCGTCGGCCTCCATGATGCCGACGTCCGGGTTCTCCAGCATCCAGACGATGCCGGCGAGCACCGCCGAGGTCACCTGCAGGCCAGTGGCGTTCTGGTAGGGCGCGAGCTTGCGGGTCTGTTCGATCGACAGCCGCGAGCCGTACCAGTAGGCGTTCTTGGCGTGGCCGTAGAGCAGCACGCCCAGCTCGTCGACGCCGTCGACGATCTCGGTCTCGTCCAGGATCTTCCAGGTCGGCTGCCGCGCCCAGGCGTTGCCGGCCATCTCGTGCAGCGACAGGATCGCGTCGTCGCACGGATGGTAGGCGTAGTGGCAGGTCGGCCGGTACACGACCTTGTCGCCCTCGCGGACCGTGAAGTAGTCCGGAATCGAGATCGCCTCGTTGTGGGTGACGAGGAAGCCGTGCTGGGCCTTCCCGGTCGGCGTCCAGGTGCGCACCTTCGTTCCGGCGCCTGGCTGGGCCAGGTAGATGCCCGCGCCCGCGCCGAAGTCATGGCGGAAGCCATTCGGCGGCAGGCCCTTCTCGTGGGTGCCATAGCCGAGCTCGGCCGGCTGCAGGCCCTCGGACACGAAGCCCTCGACCGACCAGGTGTTGACGAACTTGTTGCGCGGCTTCGGATCGCGGGCGCGCTGGGTGTCGCGCTCGGCGACGTGCACGCCCTTAACGCCGACGCGCTGCATCAGCTTCGCCCACTCCTCGCGGGTCTTCGGCACGTCGGTCTTCACGCCAGTGTCGCGGGCGACGTTGAGCAACGCCTCCTTGACGAACCAGGACACCATGCCCGGGTTGGCGCCGCAGCAGTTGACCATGGTGACGCCGCCCGGCCGGCGCTTGCGCAGGTCGAGGACGCGCTCGCGGAGCGCATAGTTCGAGCGCTGCGACAGCGTGAGCTTGGGGTCGTCGTAGAAGCCCAGCCAGGGTTCCGCGACCGTGTCGATGTAGTGGCAGTTCAGGTCCTTGCAGAGGTCCATGATGTCGACCGACGAGGTGTCGACCGAGACGTTGACGATCATGCCGCGGCCCGGCCCGCCGCTGAGCAGCGGCGTCAGCACCTCGCGGTGGTTGGCCTTGGTCAGACCGACCTTGATGAACCTGAGCTTGCGGTCGTCGAGCAGCTTGCGGTCGGTGTCGACCGGGTCGATGCAGACGAACTTCGAGCGATCGAACTTGATGTGCTTCTCGAGCAGCGGCAGGAAGCCGCGGCCGATCGAGCCGAGGCCGATTAGCACAATGGGGCCGTCGAAACGGACGAGAGTGTCGGTCATAGCGAGTAACTCCGGAAGTCAGAATGGTGCCATACTTGGCAAAACGGGAAAACGGAACCAGAGCCGCGCGGTCTCCCGCGCGGCTCTGGCGGTCCTCCTGATGAGCGGTTACGCGGCCTTGGGCTGCGGCGGTGCAATAAGCCCGGCCACGGCGTCGATGAGCCCGGTCCGCGACGGCTTCTTCGGCGCCCGGATCGAACCGCGGGCGCCGTCGAGGGCGCCACTGACGAACTCATGGCCAAGGAGCCGGCTGCGGTCCGCGAGGCCCGGCAGCCAGAGCTTGGCGGTCTTCTCAGCCGTGAAGCCGAAGCGGCCGTAGTAGGCCGGGTCGCCGACCAGCAGCACGGCGGCATGACCGCGCTTGGCGGCGATCCGCAGCGCGTGGCGCATCAGCGCGCCGCCGATGCCCTGCTGACGCTGGTCCGGGTGCACGGCGAGCGGGCCGAGGAGGAGGGCGGTGCGGTCGGACCCGACCGCGACCTCCCACAGCCGGACCGAGCCGATCACCTGACCGGCATCGTCGGCGGCGACAAACGACAGACCGCGTGCGGGCGCGCGGCCGGCGCGCAGGCGCTGCGACGGCTTGGTGAAGCGGACCGGACCATAGGCCGCGTCGAGCAGCGCCTCGCGGGCGGCAGTCTCCGACGGCTTTTCCTGACGAATATGCAGCATGGCACTCTCCCAGTTTTCCTTGTCCCTCGCGGCAAGCCGCAAGGGTTGGGGAGGACGCGCGCGCAGGTTCCTGCCCCGTCGAAACGGGGCAGGGTTGGCTGCGGCGCAGCGGTTTAGATGTGATAGGCCTTCAGCGGAGCGAAGCCGTTGAATGCCACGGCCGCGTAGGTCGTGGTGTAGGCACCGGTGCCCTCGATCAGCACCTTGTCGCCGATCTCGAGGCTCACCGGCAGCTCGTACGGCTGCTTCTCGTACAGCACGTCCGCCGAATCGCAGGTCGGGCCGGCCAGCACGCAGGGCGCCATCGCGTCGCCGTCCCGCGGGGTGCGGATCGGGTAGCGGATGGACTCGTCCATGGTCTCGGCGAGACCGCCGAACTTGCCCAGGTCCAGGTACACCCAGCGCACCTCGTCCTCGTTGCTCTTCTTGGAGATGAGCACGACCTCGGACTCGATGATGCCGGCGTTGCCGACCATGCCGCGGCCCGGCTCGATAATGGTCTCCGGGATGCGGTTGCCGAAGTGCTTGCGCAGCGCACGGAAGATCGCCGAGCCGTAGGTCTTCACCGTCGGCACGTTCTTCAGGTACTTGGTCGGGAAGCCGCCGCCGAGGTTCACCATCGACAGGTTCAGCCCGCGCTCGCCGCACTCCTTGAACACGGAGGCCGCCGACGCCAGCGCCCGATCCCACGCGTGCGGGTTCTTCTGCTGGGAGCCGACATGGAACGACAGGCCGTAGGCCTCGAGCCCGAGCTTATGGGCGTGCTCCAGCACGTCCGCAGCCATGGCGGGCTCGCAGCCGAACTTGCGCGACAGCGGCCATTCGGCGCCGACGCAGTCGGAGAGGATGCGGCAGAACACACGCGCGCCAGGGGCGACGCGGGCGATCTTCTCGACCTCGGCCTTGCAGTCGACGGCGAAAAGGCGGACGCCGAGCTGGTAGGCCCGGGCGACGTCGCGCTCCTTCTTGATGGTGTTGCCGTAGCTGATGCGGTCCGGCGTGGCGCCGGCCGCGAGCGCCATCTCGATCTCGGGGACCGAGGCGGTGTCGAAGCAGGAGCCCAGCGACGCGAGCAGCGACAGCACCTCCGGCGCCGGGTTCGCCTTGACGGCGTAGAACACCCGGGTGTCCGGCAGGGACTTGGCGAAGTTCTGGTAGTTGGTCCGGATCACGTCGAGATCGACGACCAGGACCGGGCCTTCATCGACGCCGCTCTCGCGGCGGTTCTTCAGGAATTCACGGATGCGCGCAGTCATGTGCGTGCTCTCCCCAACGGCTCAGGCGGACGTGTCCCTCAGGACTTACGGCCGCGGTGATGCGGTTGTCCGAGCCCGCCCTGGTGCGCGATGGGGACGCACGTCGGGCGTAAACTCTTCCAGACCGCTTCAGTCTGCCTTGGTTTGGATTGGGGAGACCCCGCACCGCACTGCTGGCAAGGATGGACAAGCCTCTTCGGTGACCCGAGCCGGCGGTGGAGACCGGCAAAAGACCTAGAAGCCCGCTCCGTCGTTGCTTTAAGCCGCGTCGCCTGCGGAGAGCAGGCTGTGCTGGTTTCGCCTCCAGCTGCCGGTCAGATTTCTTGGAGGGCTCTTCCGAGTCTCCAGGCGGCTGGCGGGCCTCTTGTCCCGCTACCTACCGACCGACACACGGCCACAGGCACGTGCGAAATTGGGCAGTCATCGAAATAATATAATTGACACGAGAGTCAACACCTTTGCGCAAATCAGAGACTGACTCGCGCAGATTTTTTTCGCCGAGCGTTAAGAAGTTTTTTGGAATCGGTTTTTTGAACCTTCGCGAGACGCTGAGCGACGCGTCAGCGCTCGACGAACGGCTCGACGCGCTGCGCGTTGAGGATGAAGCGCACCATCACGGCCACGCCGCAGAGGAAGAAGACGCCCTGGAAGACGTGCACGGTGTAAGGGCCGATGTCGATGTAGCCGTGCGCGAGGGTGCCGATGGCCCAGCCGGCGGCGAAGGCCGCGCCGAACACCTCGGCGCCGATCAGGATCGCGGCGCTGATCACGGTGAGCACGTTGAGCCAGTGGATGCGACGGCCCGCGGGCTTCTCAACGGTGGCGTTCATCGGTCTTTCCTGCGGCAACTGCTGGGCTCTCGCGCCCGGCTCTCGGTGTTCTCGGCCGGCTTTGCCGGCGCGGCGAATGTCGTCGATATGGGCGGCTCAATCAAGGCCGCAAGTGCCCAATTAATGCGGCAAATGCGGCCTTTCTGGCTCGTCCGTCGCCGCCGCGTTCACGCGTCCTTCATGGTCCGGCGCTCGATCTCGAGGAGCTTGTCGAGGCCCGTGACTTTGTGCGCGGCCTTCATCTCGCGCTCGGCGCCGCCTTCGCCCAGGAACGGGTCGAGCCGGTCCTGCGCCAGGCACTCGTATGACTGCCGTACGGCCTTAACCATGGCGGCGAAGGCCGTGCCGGACGATGCCGCCAGCCGGTAGCCGAGCTTGGCCATCTCGGCCTTGCTGACCGGGAAGCTCGACCAGCCGTCCGGCGGCGCGAAGGTCATCAGCGGCGCCGGCAGCCGCTCGGCGATGAAGCGCATCTCCTCGGGCTTCCTTCCCCAGAGGAAGAGCATGTCGGCGCCGGCCTTCTTCATGGCTTCGCCGCGGCGGAGCGCATCGTCCATTCCGCCGACGCGGATGGCGTTGGTGCGGCCTACGATGACGGTGTCAGGGTTGGTGCGGGCCGCCACCGCCTCCTTGATTCGGTCGGTGGCGAGCCCGATCGGCACCAGCCGGTCGATGCCGACGTGGTGCTCCACCCGGCGCGGCAGGAGCTGGTCCTCGATCTCGATGCACTGGACGCCGGCCGCCTCGGACATCGCGACGGTGCGGTGGATGTGGACCGGATCGCCCCAGCCGCCGCCGGCGTCGAGCACCACCGGAATCGGTGTCACGGTACGGATGTCGACCACGACCTGGATCATCTCGGTGAGCGACAGCCCGGCCTCGGTCACACCCTTGTACCAGCCGAGCGAGCCACCCGAGAGGTACGCGGCCTTGAAGCCCGCCAGCGCCGCCATCTGCGCCATGATCGGATTGAGCGCACAGGGCGCGACAATGAGGTCTGGGCCCTTGATGAGCTGGCTGAGCTTTTCCACGAACGTTCTCCCCTGGCACCGCCGTCATGCCCTGCCTTGTGCCGGGCATCCACGTCTTGGCTATAAAGCAAGGCGTGGATGGCCGGGACAATAGTCGAGCGAAGCGACGCCGTCCTTCGGACGGCTATGCCCGGCCATGACGGCGGGATGCAGGGAGAGACCAGGATGGCCAAGCTCAAGGTGATGTGCGCGCGCTCGATGCATGTGGCGGTCGGCGAGCTCGGCCAGGCCTTCGCCAAGGCCGCGGGCCACGAGATCGTGTTCGACTTTGGTACGGTGGGGGCGCTGGAGGCCAAGCTCGCGGCCGGCGAGACCGCCGACGTGGTGGTGCTGTCGATCCCCGGCATCAACAAGCTGGAGAAGGCCGGCGCGACCGTGTCCGGCTCGCGCCACAACGTCGCCAAGACCTTCATTGCTCTCTGCATCCGCGAGGGCGCCCGCAAGCCGGACTTCGCCACGATCGAAAGCTTCAAGCGGCTGGTGGAGGGCGCGAAGGCCATCGCCACCAGCGATCCGGCGGTGGGCGGATCGGCCGGCGTGCACTTGGCCAAGGCGTTCGAGCTGGCCGGCTGGGCCACGATGATGAAGGGCAAGGCCATGCCGCAGCAGACCGGCGCCGAGGTCGCCAAGCGCGTGGTCGAGGGCAAGGCCGACTTCGGCCTGACGCTGTCGGGGGAGGTCGCCTCGGTTCCGGGCGCCGCGATCGCAGGCCCGCTGCCGCCGCCGTTCGGCCAGGACACGGTCTACTGCGCGGCCGTGATGGCCACGAGCGCCGCGAAGGAAGCCGCTGCGGCCTTCATCGCGACTCTGAGCCGTGCGGACACCGCCGCCGCCTGGCGTAAGGCTGGCTTCGAGCCGCCCAATTCCTGATCCGGCACGGCCTGGGGCACAGTGATGATCCACTATTTCGTCACCGAGCGGCAGGCCGGCCCCATCCGTCATTTCCTGGAGACGACCGCCAAGCCCCTCGTGGGCCGCGTCGCGGTGGTGACCTACGAGATGTTGCTCTCCGGGCGGGTGGAGGTCCCCGAACAGACCGGGACGTACATCTTCACCAATCTCGGCACCGTCCGCCGGATGGAGCCGCAAGCGCGGGCGGCTATCGAGGCCCTGCACGACCGCCTCCTCGAAAGCCGCGGCCCCGGCCGCGTGCTCAACGATCCGGTCCGATCGCTCCTGCGTTACGACCTGCTGCGGCGGCTGCATGAGCGCGGGATCAACGGTTTCCAGGCTTACCGCACCAGCGGGCCGGTCGAAGGGCTGCGCTATCCGGCCTTCATCCGCGACGAGTTCCGCTCCCATTTCAAGGAGCTCACGCTGGCGCAGAACCCGCAGCAGTACGGCGCGCTGCTCAACGGCCTCACCTGGCAGCAGGGCACGCGCGCAGGCCTGATCACGGTGGAGTTCTGCGACACCGCCGGCCCCGACGGCCTCTACCGCAAGTACGGCGCCTTCGTCGTCGGTGGCCGGATCGTGCCGCGCCACGTGTTCGTCAGCCGCGACTGGTCGGTGCGCAACGTCGACCTGGTCGATCCGGCCCATATCGCCGCGGAGCTCGACTACCTCGACAGCAATGCCCATGAGCCGGCGCTGCTCGAATGCGCCCGCCTCGCCGGCATCTCCTATGGCCGCATCGACTACAGCCTGCTCGACGGCCGGCCGCAGGTCTGGGAGATCAACACCAACGCCGCCTTCGTCAGCCTGCAGGCGAGCGTCGAGCGCCAGGCTGGCCTCGACAGGTTCGTGGCGAACTTCGCCGACGCGATGCTGGCGCTCGATCCGGAGGGCTGACGGCGTGGCGCAGCTGACGATCCGGAAGATGCGCCACGAGGACCTGCCGCAGATCCTGGCGATCCTCGCACATTGGAACATGGTGCCGGTGCCACGGAGCGCTGAGGTGCTGGATTCCGAAATCGAAAGCCTCCCCGACGCCACGATCGTGGCGGTGGCGGACGGCGCCGTCGTGGGGGTGGCGAGCTATATCCTGCACGGCCCGCGCCGGGCCGAGACCACGAGCCTTGCGGTCGATCCGGCGTGGCGCGGCAGCGGCGTCGGCGAGAGGCTGCAGCGGGCGCGGCTCGCCGAGATGAAGGCGCTCGGCGTCGAGGACATCTTCACCGAGACCGACCGGCCCGAGGTGATCGACTGGTACGTCCGCAAGTTCGGCTACCGGATCGCGGGCACCCGGCGCAAGAAGCACGCCTTCAGCCTGCCCGGCATAGACCACTGGACCGTGCTCGAGCTCAGCCTGCGCGGCTGAGATCGATCAGCGCGAAGCGGTCACGCCGCCTTGGCGGCGGCCGTCTTCAGGTCGCCGAGATAGCGCCCGACCGCATCGGCCGGCACCGCGCCCCGGTTGACCAGATGATTGATGCAGTTCGCGACGAGATCGTAGGACTGGTAGCAATGGTGCGCGACCAGCGCCAAATGCTTGAGCTGCTCGGCCGTCATCTTCTCGGCCTGGGTGAAGTCGCGGACGTAGACGATGTCGGCTTCGAGCAACTGGTTCATGCTGCTGTAGAGATTGTCGGCGTGGTGCAGCGGCAGGATCATCCGTTTGTTGATCTGCGCGAACATGTGCGGGATGAAGCCCAGCGCCCGGAGCGCGAGGTCGATGTCGCCGAACACCGGCTGGCCGGCATAGAGCGGCACGAACGACACCTCGGTCTGGATCGACGAGGCCTGCGCGAGCTTGGCCGCGCCGTTGCGGAACACATTCAGCTCGCCGCCCTGCACGTCGATCTTCAGATGGTCGATGTGAGTGATCTCGCTGATGCCGTCGAGGGCGCGGGTCTCGACCGGGATTTCCTTGAGCACGTGGCCGAAGACCGCAAAGCCCGGGAAGCAGGCGAGCGTGCGCGGCTCCGGCGTGTAGAGGCTGGTCATACCGGGCGCATGGCAGACCTTGAGCGTGGCGCGGGTCTCGCCGCCGACCGCGTAGGGCAGATAGGTCTCGAGGTCGCCCTTCTGCTCGAGGAGCTTCTCCATCGCCTCGGGCTGCGGCTCGAAGCCGAACACCGTGCAGAGCCGCTGGTCGAGCATCGGCTTGTAGGGCGGCGCGCTCTCGATCGGGTTGGCGCCGATATCGACCACGGAGGTCAGGCGCTCGGGACGCAGCAGGTTGAACAGCGGATCGGCGTGGGCGCTCATGTCAATATCCCCATGCGTTCGCCCCAAGGGGGAGGGGCCATCAGACCGGGCTATCTGATTCGACCGCCGCAAAGGTTAATGCGGACTGTGCAGCGGCGCCGTGCCGCGGAGCACGGCCGTTCGCGAGCAGCCGCGCGCTATCAGGAAAACAGCTCCCGATCCTTGATCTTGTGCGCCACCGTGTAGTCGTCCTCGAACCACGGCTTTTCGCCGGGCGCGCGCGGGGGCTTCGCGAGATGCAGCTTTTCGCCTTTGGTCGTCGCGCTCTTCATGGCGACCCGGAACGAGTAGTGGTCGAACAGGCTGAGCGCCTCGATCATGTAGGACACCACGATGCGGCGGTCCCGGATGACCACGAGGTTCTCGCCGTTCTTGCGGTCGGCGGGCGTGGAGAAATTGTAGGAGCCGAGATAGACGCGCGCGGTCGGCTTGTCGAAATCGATCACCGTGAACTTGTGGTGCATGCGCGTGCCGCCGCCGCCGGTCGGCTCGGACTTGAATGGCTCGGGGACGTTGGCGCTGAGCTCCGCCGCAAACACCGGCGCGACATTGCCGCTCGGGTCCTGCACGTCGATGCCGCCGACGTGCTTGTCGGAAATGCCATAGACGAACACGTCTGGTTTGGCGGTGACCGCCTTTATCGCGTCGAGCACCACGCCCGGCGTCTCGTAGAGGAAGGCCAACGAGTAGAGCAGCGACGACGTCGTGCCCTTGAGGTCGGTCGCAATCTCGGCCAGCTTGGCGTTCCCCGCGCTGTGCGGCGAGAACGCCACCTTGGCGTCGATGCCGGGGAGCTTGAGGTCATTCCAGTCGGCGGACGGCTTGGCGCCGAAGCCCGCGACGTCGTTGGCGGCGCCGTTGAAGTAGCTGTCGAAGGCCGCGAAGAACAGGTCGACCGACGTCTGGCCGGTCAGCACCAGCGCATTGTTGGCCTGAACATAGAAGCCGCGCCAGGACAGGTTGGTCGAGCCGCACACGACCTTCTTCACGGTCGGGCCGTCGACCGCAATGGTCTTGTTGTGTTGCAGGCTGCCCATGTGCTGGCGCAGCACATTATCGTGCCCGGCCGAGGCCACCAGGCGGCCCTCGGCTTCGGTCTCAGCCGAGCCGGATCCACCATGGCTCCCGCTGTCGTCGATGATGATCTTCACCCGGTTGCCGAGCTTCTCCAGACGGTCGAGCACTTCGGGCAGGTTGAAGTCGTAGGCGACGACGCGGACCTGGGCGTTATCAGCGATGGCCTGGTCCAATGTCTCTAGGATCGCGGCGCGCGCCTCGAAGCCCATCCAGGCCAGCGCGGCCGGGGTGTCGGGGTGGGTCGGCTTGAAGTCGAGTCCCTTCGCGGCGAGCGGCGCCACCAGCGTGTTGATCGGGCCGTCCTTGAGATAGCGGTCGACGAAGGCCTGCGACGAGACGAAGCCGCGCGTGAAGGTCACGTTGGCGATGCCGGGATAGGTCTCGCGCGCGAGCTGGATCGCAGCCTGCTGCGGCTCGCCGGCGCTGAGCGTGCCTGCCCCGTCCATGAACATCGGCGTGACGCGATAGTTGAAGTCGCCGGTGAGATCGGCATTGCGCGGGAAATGCACCCAGCGGAATTTCTGGATCGGTGACTTGAGCGTCGAGAGCGCGGTGGGATCGACATTGCCCGACGCATCGAGGAAGCCGAGCCGGTTGTTCAGCGGGTAAAACTGGCCGCCGCCGGGCTCCTGATACTCGATCGCGAAGCCGACGAAATTGTCCGGCGGCTGACCGGTCTTCCAGTTCATGGCGACCAACGTCATGCCGTCGCCGCGGTGCAGCTTCAACGTGAACAGCGCGTTGTTGTTGGTGCCGACGACTTCGAAACCGGACGGATTGCCGGTCGGCGGGCTTGAAGGGGTTGGTGCGGGTTGCGCGGCCTGCGGGGCCGGGCTGGGTGGTGTCGGTCTTGGCGGCGCCGTGACGGTCGGCCGGGTTGGCGATTTGGGCGTGGTGCCGGTCTGTGTCTTGGTGCTCGGCTTTGGTTGCTTGGCTGTGGGCTTCTTGGTTGTTGGCTTCTTGGCCGTTGGCTTGGCGGCCGGTTTGGCGCGGGCCTTGGGCTTTGAGGATTTGACTTTGCGTCGGCTTGTCCCGGCGCGCGACTTGGCTTTCGTGCTCTTGGTTTTCGCAGCGGCCTTCGCCTTGCGCTTGGTATTCACTTTGCGTTTGGTCTTCGCAGCGGCCTTCGTTTTGCGCTTGGTCTTCGCTGCAGCTTTCGATGCGGATGTCCTCTTCGTTTTGGCAATCATCTGCGTCTCCGATTCCGCTCCGGGCCGCAGCCGGCAAAATCGTGTGCCGCGAAAAGCTGCGGACAATGAAGTTCTATGAACAGGCGCAGGCGGGGCTGGCGATTGAAACACCGCCCGAATACACGCCATCATACGCGCAACGAATCCGGGACGCCATGGCTCAAGGATGAGCCTTGCACCGGGGATGAGCGAAGCGTATTCCGCCTCAGGGGCGTCCCCGCCGGGATCGTATTGGCCCGCTCCGGTGGTTAGAATGGCGGGGCATCATCAATTGCTGGGAAGGTTGCGATGCGCATTCTCGCTCTCATCGGTGCACTTGGAATCGTTGTCGCTGTCGCCGCGGGCGTTTTCTTTTTCGGCGGCTTCTTCGATGTCTCGGCGAACTACGACGACAACCCTGTCGTCAAATGGGCGTTGATCCGCGTGCGCACGGCGTCCATCGAGCGCCACATGAGCGGCACGCCGCCGCTGAAGCTCGATGACCCGGCCGTGATCCGCGATGGCGCCCGCGCCTTCGCAAAGGCCGGCTGCGCCAACTGCCACGGCGCACCGGGCGTCGAATGGTCGAAGTTCTCCGAAGGGCTTAATCCCGATCCGCCCGACCTGAAGGAAAGCGCGGCCGGCTACGAGCCCGCGCACATCTTCTGGGTGGTCAAGAACGGCATCCGCATGACCGGGATGCCGAGCTTCGCCAAGGCCGGCGTCGCCGACAACGACCTCTGGCAGATCACCGCCTTCATCAAGGCACTGCCGAAGGTGTCGGACGCAGACTACAAATCCTGGACCGCGCCGCAGTAGCGTATTCCGCGCGCGCGGCCGGACGACCTAGTCCGGCTTTACGCCGGCCGCTCGCAACAGCGGCGGCCACTTGCCGAGCTCGTGGACGAGAAACGCCTCGAACTCCTGTGGCGTCGTGATCTTGGGCTCGAAGCCGAGCTTGGCGTAGCTCGCCAGAAGCTCCGGCGACCGCAGCCCTTCGTTGATCTCGCGGTTGAGCAACTCGACGACGGCCGGTGGTGTTCCGGCCGGCGCCAGCAGGCCGAGCCAGACGTCGGGTTTGAAGCCGACCTGTGGATAGCCGCTTTCCGTCATGGTCGGCACATCGGGCAGGAGCTTCGCGCGTGTCGCGCCGGTGTAGGCGAGCGCCCGCGCCCGGCCGTCCTCGATCAGCGAGATCAGATTCGACACCGGCCCGAAGTTGAGATCCACGCGGCCGGCCAGCAGGTCGGTGCGGGCCTGTTCGCCGCCGCTGTAGGGCACGAAGGTGATGTCGGTGCCGGTCGCCTGCCGCAATGCCTGGGCGAGAATGTGCGGCGTCGTGCCGTAGCGCAGCCCAAAGATCAGCCTGCCAGGATTGGCTTTCGCATAGGCGACCAGCTCGGCCACTGAATGGACGGGGACGTCCGGCGACACCACGAGCACATGATTCCAGTTCACCACCGTGGCGACCGGCACGAGGCTCTTCAACGGATCGAAGTCGAAGTTCGGATAGGTGACCGGAAAGTAGCCCAGCACGTCGCCACCCATCAGCAGCGTGTAGCCGTCGGGCGGCGCCGCCACGGCGGCCTTGGTGCCAGTGGTCTGGCCCGCGCCCGGCCGGTTCTCGACGATGACGCTCTGGCCGATGCGCTGCTGAAGCTGCTGCGCGACCAGGCGGGCCACCACGTCGCCGGGCGCGCCTGCGATGTTCGGCACGATGATCCGGATCACGCGGCTCGGATAATTATCCGCGGCGGCAACGACACCGGTGCCCGCGGCGGACACCAGCAGCGCAATCAGGAAGCGCTTGATGATCGGGATCATGCGAAGGCTCGGCGCGCAGGGCGGACGAGAACAGCCTAATCCGCCCGATCGCGTTCGCCCAGCCGGCGAATGATGCTTGAGAGGCCCGGCCTACTGCACGTGCTTGACGGCCGAAGGCTGCTTTTTGACCTCGTCCGAGAAGCGTGCCTCGGCGGCTTGCGCGCGAAGCGCTTTGCAAACCGGCGCCAGCAGCTTCTTGGCTTCCAGGAATCCGGCACGGGCGTCGTTCACGTCGACGCCTCGCGGCAGCGGTGTCTGGTCGATCTTGCGGTCGATCGCGTGGATGATCTCTTCGACATCGTCCCGGTGCTTGCCGGCCACGAGCTCCGCCGCCAGCAGGCGCACCAGATGCACCAGCACCGTTTCCTTGATTCCGGGGATTCCGGCAATTTCGTTCTTGAGGAGTTCCGACATGGATCCGCTCCGCGCCACCCCCGGTTCAACGCCACACGCCATCCCCGGTTCAACGCGATATGGGGACGAGCAACACCGGGCGTCTTCAGGATTCCGTGAAGGGATTAATGTTCAGTTAGTTCGTTCGTCGGGCGATGGCAGTGAATCCCGGTCTGGATCGACGCTCCGGGCAAGCATGTTTTCGGGGCCATGCCGGAACAAAGTGGCGGGCCCGATACTTGGCGTGTGGGAGGTCGCTCCATGCACACTCAGTTTCTCGCCCAGCTCAGGCTCGCAAACTTTCCGCAGCGTGACCCGGAAGCCACACCCAGTTGTGCGGAACTGGTCAGGGCCTGCGGCCAGGAGCTCGAGAAGGTCGAGTGGGAACGGGCCACGTCCGAGTGGACCGCCTATTCGGCGACCGGCTCGCCCTATTCGGGCCAAACCCCCGAGGATGCGCTCGCCAATCTCTGGCTCGCCATGAATCGGCAATTCATGCAAGAGAGCCCGCAGCTGGGTGAAGCTTAGGGCGGTGTCGCTCTAGTCCACCTGCAGCCCGCCGGCCTTCACTGGGCCCGCCCACTTTTCGACTTCGGCGTTGATGAACTGCCGCAAGTATTCCGGGCTCCTGCGGTCCGGTCCGCCGGGAATGAGCCCGATGGTGTCGAGCCGCTCGCGCAGCGCCGGATTGTCGAGCGCCTTGTTCACTGCGGCATTCATCTTCGCCACCATCGCGGGCGTTGCGCTCTTCGGCAGCAGGATCGCGTTCCAGGCCGAGACGTCGAAATCCTTCAGTCCCTGCTGATCGGCGGTGGGAAGATCGGGCAGCAGCGCGGTGCGCTCGCGCGCGAGCGTGGCCAGCGCTTTCACTTGGCCAGCCTTCACGGCCGGTGCCCCGATCGAGATGTAATTGCAGATGTAGTCGATGCGGCCCGCGATCACGTCCTGGAACGCCGGACCGCCGCCGCGATAGGGCACATGCGTGACGTCGACGCCCATGAACTGGTTCAGCATCACGCAGGACACGTGCGATGATGTGCCGCTGCCGCCGGACGAGAACGACATCTTGTCGTGATGGGCCTTGGTGTAGGCGATGAATTCCGCGAGGTTGTTCGGCGGCAGGTCCTTCTTGGTCATCAGCATCAGCGGCGCGTCGGCGACGAAGGCCACCGGCTGGAAGTCGTTGGCCGGGTGATACATCGGCTTGGAATGCATCGAATAGCCGATCGCGTGCGTGCCGATCGAGGCCAGCACGAACATGTGGCTGTCAACCGCGGCCTGCGACACGCGGAGCGAGCCGACGAGGCCGCCGCCGCCCGGCATGTTCTCGATGATGACCTGCTGGCCGAGCGTCTCGCTCAAGGTGGGCTGGAGAATGCGCGCCAGTGTGTCCATCGGTCCGCCGGCCGCGAACGGCACCACCATGGTGATCGGCCGGCTCGGCCAGTCCTGTGCGTTGCTCTGGGCTTTCGCGAAGGCGCAGGTCAGCGCAGTGAGAGCTGCGGCAAGACGCAGCACGTGATGCAGTTTCGAGATCGGCATTATGACTCCCGGCGGCTTGCCGGGCGCGGCCCGGCGTGCGGATACTACCGGCCCAGGGAGAAACGAAAAGGTTTGGGCCAAATGAAAGCCATGTTGAAACCACGGCATAGAGTCGCGGCTGGTGCGTTGCTGATCGCTGCTCTTTTGGGCTTCGGCCGGCTGGCGGTTGCCGAATCCTATCCGACACGCTCGGTCACGATCCTGACGCCGTTCGCGGCGGGCTCGGTCACCGACGCCGCGGCCCGCGTGCTGGCGCAGGCGCTGCAGGAGCAACTCGGCCAGCCGTTCATCGTCGAGAACCGGCCGGGCGCCGGCGGGCTTCTCTCGGCCGCCGCGGTCGCACGCGCGCCGAACGACGGCTACACGCTCCTTCTGACCACCAACTCGACGCACTCGGCGGCGAACGGCCTGTTCAAGAACGTGCCCTACGACCCGATCAAGGACTTCACGCCGGTGGCGCGGATCGGCAGCTTCGCCTCGTTCGTCGCGGTCACGCCGGACAAGCCCTATCAGAGCATGCGGGCGCTGGTGGACTACGCCAAGGCCAATCCCGGCAAGCTCAGCTACGGCGTCGGCAACTCGACCTCGCAGATCGTCGGCGAGGCCCTGAAGAAGCGAACGCAAACCGACATCGTCCGCGTGCCCTACCGCAGCAATCCCGCGGTGATGACCGACCTGATCGCCAACCAGATCCAGATCATGATCGCCGACTTCAACACCGGCATGCCGCAGCTCAAGGCCGGCAAGGTCAATGCGCTCGCGGTGCTGACGCGCGACCGCCACCCGCTGCTGCCGGACGTGCCGACGCTGAACGAGACGGTGATGCCGGGCTATCACATCCTGGCCTGGGCAGGCGTGTTCGGCCCGGCCAACATGCCGTCCGAGGCCGTGAAGGCGCTCGCCGGCGCGATCGAGAAGGCGCTGAACACACCGGTGGTGCGCCAGCGCTTCGCCTCGTCGGGAACCGACATCTATTGGAGCGGGCCGCAGGAGTTCGACGCCTTCGTCAAAAGCGAACTGGTGAGTTGGACCGCGATGATCAAAGAGGCCGGCATCGAGCCCGAATGAGCCCGCACAAATAATCCGGGTTCCCGGAACGCCCCGTACGCTGGGCCGTTGATACCCTTGAACAGCTTGTCCGGCTCACTATCTAAGGTCGGACAGTTCCGCGGCTTCGGCTGCGGCCCCACTCCCGACAGCCGCCTTACCACGGATGTACTGGAAGGAGAGCCCGGGAGGGGGAAGCTGATCAAGGAACGCGCCCGCCGGCTCCCCTCGGCGGGCCGTTTGCTTTTTGGGGTGGTTCTGTCTGTCGCGACAATCTCCGCTGTCATGCCCGGCCTTGTGCCGGGCATCCACGTCTTACTTCCGTAGCCAAGGCGTGGATGGCCGGGACAAGCCCGGCCATGACGGCGATGGTTTTGGCGCTACGCCTTCAGCGTTTCCAGCACGCGCTCCGGCGTGAACGGCAGGTGGCGTAGCCGCTTGCCGGTGAGCCTGAAGAACGCATTCGAGATCGCACCCGCGATAAACGGATTGCCGATCTCGCCGAGCCCGGTCGGCCGCGTGTCGACGTCGACGAACTGCACGCTCATCTCCTCCGGCAGGTCGGACATCCGCATGACGTTGTAGTCATGGAAGTTCGACTGCTCCACGACGCCGTCCTTCATGCTGATGCGCTCGTGCAGCACGCTCGACAGGCCGTAAGTGATGGCGCTCTCGATGTTGGCCCTGGCCGGCCCCGGCTGCACGATCACGCCGCCGTCGACCGCGACCCACACCTTGTGGACCTTGATCTTGCCGCTGGTGCGATCAATCGAGATCTCGACCACGCCGGCGCCGAGCGAGCCCGAGCGTTCGGAGATCGACACGCCGAGCGCGCGGCCTGCGGGCCGCGGCGCCTTCCAGTCGCACATCTGCGCGACCGTCTCGAAGCACTTCCGTGCCTTCGGAATGATCGCCATCTTCTGGAATCGGAACTCGATCGGATCCATGCCAGCGTCCGCCGCCATCTGATCGACCGTGCTCTCGATCGCGAAGACGTTGAACACGTGGCCCACGGCGCGCCAGTGCTTGAGGCGGATGCCGTGCGAGACCCCGCGCATCTCGATGTGCTGGTTGGGCACGCCGTAGTACGGGATCTTGATTCCCGTGATCAGCAGGAACTGGCCTTCGCCGACCACGCAGTGTTTCCAGCCTGTGACCGTGCCGGAGGCGTCGGTCGCGGCCTCGAGGCACTGGAACGACTGCGGCCGGAACATGCCCTGCGCCATGTCCTCCTCGCGCGTCCAGATCAGCTTGACCGGACGGTTGATGCCCTTGGCGATCAGCGCGCACTCGCCCGCGTAGTCGCCGATCGAGCGCCGGCCGAAGCCGCCGCCCATGAAGCACTGGTGGAAGTCGACCTGCTCCTCCTTGAAGTCGAGCGCCTTGGCGACCGCCTTTCGCGATTCGTCGGGCGCCTGGCTGCCTTCCCAGACCTCGGCCTTGTCACCGGTGATCCGCACCACCGCGTTCAGCGGCTCCATCTGTGCGTGATAGCCGTAGTCGCTGCGGAACGCCGTCTTGTAGGTCTTGGCAGCGCCCGCAAAGGCCGCTGCTACGTCGCCCTTCTTGTCGAGCACCGCGACCTGTGCATTCGGGTCGTCGTGAATCTTGACGTAGCTTTCGAGCGCCTTCTCGGAGTCGAAGCCGTCGGCCTTGGCCTTGGCCCATTTCACCTTCAGCGCGGCGCGTCCGGCCTTGGCCTGCTCGTAGTGCTCGGCGACCACCGCGAGTCCGGTCGGCAGTTTGACGATGCCGATCACGCCCGGCATCGCCTTGACCTCGGCATCGTTCCAGCTCTCCGGCGGCGCGGCCGGCGCAGTCGGGTCGATCGTCTCCCACACCTTGGCGGCGGCATCGTGCACCGGCGAGTGGAGCGTGCTGGCATAGACCATGCCCGGCAGCTTCACGTCGATGGCGTATTGCGCCGTGCCGTTGACCTTCAAGGGCGTGTCGCGGCGCGGCACTCCTTTCCCGATCAGCCGGAAGTCCTTGCGCGCCTTGAGCTCCTTCGGATCGACCTCGGGAAGCGGCGAGGGCACCGTGCCGAAGGCTGCGATCTCGCCATAAGAGAGCCGCGCGCCGTTGGCCGGATTGACCACTACGCTCGGCTCGGTCTTCAGCGTCGCGGCATCGACGCCCCATTTCTGCGCGGCGTTGGCGATCAGCACCTTGCGCACCTGCGCGCCCGCTTTGCGCAGATCGTTGAAGTAGAGCTGCGTCGCGCGCGAGCCCACGATCCACATCAGTTGCGAGGGGCCGAACGGATCCTTGTAGCCGTAGACCGCAGGATCGGCCGGGCACCACTCGATCTTGACCTTGGACCAGTCGCAATCGAGCTCTTCGGCCAGGATGACCGGCAGACCGGTCATCGAGCCCTGACCCATCTCGGCGCCGGCGGTGAGGATCGTCACCGTGCCGTCGGGCGCGATGCGCACCCATGGCGTGACCTGCGCGTTGGCCAGCGTGTTGGCCTGCGCCTCGGAGACCAGGCTGACGCCGTTCGTGCCGAGCGCAAGGCAGAACGTCATCCCGCCCATGCCGGCTAGCAGGCCGCGGCGGGACAATTCGGGAGTCTTGAGCATCATGGTCATGGCTCAGCCCTCCCTCGACGCCTGTTCGACCGCGGCGATGATGCGGTGATAGGTGCCGCAGCGGCAGATGTTACCGTCCATGTGCTCGACGATCTGCGAGCGCGAGGGCTTTGGATTCTTCGCAAGGAGCTCCGCAGCCTTCATGATCTGGCCGGACTGGCAGTAGCCGCATTGCGGAACCTCCAGCGCCACCCAGGCCTTCTGCAGCGGGTGCGAGGAGCTCGGCGACAGACCCTCGATGGTGACGACCTTCTTGTCGGTCACCTCGGACAACTGGGTCTGGCAGGAGCGCACCGCCTTGCCGTCGACATGCACGGTACAGGCGCCGCACAATCCCGCGCCGCAGCCGTATTTGGTGCCGGTCAAACCGACGTGATCGCGGATGACCCAAAGCAGTGGGGTGTTGGTAGAGGCATCGACAGATACCCGCTTGTCGTTCAGCGTGAACGAGACCATCTTTCCTCCTCGGCGTTCGCCTATTTGACGCGTTGAAATTGCGAACTTGGAACCATTCTACCATGACCCTGAATACCCGGCCATCGACTGCCGCTGATGAAAACCCCTTCTTCGAAGCCTGGACCACGCCGTTCGGCGTGCCGCCGTTTGGCCGCATCAAGACCGGGCACTTCGTACCCGCCTATGACCGCGCCTTTGCCGAGCACGAGGCCGAGATCGAGAAGATCGGGAGTCAGGCCGAGCCACCGACCTTCGAGAACACCATCCTGGCGCTGGAAAATGCTGGCCGGGCGCTGCAGCGGGTCGATGATGTGTTCGGTCAGTTGGTCAACGCCGACTCCAGCGACGAACTTCTTGCCTGCGAGCGCGACATCGCCCCGCGGGTTGCCGCGCATTGGGCAAAAATCCGCATGAACGAGAAGCTGTTCGTCCGGCTCGATGCTCTGTTCAAGAAGCGCGACAGCCTCCGGCTCACGCCCGAGCAGCAGCGCGTGCTGGAGCGCCACCACACCCGCTCGCGTCGCGAGGGCGCGGCGCTCGATCCGGACAAGCGCAAACGGCTTGCCGCGATCGTCGAGCGGGTTGCCGCGCTCGGCACGGCCTTCAGCCAGAACGTGCTGGCCGACGAGCAGTCCTACACCATGGTGCTGGAGGGCGAGGCCGATCTCGCAGGACTGCCGGACTTCGTGCGCGACGCCGCCAAGGCCGCGGCGCGAGAGCGCGGCATGGCGGGCAAGCATGTCATCACCTTGCAGCGCTCCAGCGTCGAACCGTTTCTGCAGTTCTCGTCGCGCCGCGATCTTCGCGAGAAAGCGTTCCGTGCCTGGATCGCGCGCGGTGACGGCGGCGGCAAGACCGACAACAAGGCGATCATCGCCGAGACCATCGCCCTGCGCGCCGAGCGGGCCAAGCTGCTCGGCTATCCGAGCTTTGCGCATTATCGCCTGGACGACGCGATGGCGAAGACGCCGGAGGCGGTGCGCAACCTGCTGCAGACGGTGTGGAAGCCGGCGCGCGTCAGCGCACTGAAAGATCGCGACGAGATGCAGGAGATCATTCGCGAGGAGGGCGGCAACTTCAAGCTCGCCGCCTGGGACTGGCGCCATTACGCCGAGAAGCTCCGCAAGCGCCGTTGCGATTTTGAAGAATCCGAGGTGAAGCCGTACTTCACGCTCGACCGCGTCATCGAGGCGGCGTTCTTCGGCGCGCAAAGGCTGTTCGGGCTGACCTTCACTCCGACCCAAGTGCCGGTCTGGCATCCAGATGTGCGGGCCTGGGAGGTGCACGGCCCCGACGGCAGGCATGTAGGCATCTTCTACGGCGACTACTACGCGCGGCCGAGCAAGCAGGGCGGCGCCTGGATGAGCACGTTCCGCGACCAGGAGAAGCTGCATGGCGAGGTGCGGCCGATCGTGTTGAACGTGTCGAATTTCAACAAGGGCGATCCGACGCTGCTGTCGTTCGAGGATGCCCGCACGCTGTTCCACGAAATGGGCCACGGGCTGCACGGCCTCCTCTCGAACGTCACCTATCCGACGGTGTCCGGCACCAGCGTGCTCACCGACTTCGTAGAGCTGCCGTCGCAGCTCTACGAGCACTGGTTCGAGCAGCCCGAGGTGCTGAAGAAGTTCGCCCGCCATCACCGCACCGGCGAGCCGATCCCCGACGCCATGGTCGAGAAGCTGATGGCGGCGAAGAACTTCGATCGCGGCTGCCAGACGCTCGAATACATCTCATCGGCGCTGGTCGATCTCGACCTGCATCTGCTGCAATCCGCCGAGGGCCTCGACGTCAACGCCTTCGAGAAGAAGGCGCTGAGTGAGCTGGGCATGCCGGAAGAGATCGTGATGCGGCACCGGCCGCCGCACCACGGCCATGTGTTCTCCGGCGGCGGCTACGCCTCGGCCTACTACAGCTACATGTGGTCGGAGGTGCTCGACGCCGATGCCTTTGCGGCGTTCGAGGAGACGGGCGACATCTTCAACCCGGAGGTCGCGAAGAAGCTTCGCGAGCACGTGCTGTCGGCCGGCGGCTCGCGCGATCCGGCCGAGTTGTACGTTGCATTCCGCGGCCGGCTGCCGACCGCGGATGCGCTGCTCAAGAAGCGGGGCTTTCTCGGCGAGCTGAGTCCTGCGATGGGCGCGGTGTCGTAACCGATACGTCAGCGCTCTGCTTGCTTGCGCTTTTTGCGATGGCGTGGCGCGGACGCTTCGCCCTGCCAGTATTGGCTCGGCCGGCAGAAGCCGCGGTTGCCGGCGACCATGTCCATCCGGCAACTTTCGAACGTCCGGTAATCGCACCTTTCTGATGAGCCGCGGCCAATGCTGTACACGCCGCACCACGGGCCGTTGTAATAGGCCTGCGCCGGCGCGCTTCCGAGCAATGTCGCGGCGGCGAGCGCAGCCAGAACCAGGGTGGTTTTCTTCATCATGGTCTCCGCTTCAGCGATCCCCTGCACAACGTAACACCACAGACGGTGAATCCATGCCGTGGCCGTTATTGCCCGGACAAAGCCGGGATTACCCGGACAAGCATTGTCAGCGTTCGGCGTGCTTGCGTGCCTTGCGGGTTCGAGGCGTGGCGGCTTCGGAATTCCCGTGCCAGTAGCCGTTCTGGCGGCAGAAGCCGCGATTGCCGGCGATCATGTCCATCCGGCAGCTTTCAAAATCGCGGTAATCGCATTTTTCCGATGAATTGCCGCCGCCGAGGCTGTACACACCGCACCATGGACCGTTGTAATAAGCCTGCGCCGGGCGGCTGCCGAGCAGCGCAGCCGCTGCAAGCGCAATCATGATCAGAACAGCTTTATTCATGACGGCCTCCGCTTTGATCGGCATCCCCGTCCACACTAACACCGCAGACGGCGGCTTGATTCACTGAACATGGCCGCAATCGATCTGCACAGCGCCGGGCATCGCCGGGGCGTCGTCGCCGCGCCGCACTCGGCTACCGCCGAGGCCGGCCGCGCCATCCTGGCCGAAGGCGGCAACGCGCTCGAAGCCATGATCGCGATGGCGGCGAGCATCGCCGCGGTCTATCCGCACATGAATCATATCGGCGGCGACGGCTTCTGGCTGGTCCGCGAGCCGAAGGGCCGCATGCGCGCCTTCATGGGCGCGGGCCCGGCCGGATCGCAGGCACGCCCCGACCTCTATCGCGAGTACGAGACCATTCCGGCGCGCGGGCCGCTCGCGGCGCTGACCGTGCCCGGCGCGATCGGCGCCTGGGCGCTGGCGCAGGAGGCCGCCAAGGCGCTCGGCGGCAAGCTGCCGCTCGACGTACTGCTGACCGCCGCGATCCAGCAGGCGCGCGACGGCTATGTGGTGACCCGGAGCCAGGCGCGGCTCAGCGCCGAGAAGCTCGCCGAGCTGAAGGATGTGCCGGGCTTTGCGGCGGCGTTTCTCGTCGACGGCAAGCCGCCGCAGCAAGGCAGCAAGCTGAAGCAGGAAGCGCTCGCCTCGACGCTCGATCATCTCGCTCATGCCGGGCTCATCGATTTCTACCGCGGCGATGTCGGCCGCGAGATCGCCGCCGATCTCGAGCGGATCGGCAGCCCGGTAACGCGCGATGATCTGATGCGCTATCGCGCCGTGCTGGCCGAGCCGCTGTCGATCCGGCTTCGCACCGGGACCGTGTTCAACACACCGCCGCCGACGCAGGGGCTCGCGTCGCTCATCATCCTCGGCTTGTACGAACGCTTTCGCGTGGCCGAGGCGGAGAGCTTCGAGTTCGTCCATGGCCTCGTGGAATCGACCAAGCGCGCCTTCCGCGTTCGCGACCGCGTCGTCACCGATCCGGCGCGACTGCCGCAGCCGGTCGAGCGCTTTCTCGATCCGGCCTTTCTCGATGTCGAGATCCAGAAGACCGACCGCAGCAGGGCGGCGAAATGGCCGGCGCCGCCGGGCGACGGCGACACCATCTGGATGGGCGCTGCAGACGCATCAGGCCTGGCGGTGTCCTACATCCAGTCGCTCTACTGGGAGTTCGGCTCGGGCTGCGTGCTGCCGCGCACCGGCGTGCTGATGCAGAACCGCGGCTCGAGCTTCTCGCTCGACCGCTCGGCCTTGAACGCGCTGACCGCCGGACGGGTGCCGTTCCACACGCTCAATCCGGCGCTCGCGGTGCTCGATGACGGTCGCGTCATGGCCTACGGCACCATGGGTGGCGACGGCCAGCCGCAGACCCAAGGCATGATCTTTGCCCGCCACGTGATGCATCGGATGCCGCTCGACAAGGCGATCGATGCGCCGCGCTGGCTGCTGGGCCGCACCTGGGGCTCGAACGTCACCAACCTGCGGATGGAGCAGCGCTTCGACGGCCATCTCATCGATCGCCTGCTGTCGGCCGGTCACGACGTCGAGGTGCTGTCCGACGCTTATTCCGACACCATGGGCCATGCCGGCGCCGTGGTGCTGCACCGGGACGGCACGCTCGAAGGCGCGCACGATCCGCGCGCCGACGGCGGCGCGGCCGGCGTCTAGCCGGTCTCTATCCTGCCTTGCCGCCGTACTGTTCGTCGGTGACCTTCTCCATCCAGGTCACGTGGCTGCCGTTGAGCGCCTCCTGCATCGCGAGGTGCGTCATCGCCACGTTGGGCGAAGCGCCGTGCCAATGCTTCTCGTTCGGTGCGAAGAACACCGTGTCGCCCGCGCGCGCTTCCCGGACTGGGCCGCCCCAGGCCTGCACCAGCGCCACGCCCTGCGTGATGTGAATGGTCTGGCCGAGCGGATGGGTGTGCCAGGCGGTGCGGGCGCCGGGTTCGAACCGCACCCAGACCGCGCGCAGGCTCGCCGGCTCCGGCGCGTCGATGATCGGATCCTGCCAGACTGTCCCGGTGAAGTAATCGGCCCCGGCCTTGCGCGAGGGCGTCGCGCCCAGCATCTTGATTTCCATGGTGTTCCTCCGTCGATTGCGGTCGACCATAGGGCGCCGCGGCAGCCCGCGCCAGAACCGCCGGAACCCGCATTTTTGCTGGGTTTTTCCGCACCGGACGGCCCGGGAACCCAGGAGATTCCGTCATTTTGTGATGGGGGTCACATCAAGCTTTCGCGGCAGGCCGTATTTGTTGACTATCCGATGGGAGGACGTTGGTCCTGCAAACAAACCCACGGAGCCTATTCGGAGGCCCGTCATGAACAACAGCACCATTCGTACAGCCGACCGGCTGACCCACATCAAGATCGTCGTGGTTGCGCTGGTTGCTGGCATTGCAGTCGTCGGAGTTGGAATCGCGGCTCACCAGCCGCCGGTGGACATGAGCGCGCAACTCGAAGCGCGGGCACCGGTGCTCAAGGCTGGCCAGCCGGTCATTTGGTCGGGCAACGAGACCCGCACCATCCGCTAACCCGTTTCGCTTTTCACCATCGACTTCAAGCGCGCCTCAGGGCGCGCTTTTTCTTTGTGCCGCTAGCGCGCAAAGCCGTAAAGCGCGATGGGATTGTTGACCAGGATGCGATGACGCGTCGCGTCGTCCGGCGCCCAGTTCGCGAGCAGATCGAGCAGCACAGCGTCGTCGGGCTTCTCGGCCTCGGTCGGGTGCGGCCAGTCGCTGCCCCAGACCACGCGCCCGGGCGCCGCATCGACATAGGCCCGCGCGATCGGCAACGCGCCGGCATAGCCCGGCGCCTCGCCGAAAAAGTACGCGCCCGAAAGCTTCACCCAGGTGCGGCCGCGGTCGAGCATGCGCCGGATGATCGCGAAGGCCGGATCGTTGACGCCACCGGCAAGCCTGCCGAGATGGTCGAACACCACGGTGCCGGGCAGCCGCTGCAGCAGGTCGGCGGCGTCGGCGATCTGATCGGAGCGCAGATGAATCTGCACATGCCAGCCGAGCGGCTCGACCCGCCGTGCCAGCGGCTCGATCATATCGCGCGTGGTTGCGGCCGTGTGCGGATCGAATTGCGTGAAGCGGATGCCTCGGATGCCCCCGGCGTCGAGCCGCTTCAACTCGGCGTCCGTGACATCCGGATGAACGACCGCGACGCCGCGCGTGTTGTCCGGACCGAGTTGCGCAATGGCGTCGAGCGTCACGTCGTTGTCGGTGACATAGGCAGCGGGCGTCACCACCACGGTGCGGCTCGTGCCGGTCCGCTGCTGCAACAATCGATAGTCGTTAACGGCCCCGTCGGGCTGCATCCGCGCGCCCGGCCGCGACGGCGGAAATCGGGCGCCGTCATAGATGTGCATGTGACAGTCGCAGGCATGGGCCGGCGTCTTGAGCTTCGGCCCGGCCGTTCCGGATGAATTGGGCACCCGCACACCGTTCATCGCACCGGCCTCCATTCCGCCGAAGTCCATGCTATGGTTGCAGGTATCATGAAACGAATTCTAGCCGCGATTCTCGCTCCGATTCTGGCCGCAGGCGCAGGCCTTGCCCTGGGCGGCAGCGCCGCCTCGGCACATCCGCATGTCTGGGTGGTCTCGAAGTCCCAGGTGGTCTATGGGCCGGACGGCAGCGTGGTCGGCGTTCGGCATTCCTGGGCCTTCGACGACATGTATTCGGCCTTCGCCATCCAGGGCCTCGACCAGCAGACCAAGGGCGAGTTCACCCGCGAGGAGCTGCAGTCGCTGGCGCAGGTCAACGTCGAGTCGCTGAAGGAGTACGACTTCTTCACCTACGCCAAGCTCGACGGCAAGAAGGTCGCATTCATCGACCCGAAGGACTATTACCTCGAGTATAATTCCAAGGACACGGTGCTTACGCTGCACTTCCTGCTGCCGCTCAAGACGCCGGTGAAGGCCAAGTCGCTCAGCTTCGAGGTGTTCGACCCGAGCTACTTCGTCGATTTCCAGTTTGCCGACAATGACCCGCTGGCGCTCGATGGCGCTCCGGCCGGCTGCGAAGTCAATCTCGGCAAGCCACAGGAGATGACCAAGGAGATGGCGCAGCGTCTCGCGGAAATTCCGGCGGACGGACAGATTCCCGAGAACAGCTTCGGGGCGGCGTTTGCCAACAAGATCCTGGTGAAATGTCCCTGACCAAGACCGCTGAACGGCGCCTCGTCGTCGCGCTTACGATTGTTGCGGCCGCAGGCTCGATGTGGCTTGCGGCCGGGCACTTCGATGCGGCACTGGCGCAGGCCGCCAATCCGTTCGGCGGGCCCAAGGCACCAGCGGCTCCGGCGCCGTCCGACGGCCTGATCGGCTGGATGTTCGCCAAGCAGGCCGAGTTCTATCGCGACATGTCGCGGATCATCCGCTCGGCCAAGACCGACGGCAGCGCGGTGTGGACGCTGCTCGGCGTGTCGTTCGTCTACGGCATCTTCCACGCGGCCGGCCCCGGCCACGGCAAGGCGGTGATCTCGTCCTATCTCGTGGCCAACGAAGAAACCTGGCGGCGCGGCATCGTGCTGTCCTTCGCGTCGGCGCTGCTGCAGGCTTTCGTCGCAGTGGCGATCGTCGGCATCGCGGCCGTGCTGCTGAACGCCACCGCAGGCCAGATGTGCAGCGCCGAGCGGGTGATTGAGCTCGCGAGCTACGCGCTGATCGCGCTGGTCGGCGCGCGGCTGATCTGGGTCAAGGGCAAGGGCTTCCTCAGCACCGCGCGCGGCCTGAGCCGGCCGCTGCATGCAGTCGGCGCCGCCGTGACGCCGCCGCACGACCACAAACATCACGATCACAAGCATGACGATCATAAGCATGACGGGCACGATCATCATCACGATCACGCCCACCACGATCATGCGCATGATCACGGCCATCATCACCACGAGCATGCGCACCATGGCCACGCTCACCACCACGATCACGGCCACCACCATCATCACCACGGCGAGGACGAACACGCCTCGGCCTGGGGCCATGCGCACGGCCCGGAGCCGGAGGAACTGGCCGGTCCGGGCGGCTGGCAGCGCGGGCTGTCTGCGATCGTTGCGGTGGGCTTGAGACCGTGCTCCGGCGCGATCATCGTGCTCGTCTTCGCATTGGCGCAGGGTCTGTTCTGGGCCGGTGTCGCCGCGACCTTCGTGATGGGGCTCGGCACCGCGATCACGGTTGCGCTGATCGCGACGCTGGCGGTCGCGTTCCGCTCGGCCGCCAAGCAGATCGCGGGCTCGCGCTCCGGCTATGGCATGCTGATGCTGCGTGGCATCGAGGTCGGCGCCGCCGTGGTGGTGCTGTGCTTCGGCGTGCTGCTGCTGCTCGGCTATCTCGCCGTCGAACGCGGCGCCTGCTTCTAGACCGAACTTGTTGTCGCGCCGATCGTTTATTTTCTGGGGCGAGAGCGTGAGGGCGTCCCATGGCCGAGACCATCACCACTCGCTGTTGCATCGCCGGCGGCGGGCCGGCCGGCATGATGCTGGGCTTTCTGCTGGCGCGCGCCGGCATCGACGTGGTGGTGCTGGAGAAGCACAAGGATTTCCTGCGCGACTTCCGCGGCGACACGGTGCACCCGTCGACCCTGGAATTGATGGTCGAGCTCGGCCTGCTCGATGAATTCCTGAAACTTCCGCACTACAAGGTGCCGCGCCTGTCCTTCCAGGTCGGCGCCGAACGCATCCCGATGGTGGACCTGAGCCATCTGCCGACGCACTGCAAGTTCGTCGCTCTGATGCCGCAATGGGATTTCCTCAACTTCCTCGCCGATCACGGCAAGCGCTATCCGAGCTTCCACCTGCTCATGCAGGCCGAGGCCACCGACCTGATCGAGGAGGGTGGCCGCGTCGTCGGTCTGCGTGCGAAGGAGCCCGGCGGCGATCTCGAGATCCGCGCCGCGTTGGTGGTCGGCTGCGACGGCCGGCATTCCACCGTGCGCGAGCGCGCCGGTTTCCACGTCGAGGACATCGGCGCGCCGATCGATGTGCTCTGGTTCCGGCTGTCGCGGCGCGACACCGACACCGAGGAAACATCCGGCCACATGGAGGCCGGCCAGATGATGGTGATGCTCAACCGCGGTGACTATTGGCAATGCGCCTACGTCATTCCCAAAGGCGGCATCGACACGGTGAAGCGTGAGGGCCTGGAGGCGTTTCGCGCGCGGGTCGCGGCGCTGGAGCCTTTTCTGCGCGACAGGCTTTCCGAGCTGAAGAGCTTCGACGACATCAAGCTCCTCACCGTCGCGATCGACCGGCTGCGGCAGTGGTATCGCGATGGGCTTCTCTGTATCGGCGATGCCGCCCATGCCATGTCGCCGGTCGGCGGCGTCGGCGTGAACCTGGCGGTGCAGGACGCGGTCGCCGCCGCCAACATCCTCTGCGAACCGCTCCGCGCCAACGCCGTCACCCGCGACCATCTCGCCGCCGTGCAGGAGCGCCGCACGTTTCCAATGCGGGTCATCCAGCGGATGCAGGTGATCGTCCAGAACAAGCTGCTTTCGCCGGCACTCAAAAGCACCGACCGGCCGAAGCCGCCGTTCGTGCTTGAGCTGCTCCGATGGTTTCCCGTGCTGCGACGGATACCGGCAAGGTTCATCGGCCTTGGCGTGCGGCCCGAGCGCATCCATACGCCGGAGCGGGCGGTATAGCCACGGTTGTCATTCCGGGGCACGCGCGTTAGCGCGTGAACCCGGAATCCAGTACAGGAGAAAGCACCTGCTTATCTGGATTCCGGATCGTGCCTTCGGCGCGTCCGGAATGACCGTGGTGAGAAATCTAGCGGAAATCTTCCGGCTTCAGCACGATCGGCGTGCCGTGCGGCGTGCGGTCGGCCGCGTGGTCCCAGGCGTCGCGATAGCGGCGCAATGTCACCGCGTCGGTGACGCCTTTCTCGGCGACCATGCGCTCCAGCGCGTTGAGCCAGTGCTGATAGTAGGTCTCGCCGGTGTCGGGATCGCCCGCGGCCTGTGCCTTCTTGATCTCATCGCCGAGGATCGCGGCCCATTCGGGCCAGGCAAACAGCCCGCGGTCGTAGAGGGCGAGCGCCATGGCGAAAGCCTGCGCCTCCCAGGGCTCGCGGAACACCGGCCCCTCGGCATCGCAAGGGATGCTCGGCACCGCGTCCGTCGCGCGGCGCGCCTTGGCCGGATCGATCTCCGCCATGGTAGTTACGCCGGCTCCAGATACGGCTCGAACGCGTCGATCGAAACCTTCAACGTCGGATCGGCGTCTGGGCCCCAGATCTCGCGGCCGTCGAACACCACGGTATAGAGCCACTGCGGATCGTCGCCTTTGTCGGTCGCGACCGAGTCCGGATACATGTGGCAGCCGTGGCAGAGCTCGACCACGCCGACCTTGTCGCGCGCGTAGCGCGGCAGCCGCGTGTGCGTTGCCGGATGGATGTTCTTGGTGCGCACCTTGTCGCCCGGCTGGAATTTCTGCGGACCTTGCTGCTGCCGGTAGAACGACGAGCGCGTCAGCCCCGCGCTGACCACATCGGTGGTGAGCTTGCGCGGCAACTGCTTGCCGGGCGTCTGCGCATGGCCGGCTTTGAGTTCTTCCGGAGTGGCAAAGCCGCGCTCGGTGACGTTGCTCTCCATCGCCAGCGCCCAGCGCTTGTAATAGGACGCCGACAAGTACGTGACCGGCGGCAGCTTCTCCTGCGCGAAGCGCGAGTGGTCGATGTGCCAGGCGCCGGCATAGCCCATGGCGCGCTGCATCGCGAGCACGCGGCCTTCCCACTTGGCGTGGAACGGCGGCTCGTTCTTCTCGACCTCGACCTTGCCGAAGCCGTCGGTGCCGCCCATGTCGTGAACGCTGTCCATCACTTCGCTCCGCTCTTGAGCTGCTCCGGCGTCAGCGCGAGCGCCGTGCCGATCATCGAGTCGCGGGTGACGAGATCGGCGAGCTTGTCCTCGCTCCAGCCCTCGGTGCCGGCGGGCCGCATCGGCAGCACGATGAAGCGGGTCTCGGCCGTGGAGTCCCACACCCGGACCTCGGTGTCCTTCGGCAAGGTGACGCCGAAGTCGGACAGCACGCCGCGCGGGTCCTTCACGGCGCGCGAGCGATACGGCGCCGACTTGTACCAGATCGGCGGCAGGCCCAGGACCTCCCACGGGTAGCAGGAGCACAGCGTGCAGACGATCATGTTGTGCCGCTTCGGTGTGTTCTCGACTGCGACCAGATGATCGCCGACCCGGCTCATGTGGCCCATCGAGGCGACCGCCTTGGTGGCGTCGGCGAGCAGCGCCTTCTTGAACTCCGGATTGGCCCAGGCCTTCGCGATCACCACCGAGCCGTTGCGCGGACCGATCCTGGTCTCGTAGGCCTCGACGATGGCGTCGAGCGCGGCCGGGTCGATATAGCCCTTCTCGGTCAGCACGGTTTCCAGCGCGCGGACGCGCAGCTGCATCTCCGAAAGATCGGAGCCGTGATCGTGGTCATGGTCGTGATCGTGTGCCACGGAAACCTCCAGCGTCTGATTTGCGCTACACTATACCAATGTCGTCTGCCGCCCGCACCCCGTCAGCATCCCAGGCATTCGCCGAACGCATCGACCGTCTGAACGAGACGATCGGTCGCGGCGCGGCCTGGTTGTGCCTGTTCGTCGTGGTGGTGCAGTTCGCCGTGGTGGTGCTGCGCTACGTATTCGGGCTCGGCTCGGTGCGGCTGTCGGAATCGATCATCTATGCCCATGCCGGGCTGTTCATGCTGGCCTCGGCCTGGACGCTGTCTACGGGCGGCCATGTGCGGGTCGATGTGTTCTACGCCGGGACGTCGCCTCGGACGAAGGCGACGATAGACCTCTGCGGCTCGCTCTTTCTCCTGCTGCCGTTCATGGCCGTGCTGGCGTGGTTCGCGGTGCCCTATGTGTCGCGCTCCTGGGCGATCCTGGAGTCGTCGCGCGAGACCAGCGGCCTGCCGGCCGTGTTCCTGCTGAAGACGCTGATCCCGGTCTTCGCGCTGCTGATGGCGCTGCAGGGCGTCTCCCAGGCGATCAAGGCGATGGCTGTGCTGCGGGGCCCTGATGCCCCTCGCTGAAACGCTTGCCGTCCTGATGGTGGTTGCCGTCTGCGTGCTGTTGTTCGCGGGCTATCCCGTGGCGCTGACGCTGGGCGGCGTGTCGCTCGCGTTCGCCGCCATCGGCCACATCACCGGCGTCATGACGTTCAGCTTCCTCGGCGCGCTGCCGCAGCGCGTCTACGGCGTGATGACCAACGAGGTGCTGCTGGCGATCCCGCTGTTCATCTTCATGGGCGTGATGCTGGAGCGCTCACGCATCGCCGAAGACCTGTTGGAGACCATGGGCCGGCTGTTCGGCTCATTGCGAGGCGGCCTCGGCATCTCGGTCGCCATCGTCGGCACGCTGTTGGCCGCCGCCAAGGGCGTGGTCGGCGCCACCACCGTGACCATGGGCCTGATCGTGCTGCCGACCATGCTGCGCCACGGCTACGACAAGAAGCTCGCCGCCGGCACCGTCGCCGCCACCGCGACGCTGGCGCAGATTTTTCCGCCCGCCACCGTGCTGGTGCTGCTCGGCGATCAGCTCTCGACCGCCTATCAGTCCGCGCAGCTCGCCCAGGGCAATTTCGCGCCGTCGTCGGTGACGGTGAGCGACCTGTTCGCCGGCGCGCTCGTGCCGGGCTTCGCGCTGGTCGCGATGTATCTCCTTTATCTGGTCTTCATGGCGGTGGTGTTCCCGTCGACCTCGCCCGCGATTCCGCCCGACCCGAAAGCGCCGAAGGGCTTCGCGCTCGCCGGGCGGTTGCTCGCCGTTCTGGTCGCACCAATCCTTTTGATCCTCGCCGTGCTCGGCTCGATCCTCGGCGGCATCGCGACCCCGACCGAAGCCGCATCCGTAGGCGCCGTCGGCGCGATCCTGCTGGCCGCGCTCAAACGCACGCTCGGTAACGCACTTACCGAGGTTGTGCAGCGCACTGCGCAAGTCACCTGCATGATCTTCGTCATTCTCATTGGCGCGACGATGTTCAGCCTGGTGTTTCGCGGGCTCGGCGGTGACGAGATGATCAACCGTGCGCTCGGCAAGCTGCCGGGCGGCGCGGCCGGCGCCATTCTCGTGGTGATGCTCGCGATGTTTCTGCTGGGCTTCGTCATGGACGCCTTCGAGATCATCTTCGTCGTGGTGCCGATCGTCGCCGTGCCGCTGATGACGCTGCACAAGATCGACCCCGTCTGGCTCGGCATCATGATGGCGATGAACCTGCAGACCTCCTACATGCACCCGCCGCTCGGCCCGACGCTATTTTTCCTGCGCGGTGTGGCGCCGCCGGAGATCACCACCCGGCACATCTATCTCGGCATCATCCCGTTCGTCGTGATCCAGCTGTTTGCCCTGGTGGTCTTATGGTTCGTGCCGGGGCTTGCGACCGCCCTGCCGCATGCGCTTTATGGAGGGAAATAGGGGAGGCACATGAGGGCCGCGGACATCTTCGATCTCAACGGCCGCGTGGCGCTGGTGACCGGCGCGTCGGGCGGCCTGGGGCTGCGCTTCGCCGAGGTGCTGGCCGCGAACGGCGCGTCGGTTGCGCTGGTGGCGCGCCGCGCTGAAAAGCTCGCCGAAGCCAAGGCCAAGATCGAGAAGGCCGGCGGCAAGGCGGTCACCATCGAAGCCGACGTGCTCGACCGCGCGCAGATGAACCGCGCCTTCGATCAGGCCGAGAAGGCGTTCGGCACCGTGACCATCCTGATCAACAACGCCGGCGTCGCCCATTCGACCCGCGCGATCGAGCTCTCCGAAGAGGAGTGGCACCGCATCACCAGCACCAACATCGATGCGGTGTTCTTCTGGGCTCAGGAGGCCGCGCGACGGATGCTCAAGGCCAATGTGAAGGGCTCGATCATCAATATCGCGTCGGTGCTGGGCCTCAGCGTATCGAAGGGCACCGTCGCCTACGCGGCCGCCAAGGCCGCCGTCATCCAGATGACCAAGACGCTCGGCCTCGAGCTCGCCTTCAAGGGCGTGCGCGTCAACGCCATAGCGCCGGGCTGGTTCGTCACCGACATCAACCGCGACTATCTTTCGGGGCCGGGCGCCGCCATGACGCGCGACATTCCCGTAGGCCGTTTCGGCCGTGATGGCGATCTCGACGGCCCGCTGCTGTTGCTTGCCTCCGATGCCGGCGCCTTCATGGCGGGAACGACCGTCGTGGTCGACGGCGGGCAGGTCGTCGCCATTCGCGCATAGGGGACTGTTCATGGATTTCACGCTGTCGCCCGAGATCGAAAATCTTCGCGTGCGCGTCCGCGCCTTCGTCGAGGAGCACGTGCTGCCGCTCGAAGCGGACCGCGCCAATTTCGCCGAGCACGAGAACATCCCGGACGAACGGCTCGCGCCGGTGCGCGAGAAGGCCAGGAAGGCTGGGCTCTGGGCGCCGCAGTCGCCCAAGGAATACGGCGGCATGGACCTGCCGATGGTCGGCTGGGCCGTAATGTACGAGGAGGCGGCCCGCTCGCTGTTCGGCCCGCTCGCCTTCAACTGCATGGCTCCCGACGACGGCAACATGAACGTGCTGAAGAAGCTCGGCACGCCGGCCCAGAAAGAGAAATGGCTGAAGCCCATTGTCGAAGGCAAGGTCCGCTCGTCGGTGGCGATGACCGAGCCGGCGCCGGGCGGCGGCTCCGATCCGAGCATGATCAAGACCTACGCCGAGAAACACGGCGATAAATGGAAGGTCTACGGCCGGAAGTGGTTCATCACCGGCGCGGCGTCGGCGTCGCATTTCATTCTCGCGGCGCGCACCTCCGACGACAAGCGCAAGGGCATCACGACGTTCCTTTATCACAAGGACCAGCCCGGTTGGCGCATCGTGCGCCGCATCGACATCATGGGTCCTGAAGAGCATGGCGGCCATTGCGAGCTGGAGTTCGACGGCCTCGAGGTGCATGAGGACGACATCTTCGGCGGTCTTGGCAACGGGTTGAAGGTCGTGCAGGTGCGTCTGGGTCCTGCGCGCCTGACGCATTGCATGCGCTGGCTCGGCTGGTCGAAGCGCTGCATGGAAATCGCGCAGGAGTATGTCAACCGCCGCGAGGGCTTCGGGATCCGGCTCGCCGACCGCGAGAGCGTGCAGATGAAGCTCGGCGAGGTCGGCCACAACATCCAGATCGGCCGGCTGCTGACCATATATGCGGCCTGGAAGCTCGACCAGGGCGATTTCGCCCGCAAGGAAGTCTCGATGGCCAAGGTGCATGTCGCCAACACGCTGCACCAGGCCGCCGACGTCGCGATCCAGCTCCAGGGCGCGCGCGGCTATTCCAAGGACACCATCGTGGAGTGGGTCTACCGCGCCGCCCGCGCGGCGCGCCTCGTCGACGGCGCCGACGAGGTGCATAAGATGGTGCTGGCGAAGTTCATGCGCGACGAGGGCCGCGACTTCTGGAGCTGGAGCGCCGGCAACCGGATTTAGCGTCGCCTAGTTCCGGTAGCCCGGATCGATGCCGTCAAGAATGCGCAGATAGGCCGGCCAGTCGGCCGCGCCGCGGCCTGAGTCATGCGTCTGATACTGCGCCGCGACCTTCTCGCAGATCGCCTGAGGAACCTCGATCATCTCGCCGCCGGTCGCCTGCATCTGCAACTGGATGGTCGCGGCCGACATCAGATATTTCATCAGGATGAAGCCTTCGCGCGCGGTCTTGCCGACCGTGAGCAGGCCGTGGTTGTGCAGGATCAGCCCGCGGTTCTGGCCGAGCGCCTTGAGAATCCGCTCGCGCTCGCCGAAGTCCTCGGTGATGCCCTCGTAGGCGTGATAGCCAATGCGCTGGTAGAACCGCATCGCCTGCTGCGACACCATCTTGAGCCCGCCTTTGAGGCCTGCCAGCGCCATGCCGGTCTCGGTGTGCACATGCACCGCGCAATTGACGTCCGGCCGGCCCTTGAGCACGCCGCCGTGCAGCGTGAAGCCCGGCCGGTTGACGCCGGACTTCTCGTCGAGGTCGTCGTTCATGTCGACCTTGCGGAGGTTCGAGGCGGTGACCTCGATCCACAGCAGTTCGTGCTGCTTCATCAGGAACTTCGATGGCTCGCCCGGCACGCGCATCGAGCAGTGATTGTAGATCACGTCGTCCCAGCCGTAGTGCGCGCAGAGCCGGTAGACCGCGGCGAGATCGACTCGCGCCTGCCATTCCTCGGGGGACATCTTGGTCGATGCGGCGGTGTCGATCTTGGCGTGCTGGTTCATCGTGAAGACTCCATGTCGGTTGGCCAATGTAGCAGAAGCAACCTCGCTTGGCAGGGCGGTTACGGTCGGCCGGCGCCGGACCGGGTTGTCACACCGGCAGGACCGTCGTGTGCTTGACCACACGCATGATGAGGGTCGAGCGGTAAGTCGCGATGCCGGGCAGCTTGGAGAGCTTGTCGAACACGAAGCGCTGATAGTCTTCGACGTCGCGCGCCACCACGGTCAGTTGATAGTCCCACTCGCCGAACAGGATGATGCATTCCACGACCTCGGGCATCGCCGACACGGCCTTGGAAAATGCGTCGATGGCGTTGCGCGCCTGCGACGACAGCCGCACATCGACCTTCACCCGGACTGCCAGCCCGACTTGCTCCGGATCGAGCAGGGCGGCGTAGCGCTGGATGACACCGGCGCCTTCCAGCGCGCGGACACGCCGCAGCGTCGGGGCGGGGCTCAAGGCGATGCGCTCGGCCAGGAGGTCGTTGCGCAGCGCTCCGTCCTGCTGCAGTTCGCGAAGGATGCGGCGGTCGGTGGCGTCGAGCTCGGGGATCGGCATCAGGCAGCTCCGTGCGCAATTGGATTGCCGCAATGGTATGAATATTGAAGAATTTGGCAATCCGGCTTGGAGCGAACAGTGGCAGATTGCGGGCATTGGCGGATTTGGACAATTGCGTGCTGGTGAGGGCGTAAGCGCTCCCGAATCCGCGGATCAGAGGTCTCGCCATGTCCGCTACCGCTGGCTCCGCCATTCGCCGCATCGGTGCCCGTGAGCTTCTCACCGAAGCAGAGCTGTCATCGCTGCGCGAGAAAAGCGAATGGAAGGGCATCGCCCTGATCGCCCACGCCTGGGTGGTCATCCTCGGATCGATCGCGCTGGTCGCGGTCGCTCCCAATCCGCTGACCTATGTCCTTGCCGTTGCGCTGATCGGCTCGCGCCAGCTTGGCTTGGCCATTCTCATGCATGACGGCGCCCACGGCTCGCTGTCCCGCAGCGCGGCGCGCAATCTTGCCCTGAGCCAATGGCTCTGCGCTTTTCCGATCTTTGCCGACACGCTCGCCTATCGGCGGTACCACCTGAGCCATCACGCCCATACGCAGCAGGACGACGATCCCGACCTCGTGCTGTCGGCGCCGTTTCCGATCACCAAAGCGAGCTATCGAAGGAAGTTCTGGCGCGACATCACCGGCCAGACCGGATTTCAGCAGCGCAAGGCTCAGGTCCTGAATGCGCTCGGCGATCCATCACGGCCGCTGGTGCAGCGCCTGCGCCACTTCGGACAGAAGCTCGGTCCGCAACTGGCCGCAAACGCCGTGCTGCTCGCGGGATTTTCCATGGCCGGTGTCTGGTGGGCCTATCCGTTGCTCTGGCTCGTGCCGCTGCTGACCTGGATGATGGTCATCACCCGCATCCGCAACATCGCGGAACATGCGGTCGTGCTCGATGCCGACGATCCTTTGCGCAACACGCGCACCACCCGCGCCAGTCTGATCGAGCGCGCGTTCATCGCGCCTTATTTCGTCAACTATCATCTCGAGCATCATTTGCTGATGTATGTGCCCTGCTACAACCTGCCGAAGCTGCACGCGATCCTGATGCGCGGCCGGTACGCGTCGTCCATGGAGGTCCAGCCGGGTTACCGGGAGGTGTTGAGGCTCGCCACTGCGCTGGCCGATACCGAAGATCGCCCGGGCATTCAGCGCATGCGCGGCGGAGCGCGCACCGGCGAGGATCGGGTATCAGCGGGCTTTTAGCCCGTTGCTGCATTGCGCCAAAATGCGCGACATGGGCCGCCGCCGACATTTCCTTGCAATCATTCGAAGGCACAGGAAATGTCCAACCAATTCAGCGCGCTAGGATTGCCGGGAAACGCGCGCGGCTCTATCTGTTGAGAAAGCCGCCGCTCTGGCAGGGTTGGCCCCGCCAGGAGGCACGGCCGGCGGAGTTCCGCGCGCATGTCGCTCAATCACGTCACCCTCGACGACAAGTACGACCTGACCAAGAGCCGCATCTTCGTCACCGGCTATCAGGCGCTGGTGCGAATGGCCTTGATCCAGCACGAGCGCGACAAGCGCGCGGGGCTGAACACCGCGGGCTATGTCACCGGCTACCGCGGCTCGCCGCTCGGCGGCCTCGACTACCAGTTCCAGCGCGCCGCGCATCACTTGGCGCCGCGGAACGTGCTGTTTCAGCCGGCGATCAACGAGGACCTGGCTGCGACCGCTCTCTGGGGCAGCCAGCAAGCCGAGCTTCGCGGCGAGGGCAAGTACGACGGCGTGTTCGGCATCTGGTACGGCAAGGGCCCGGGTGTTGACCGGTCCGGCGACGCCTTCCGCCACGCCAACTTCGCCGGCACCTCGAAGCACGGCGGCGTGCTGGCGCTGATGGGCGACGACCACACCGCGGAATCGTCGACCACGGCGCATCAGTCCGAATTCAACTTCGTCGACGTGATGATCCCGGTGCTCAATCCGGCGGGCGTCCAGGAGATCATCGACTACGGCCTCTACGGCTGGGCGATGTCGCGCTTCACCGGCACCTGGGTCGGCCTCAAATGCATCCACGAGACCGTGGAGTCGACCGCGGTGGTCGACGGCAGCCTGGAGCGGCTCGGCATCCTGCTGCCCGATCCTGACGAGTTCACCATGCCGGCGGGCGGGCTGAACATCCGCCTGGGCGACACCGTGCTCGGCATGGAGGCGCGGCTGCACGACCACAAGCGCGACGCCATGCTGGCCTTCGTGCGGGTCAACAAGCTTAACAAGGTCATCACCTCCGGCGGGCGCAATCCGAAGATCGGCGTCATCACCACCGGCAAGAGCTATCTCGACGTGCGCCAGGCGCTCGACGAGCTTGGCATCGACGAGGTGAGGGCCAACGACTGGGGACTGCGCATCCACAAGATCGCCTGCTCCTGGCCGATCAGCCGGCAGGAGTTGCAGGAGTTCGCGCAGGGCCTCGAGCTGATCATCGTGGTCGAGGAGAAGCGCTCGCTGATCGAGGTGCAGGTGCGCGAGGAGCTGTATGGCACCGCGAACCAGCCCGTCTGCATCGGCAAGAAGGACGAGCGGGGCGAATGGCTGTTCCCGGTCAAGGCTGCGCTCGATTCCAACGACGTCGCGATCTGTATCGGCGACCGGCTGTTGAAGTACGTCACCGACGAGAACCTGAAGGGCCGCGTCGCGCGGCTCAAGGAGGCGCAGCAGCGCCTCGCCGTGACTCAGGACGTCGCGGTCCGCATTCCGTATTTCTGCTCCGGCTGCCCGCATAATTCCTCGACCGTGGTGCCGGAGGGCTCGCGCGCCTATGCGGGCATCGGCTGCCATTACATGGCGCAGTGGATGGACCGCTCGACGCTCGGCTTCACCCAGATGGGCGGCGAGGGCGCCAACTGGATCGGTGAGGCGCCGTTCTCCAACCGCCCGCACGTGTTCCAGAATATCGGCGACGGCACCTACAACCACTCCGGTTACATGGCGCTCCGCGCCTCGATCGCCTCGGGCGTCAACGTCACCTACAAGATCCTGTTCAACGACGCTGTCGCCATGACCGGCGGCCAGATGCACGACGGCAGCCTGACGGTGCCGAAGATCGCGGCCCAGGTCGCGGCCGAAGGCGCCAAGCGCATCGTCGTGGTCAGCGACGAGCCAAAGAAATATCCGCCGGGCACAGAGTGGCCCGCGGGCGTCACCTTCCACCACCGCGACGACCTGCAGGCGGTGCAAAAGGAACTGTCGCTCGTTCCCGGTTGCACGGTTCTCATCTATGACCAGACCTGCGCGGCCGAGAAGCGCCGCCGCAGGAAACGCGGCACGTTCCCCGACCCGGAGAAGCGCGTCATCATCAACGAGCTGGTCTGCGAGGGCTGCGGCGATTGCGGCGTGAAGTCGAACTGCGTCTCGGTGCAGCCGCTGGAGACCGAGTTCGGCCGCAAACGCACCATCGACCAGTCGTCCTGCAACAAGGACTTCTCCTGCGTGAAGGGCTTCTGCCCGTCTTTCGTCACCGTGCATGGCGCGAAGCTGAAGAAGGGCCGCGGCGTCGCGCAGGACCATGAGCTGAAGGTGCTGCCCGAGCCGGAGCTGCCGAAGATCGCGCAGACCTACAACATCATCGTCACCGGCGTCGGCGGCACCGGCATCGTCACCATCGGCGGCATCCTGGGGATGGCCGCGCATCTCGAGGGCAAGGCGGTCGGCGTCATCGACATGGCCGGTCTTGCCCAGAAGGGTGGCGCGGTCTACAGCCACATGCGCATCGCCGAGCGGCCGGAGGACATCCACGCCATCCGTGTCGCGGCCAGCGGCGCGAACCTCGTGCTCGGCGGCGACATCGTCGTCGTC
>CAKZHN010000457.1 GCA_936924235.1 uncultured Rhodoplanes sp. | reverse complement strand
GGCAACGCTGTCGATCACGAGATGATCGGACATCGCCTGGAAGCTCGCGGTCCCGATGGTATTGCCGAACACGTCCTGGGCCCAGGTCAGGGCTGCCGCTGGTGTCACCGCGACGCTGCTCGACACCAGGCGCAGCTCGCGGCTCTCGCGCGGTCGCAACAACAGGCGGTGGGGCCAGAGCGTCACCGGCTGGTGAAAGCGATATGTCGTCTTGTGATGGATGTTGAGGGCGGCCACGTCAGTTCCAGCCTTCCGATGAGGAAGGACGTGCCGGCCCCTCGCCTTTATCGGGCTCCATGTCGGTCAGTTAACGCTTGCGCCGGGAAATACCCAGGGGCGCGACGCGCCAGCCAAATAAATAATCCGGATTCAGGACTCGGCGATCAAATCAGGCTATGGCTGGTGCCGTCGGGCGTGGTGCTGCTTCTCCCGGGATTGGCGGCTGTTGCCGCGGATTCATCCCAATAGCGATCACCACGCGATTTGCGAAAAAGCTGAAACTGCCCTCGACCGTGCCAATCAAGCACGGGTCCTGAGGACGTGGCTCGCGGATCGGACCGAGCAAAGGCAGGCCATGACATTCAGGCTGTTGATCGCCCCCATCATGCTGGTGGCGACGCTTGCTGCGCCTGCCTCGGCGGGTCCCTACGAGGACGGTTCCGACGCGTATGTCAGCGGGCGTTACGCAACCGCTCTGCAGCTATGGCAGCCGCTGGCCGACCACGGTCATTCCGGCGCCCAGTATGGCCTTGGGCTGCTGCACGACCTGGGACGCGGCGTCACCAAGAACTCCGTTGTCGCGCACATGTGGTTCGACCTGGCGGCGGCGCAGGGCAACCCAAGCGCGGCTCGAAGCCGCGATATCATCGCGCAGCGCATGACCCCGGCACAGATCACCGAAGCCCAGAAGCTTGCCCGCGAGTGGCACGAGGAGATGAAGCAATGAGTGACGTTCTGGCGAAGCCCGCCGACCCGAAGCCGCGCGTGGCGAAACGCATGTCCATGACCACGACACACGCACCGACCTATCGGGTCAGCAAAGCTCAATCGCTCAAGATGCGCGCTTACGACAAGAAGGCGGAGGCAGCCGAGGCGAAGAAGAGCAAAGCTGCCGAGAAGCCCCGGGCGATGTGACCTGGACAATCCACCTGCTGCGGATGGTGCCAAGTCTGGGTTGCCACAAGCCGTGGCGCTCCCTACGGGTCCACGGGTCCAGCCCATTGAGGTAATCTCAGCGGCTTAGCCAAAGGTGGGACATGATTAAAGGGTGTCCCCCCATGATGAACAGAGCAAACGGCATTCTTTTACGAGAATAAATCGTTCTGTCACGGCTATCGATCGGGGCCGTCTGGCCAAATACAAGGACATCTGAAATCTCGATGAGCAGCTTTCAGACTTCACACACGCGGGCCGAGGTATTTTAGAGGATTAACCACGCGCGGAACCGCTTGAAACAATCGGATGGGGCAGTCTGTTTTCTCTCCGAGGAGAACAACATGAACACACTCGACCCCAAGATTGGCCGCACGAAGTGGCGCAACTGCTTGCAAGCGAAATTTGAATCCAATGCAGATCGCTGCACTGAAGAGGCCAAGAAACTTACCAACCCGGACGAGAAGGCATGCGCGTCGAACCTCGCGCAGCTTTGGCTGCAATTAGCTGAGGCGGCGCGGTCGCAGCCAACGGGAAAATAAAATGCTCGGCTCGGCGTAAACGATCTAGCTGTTGGTGCCGACGAATGTCGTTAGTCGGCGGGCGAAAGCCCTGCGGGGCCGCATCTTTCGGAGCAGCCGGGCGCTTCTGACGCTGGCGCTCCCTACGGGAATCGAACCCGTGTTTCAGCCTTGAGAGGGCCGCGTCCTAGACCGCTAGACGAAGGGAGCCTTGGGCAAGGCCGTTCAAATAGCCTCGATCCTGCGATGAGGCAAGCGCCGGGATTTCCGGCCTCCGGCAGCGTTAAAAAGCCGCCTCAGGGCTCCGTGGCGAAGCGGAGCCGGCCGGTCGGCTGCATGGTCTTGATGTCGAACGCCCGGATCTCGACCGTGCCGGAAAGCTCGACCGTCACCACGATCCGGTCGTCGCTGACCGCGGTCTGGACCACCTTGGCGCCCTTGGGCAAGAGCGCCGTTACCTCGCGGGGCGCGGCGTCGCCGGAGCTCTTGAACATGCGGTAGCCGACCACGCCGATCACCACGGCGATGCCCAGGAAGGTCGCGAAGCCCGACATCAGCATCAGCCAGCGCGCCTTGGCGACGATCTTTTGCTGCTCGGGCGTGAGCGGCTTGTCGTCATCGGCGTTATGATCGGGCATCACCATATTGGCTCGAATGTCGTCACCAGATTCCCAGTCCCAGATGCCCGAGGAAATGCCCCCCGGCGAGGCCGGGCCCGACACCGTGGTCGAGATCGAAGTCGCAGGCGACGCCGCCGGCGGCCGGATCGACCGCGTGCTCTCCGAGCACTCCGAACTGTCCCGCACGCGGCTCAAGGCGCTCATTCTCGAGGGCGCGGTGACGATCGGCGGCCGCACGATCCTTGATCCGAGCCATCGCGTCAATGCAGGCGACGTCGTCGTGGTGAATGTGCCGGAGCCGGAGGAAGCCGAGCCTGCGGGGGAGGACATCCCGCTCAACATCGTGTTCGAGGACAGCGAGCTGGTCGTGATCGACAAGCCCGCGGGCCTCGTGGTGCACCCGGCGGCGGGGCATGCCACCGGCACGCTGGTCAACGCGCTGATCGCCCATTGCGGCGACAGCCTCTCGGGCATCGGCGGCGTGAAGCGGCCGGGCATCGTGCACCGGCTGGACAAGGACACCACCGGGCTGATGGTCGTGGCCAAGACCGACCGCGCCCATCAGGCGCTGGCCGCGCAGTTCGCCGACCATGGCCGGACCGGCCCGCTGGAGCGGGCCTATTTGGCCTTTGTCTGGGGCTCGCCGCTGCAGCCCAAGGGCACGGTCGACGCCCCGCTCGGCCGCCACCCCAAAAGCCGGGACAAGATCGCGGTCCGGAGCGACGGCCGGCCCTCGATCACCCATTGGCAGGTGCTGGAGCGCTTCCCCGGCAAGGACGGCAAGCCGGCCGTGAGCCTGATCGAATGCCGGCTGGAAACCGGCCGGACCCACCAGATCAGGGTCCATATGGCCCACATCGGCCATCCGCTGCTGGGCGACCCGGTCTACGGCCCGGGTTTCCGCACCAAAACGGCCCGATTGCCGGCCGAAGCGGGCCAAGTCCTTGAGAGTCTTGGAAGACAGGCCCTGCATGCCTATGTACTGGCAGTCCAGCATCCGACCAAAGGCCAGCAACTGGAGTTCCGCTCGGAACTGCCTGTTGATCTGGCCCGTTTACGTCATAGCTTATCCGCCCCCAACGCATCTCCCCAGAAGCCCAAAAGGCCTTCACGGCCAAAGGGTTGATAGGTGCGACTAAAGGCGGGTGAGGGTCACGGTGGTGTGAAGGCCGTTCTTCTTCCTTTCGCCCCATTCGGTCCGGTATTCTCCACCTCATGCGGTCGGGGGTTGCGACCGCGAACTTAGTGCCGTCGGCTCGGGGAGCGTCGGCACGCCTCGCCCGCCGGGTTCCCGGGGGCAACACACTTGGAGGGCGCATCATGGCCCGTACTGCGGCTTTGCCGATTGTGACCGCGGAAGGCGGTCTCACCCGGTATCTTGAAGAGATCCGGCGGTTCCCGATGTTGGAGCCGCAACAGGAATTCATGCTGGCCAAGCGCTGGAAGGAGCACGGCGATCGTGACGCCGCGCACCAGCTCGTCACCAGCCATCTGCGTCTCGTCGCCAAGATCGCGATGGGTTACCGCGGCTACGGCCTGCCGATCTCCGAGGTCATCTCGGAAGGCAACGTCGGCCTGATGCAGGCGGTGAAGCGCTTCGAGCCCGACAAGGGCTTCCGGCTCGCCACCTACGCGATGTGGTGGATCAAGGCGTCGATCCAGGAATACATCCTGCGCTCGTGGTCGCTCGTGAAGATGGGCACCACCGCGAACCAGAAGAAGCTGTTCTTCAACCTCCGCAAGGCGAAGAGCAAGATCTCCGCGCTGCAGGAGGGCGATCTGCGCCCCGATCAGGTGCAGACCATCGCCAAGCGCCTCGGCGTCACCGAGCAGGACGTTGTCGACATGAACCGCCGCCTCGGCGGCGACGCGTCGCTCAACGCTCCGATCCGCGACGACGGCGAGAGCGGCGAATGGCAGGACTGGCTCGCTGATGACAGCGAGAGCCAGGAAAGCGTGATGGCCGAGCACGAGGAGCTCGACAACCGCCGCAAGGCGCTGTCGTCAGCGCTCGAAGTGCTCAACGACCGCGAACGCCGCATCTTCGAGGCGCGGCGCCTGGCGGACGAGCCGGTCACGCTCGAGGACCTCGCCGCCGAGTTCGGCGTCTCTCGCGAGCGCGTGCGCCAGATCGAGGTGCGCGCGTTCGAGAAGGTGCAGAAGGCGGTCAAGAACCGCGTCGCCGCGATGGAAGCGCCGACCGCGGCCCCGCAGCCGATCGCGGCGCACTGAGCGAACACTGATTGATAACGGAACCGGCGGCGCCGCAAGCGCCGCCGGTTTTCTATTGGCTCAGAACACTTCCCAGCCGACTCACGTTACGGGCCACAACGGCGGTGTCATCGCCGGGCTTGACCCGGCGATCCATGAGCCATTGCCACGAAGGCGGTCGTAAGGGCGTACGTCGCCGCGCCACCGTATGGACCCGCGGGTCAAGCCCGCGGGTGACAGTGTGCTTGTTGCGCAGGCGTACCTCAATTCAGCTGGGAATGTCCTAGAACACCGCGTTACGGTCTGCCGTCATCCGAGCGCTTGGATCAGACTCCCAGCGCACCGGACGAATGCGCGCGCCACGAACGCCTCGCGCCGACGTCTGCATGACGAGCGTCGGCGAGGCCGCAGGCTGCATCGCAAACGCATCCGAGCCCGGCGCCTCATAGGGCGACATGCCGCGACGCTTCGCCTGCGCATAATAGCCACGCGCGTAGTTCGCGACGGCGCCGCCCTCGCTGCCGCCCGCAGCCTTGTAGGCGCCCGCGAGATACTTCACCGCATAGGTCATGTTGGTCTCGGGATCGAGCAGGCCCGCAGCGCTGCCCGTGTAGCCCATGGCGCGCGCAGTGCCGAGGCGGATCTGCATCATGCCGTAGTTGCCCTTGCTCACGGCGCGGGGGTTGTAGCGGCTCTCGCGCATGATCACGCGATGCACCAGCGACGCCGGGATGCCGTTTGCGGCGGCGTGGCGCGCGACCATCTCGGCATAGGCGCCCTGCCCTGGCGCGGCATCACGCGCGATGCGCGGGGCGCGCGCCGGCGTGTCGACGCCCCAGCCCGCGGGCCCGGCCATCCCCCAGCCTCCGAACGACTGCTGCGCGTCCGCAACGACCGTGTGCCTGTGATGATAAGCGGCGACGTGCCGGTGATGATGGCGGACATGCTCGTGATGGTCCGCCTTGCGGGCGAGAGCGGGCGTCGAAACGACGGCAAGGATCAACGCGATGGTGATGGCCTTCATCAAGTACTCCTGGCTGCCCCACCCCGACGGCCGGTTCTTGTTGGTCGAATCTGGCGTCAGTGCGTCCGAAAGACGCCGGAGGTGGGAGCATGTTGCGGCGGAAGGTCCGCGACCGAACACGGCGCACCAGTCGGCCATTGGCCTACGCGTGGCACCCCCAAAAGCGCGCCTATGTTGTATGGCGCCCACACATTGCCAGAATCGATTTGGTCCCCGGTCTGGCGCCCTATCCGCAGCCTATGTCCTCCGATAAGCCTACGCGCCCAACTAAGGAGAACAAATTGATGCGCGTTTTCGCAGGCCTTGCCTTCGCCGCGGCCCTTGCAGCCTCCAGCTCGCAGGCCATGGCTCAGAATGCGGTTGCCGCCGGCTATCTCGAGTGCCACGGCCAGACGGCCGCCTTCGTGGTCGGCTCGGTCACCAAGCTGGAATGTCTGTTTCGCCCGGCCTACGGCCGTCCGCAGCCGTACTTCGGCGTGATCCGCCGCGCCGGTCTCGACATCGGCTGGACGTCCTCGACGGTGCTGCACTGGCAGGTCTATGCGCCGACCAACCGGCTCGGACCGGGCGCGCTCGCCGGCAGCTATGCCGGTGGTGCGGCCAGCGTGACCGTCGGCGTCGGCGTCGGCGCCAATGCGCTGTTCGGCGGCTCGAACTCGACCATCTCGCTGCAGCCGCTGAGCGTGCAGGGCCAGACCGGCCTCAGCGCCGCCGCGGGCGTCGCGGGCATGGACCTCGAGCCGGCGCACCTGCCGCCGCGGGCGCGCAAGCATCGCCGTCATCACTGATCGGCGATCATCTTCGATCGGCAATCGCCGCCGCGCGGGAAGCGCGGCGGCGATCTGCTTTTTGGGGCCTGAGCCGCCGGCGCCTTACCAGCCCATGATGTCGAGCTGGATGAAATCGACAAAGCGGTCGAAGCGGTTTCGCGGCAGCCGCCGCGCCACCCGGTCGGTCGCACGCGAGATGCAATACGGGTTGAGCTTGACGCCGTAGTAGAGCCCGGTGCCTGAGGTGAACTTGCCGTTGGAGAAATCGATGTTGGCGTTCACGCTCTCCTGGAGCGCGGCCTTGATCGAAGATGCTTTCTCCGGTGTGAGCTTTTCCGGCGTGAGCTCGACCTTGCCGCCGACACTGGCCTTGGACGTCAGCCGGTACTCCACGGTCGCGAGCAGCGCCGACTGGCCCTGGCAGACGAACTCGCGATTGGCCAAAAGATCGTCGATGGCCTTCTGGCAGCCCTCGTGCTGGGTCAGAGCGACGAAGATCTCCTCGTTGCGGTCGAGCGGGATCTCCAGCACGCTGACCGAGCTCAGCGTGTAATTCGCCGATTCGATGGTGTCGCTATCGAGGTGGGCATTGATCATCCGGATCGGATCGGCGCCCAATGAATATTTCGCCTTCTGCAGCTCGCGGGCCATCATCTCCTCGCTCGGCGAGCGCACCACGAAGGGCGCGACCTTGCTCTCGTCGGCCTTGCAGATGGTGCGATAGAACTTGCCATCGCGCGACACGTGGTAGATCGAGCCGGGGCCGACCAGCGTGGACGGCGGTTTCAGCGGATAGAAGCCGTTGCTTTCCAGCGAGCGGTCGAGCGCGTTGCGGGTGTCGCCGAATTGCAGCGCAATGGCAACCGCGGGGACGGCAGCAACCGCAACCGCGATCGCGATCCTGATCATGTGAGATCGGGTCATGGCAGGCCCTCCGGTTCAGCGGCAGCAATAGTTGCCGCACATCCGGTAGCCGGCCGGACAGGCGCTGGCCGGCGCGGCCGGCAGCAGGATCGTGGCAAGCAGCAGAGCGAGCAGCAGAATGCGAGTGCGCATGGCGTCTCTCCTTGCGTGGACAGGAATTGGGGACGCTCGAAGCCTAGGCGGCGTGCTGTCGCGCCAATATGAGCTGCGCCACACTCCAAGCCTGCTGCACTTGGCCGCGCCCGTTCCGGGCTGCGACGAATTTGCATTGCTGGGCGTCGAAGCCGGGAGGAATATCCAGCAACGATTTGCCTATAACTGAGCCTGACCAGGCCCAGCCGGAGGTGCGCATGCCCAACACAAAACGCCAGATGAAGCTCGGCGTATCCATGATCGGGCTCGGCTATCACGTCGCGGCCTGGCGGCATCCGGACGTGCCGGCCGACGGCAGCCCCAATATCCGCCATTCCGTCGAGGTGGCGCAGACCGCCGAACGCGGCAAGCTCGACATGGTGTTTCTGGCCGACGCGGTCGGCATCCGCGAATATGACGAGCCGCCGGGCGCGCTCTGCCGCTTCTCCAATTCGTCGCGCTTCGAGCCGATCACGCTGCTCGCCGCCTTGTCGATGGCGACGCAGCACATCGGCCTCGTCGCCACGCTCTCGACCACCTATGCCGAGCCGTTCCACGTGGCGCGGCAATTCGCCTCGCTCGATCACTTGAGCGGCGGCCGCGCCGGCTGGAACGTCGTCACCTCGGTGACACCGATGGAAGCGCAGAACTTCAACTATGAGACCACGCCCGACTACGACAAGCGCTACGGCCGCGCCGCCGAGTTCGTCGACGTGGTGCGCGGCCTGTGGGACTGCTGGGAGGACGACGCGCTGGTCCGCGACAAGGCGTCGGGCGTCTTCTTCGACCCGGCCAAGATGCACGTGCTCAACCACAAGGGGGAGCACTTCTCGGTGCGCGGTCCGATCAACATCCCGCGCACACCGCAGGGCTATCCCCTGATCGTGCAGGCCGGCGCCTCCGATCAGGGCCAGGACATGGCCGCCGCCACCGCCGACGTGGTGTTCGCGGCCTCGGCGTCGATCGAGAACGCGCAGAAGTATTACGCCTCAGTCAAAGGCCGCATGGCGAAGTTCGGCCGCCCGACCAGCGAGTTGCACATCATGCCGGGCATCATGGCGGTCGTCGGGCGCACCGAGCAGGAGGCGCAGGATAAATACGGGCAACTGCAGGACCTGATCGATCCCAAGGTCGGGCTTGCCCAGATCGCGGCCTCGCTCGGCGATCTCTCGGGCTGCGATCTCGACGGCCCGGTGCCCGAGGACAAGATCAATCCGCGGATGCGCAGCCGGGCAGCGCTGATGCTCGACATGGCCAAGCGCAACAACTTCACCATTCGCCAGCTCTATCTCGCGGTCGCGGCCGGCAACGGCCACAACGTCGCGATCGGCACGGCGAAACAAATCGCCGACGTGATGGAGCACTGGTTCACCCGCGAGGCGGCCGACGGCTTCAACTTTGTGCCGGCGGCGCTGCCCGGCGGCATCCGCGACTTCGTCGATCTGGTGGTGCCTGAACTGCAGCGGCGCGGGCTGTTCCGCACCGAGTATGAAGGCAAGACGCTGCGCGAGAATCTCGGCCTGCCGTATCCGGTGAACCGGCACGTCGCGCGACCAATGGGAAAAGCCGTCTGACCAAAAGCAAACGGGGGACTGAATGGGCAAAACAATCAGAGCGTCGGCGTGTATGCGGGCTTGCGCCGCGCTGATCGGGCTTGCGGCGGGGCTGCTCGCCTGCGCGTCGCCGCTGTCGGCGCAGGACAACTATCCGTCTCACCCGATCCGCCTGATCGTGAGCTTCCCACCGGGCGGCGGCATCGACGCGGTGGCGCGCCTGTTCGCCGACAAGATGTCAACGATCCTGGGCCAGCCCGTGGTGATCGAGAACCGCGGCGGCGCGGCCGGTCTCATTGCGGGCCGCGCGGTCGCTTCCGCCGAACCGGACGGCTACACCGTGCTGGTCGCCTCCAACTCGATGGTGATCGCGCAGCTCACCAACAGCGCGGCAGGCATGAACATCGAGCGCGATCTGCAGGCGGTGGCGAGCGTCGCGCCGCAGGCCAACATCGTGGTCGCGACGCCCGGCCTGCCGGCATCGACGCTCAAGGACGCGATCGAGCTCGCGGGCAAGCGTCCGCTGACCTATTCGTCGCCCGGCACCGGCTCGGTGCCGCAGCTCCTGCTGGCGCATCTGATCACGACGCTGCCCGGCGTGCAGATCACGCATGTGCCGTTCCCCGGCGCGGCCCAGGCGCTGACCGCGACCATGGCGGGCCAGACCGATCTTGCGGTCGTGACATTGCCGCCGGCAGTGCCGCTGGTGAATTCCGGCAAGCTGAAGGGGCTCGCGGTGACCACGGAACGGCGCTCCGGCGCGGTGCCGAACGTTCCGACCGTGACCGAGGCCGGCTATCCGGATCTGTCGTCGACGGTATGGACCGGGTTCTTCGTGCCGGTGAAGACGCCGAAGCCGATCGCCGACAAGGTCGGTGCCGCCGTGCTGAAGATCGCGGCCATGCCCGACATCAAGGACCGGCTGTTCCAGCTCGGCTTCGAGCCGATCAGTATCGAGGGCGCTCAGTTCCAGCGCAACATCGCCGTGGAGGTGAAGCGCTGGGCCGAGATCATCGAGAAGGCGGGGCTCAAGTCGCAGTAGCGAAGTGGCTCACTGCTTCCACGACGCGAAGGCGTCGTTGAACGCCTTCTCGCCCGGCGTGCCTTTTTCCATCGCCAGGATGGCGCGGCGGTTGTTGTTGTAGACGATCGGGATGTCGAACCACGACCGCTCCTTCAGGAGCTGAATGTTGCGCTGCATGTCGGCCTCGAGCGCCGACAGCCCGATCAGGAAGAAGCCCGGTGTGACCTTCACGGCGAGGCCCGCGAGCGGCACGCCGCGGGTCTGCTCGGCCTGCTTCATCAGCACGCCCGGTACGTTCTGGATGCCGCCGGTCTGCGCATCGTTGGCGAGGTTGAACACGATCTCGATGGTGTGGCTCGCCGGCAGCGACTGGTCGGTGTTGCGGCGCAACGACCACGTGATGCTCATCTGCCGCTCCGGAATCTCGATGTCGGCCCGCACCGCAAGCTCCGGCGCACGCCCTGCGACGCCGGGCTTGGTCTCGGTGCGCCAGACCGCCGTGCCTACGAAGCGCTTGCCCTGCGGATCGGCCGGGTCCTCTTCGTAGAGCACGACACGCTGCGCGACCGCGACGCCGCTTTGCTGCGTCGACTGCGAGCCGAGGCGGTCGGGAATCTTCGGTCGCGCCGGCGCCTGCGCTTCGCGCGGCGCCTGCTGCGGCGGCGACGGCCGCAGCAGGGCCATCACGCCGCCGGCGACGGTCGCAATGGTGGCGCGCTGCCAGTAGATCGTGCCCACGACCGCCAGCACAAGCAGAGCGATGAGACCCGTCCGGATATAGCGGCCGTAGGACCGCGGCTGCCGCATGCGCCGCGGCGGCGCGGGCTCCTCGTCATACTGCGGCTCATGGCGAGCCGGCGGATACTGCTGCTCGGAGTCGTAATCGACCGGTGCGCCCTGGTTGTCGAGCGGCTGCGTCCAGAGATTCTCGGGCTGCATCTGCGGCTCGAGCTGGCCGTACTCGGCGAGCGGATTGTGCTCGACGGGCGGCAGGGGCGGCGGCAGCGACGGCGCCGGCGGCAGGCTGCGATCGGGCGGTGGACGGCCGTAGTCGTAACGCGGCGTGCTGCGCGCCTCGGTCTCGGCGATGTGGCGGGCTTCGGCAGCAGCCACATTTCGCGCCTCGGCGGCGGCCTGGGGATCGTTGGCGACGTCGCGGAAGCCGCGCAGCGCCTCATCGGCGAGCGTCTGCGGCTTGCGCGCCGCGGGAACCGGCGCCGCGGGACGTGGTACCGGCACGGGCAACGGCGGGGGCGGTGATTCGGCCCGAGGCGGCGGCGGCGCCGGCTGAGCCTGCTGGGGCACCGCGGCCGTGGCGGTGCGCGTCTGCACAAAGGTGTTCGGTCGCGCCGGCGGGCGCGGCGGGGCCAAGGCAGGCGCGGCCGGGCGAGCAGTCACGGCCGGCGGTGAAGCCGGCTGGTCCTGGGGCGGCGGCGGGGCGGGCTCGTCGCGGCGCGGCGCCTCGGCGCGCTTGATGAAGGCCGGCCGCGCCGTCTCGCGGGCATGCCGCGCCGATTCGGCCTCGACCTTGCGGATCGCTTCTTCGAGCGCCAGGCGCTCGCGGGTGATCTCGGATTCCTCGAGCGGCGGATTGACGCCACGGAGCTGCGCCACCAGCGCGGTGCGCGCCCTCTCATAGAGCGCACGCCGATTCTCTCCGGTGTTCTTGTCGAGACCGGCGACCGCGCGGGCGATGAGCGGGTGATAGTCGGCCATCTATTCCGGGTTTGTCAGGTCTCGAACGGATTCTGCATCAGGATTGTGTCTTCACGCTCGGGGCTCGTCGACAACAATGCCACCGGACAGCCTATCAATTCCTCAATCCGGCGCACGTATTTGATGGCCTGGGCCGGGAGTTCTGCCCACGACCGGGCCTTGGCGGTGACCTCGTCCCAGCCCTCGGCGGTCTCATAGATCGGTTCCACACGGGCCTGGGAGTGCTCGCTGGCCGGCAGATAGTCGATCTCGCGGCCGTCGAGCTTGTAGCCGGTGCAGATCTTGATCTCCTCGAAACCGTCGAGAATATCGAGCTTGGTCAGGGCGATGCCCTGGATGCCGCTGGTGCGCACGGTCTGCCGCACCAGCACCGCGTCGAACCAGCCGCAGCGCCGCGGCCGCCCGGTGACGACGCCGAACTCCTTGCCCTTGGTGCCGAGCGTCTTGCCGATCTCGTTGAGCTGCTCGGTCGGGAACGGCCCCTGTCCGACGCGCGTCGTGTAGGCCTTGCAGATGCCGAGCACATAGCCGATGGCATTCGGGCCCAGCCCCGAGCCGGTCGCGGCCTGCGCCGCCACCGTGTTGGACGAGGTGACAAAGGGATAGGTGCCGTGGTCGATATCGAGCAGCGCGCCCTGCGCACCTTCGAACAGGATGCGCTTGCCGCCGCGGCGCTTCTCGTCGAGCAGCGACCACACCGAATCCATGAACGGCAGCACCTTCGGCGCCACCGCCGCGAGATGATCGTAGACCGTGCGGGCCTGGACCTCCTCCATGCCGAGCCCGCGGCGCAGCGCATTGTGATGCGCGAGCAACCGCTCGATCTTGCCGTTGAGCACCTGAAGATCGGCGAGGTCCATCAGCCGGATTGCGCGCCGGCCGACCTTGTCCTCATAGGCCGGGCCTATCCCGCGACCGGTGGTGCCGATCGCACCCTTGCCGGACGAGCGCTCGCGCGCGACGTCGAGCTCGGAATGCAGCGGCAGGATCAGCGTGCAGTTCTCGGCGATGCGCAGGCTGTCCGGAGTCACCGCAACACCCTGCGCTTTCAGCCGGTCGATCTCGTCGACCAGCGCCTTGGGGTCGAGCACGACGCCATTGCCGATCACCGAGAGCTTGTTGCGCACCACGCCGGACGGCAGCAGCGACAGCTTGTAGGTGGTGCCGTTGATCACCAGCGTGTGGCCGGCGTTATGGCCGCCCTGGAAACGGACGACGACATCGGCCTGCTCGGAGAGCCAGTCGACGATCTTACCCTTGCCTTCGTCGCCCCACTGCGAGCCGACCACAACCACATTCGCCATACGAAATCCTTCGCCACGAGGCTGCGGCGCCCCGGAGCCGCTGTAACACTGATGGGGCATAGTTTCGGATAAAGGATGACCGGGCGCGAGACAAGGCAGCCAATCCGACGATCCAGCCTGTGGGTGACTGGATTTAGGCTTTGATTTCAAAGCGTTGCGGCAGCATCAAGGCGGTTGCCCACATCACCACGGCGTCCCCTGGGGCAAAGTGCGCTGCCCCTTGCGAATAGAGCGCCGGCGCGACAGGGTTTCGGCCCGGAAATGGCGTCCGCTCCTCGAAGGCAAATCATGAAAGCAATCGGCCTCGTGTCCCTCACCGCGCTCCTGATGCTGGCAGGGGGGCCCGCGCTCGCGCAGTCCCAGCAGCCGATTGAGCTTGCCCAGCTGCCCTATATGGAGATCTTCAGCCCGACCTTCTTCTGGAGCGACGAGGCCGATGCCGTCCGGACCGGCTCGACCACCTGCCCGAAGGGCCGCGCCATCACCGGTGGCGTCAACATCATGCAGGGGAAGGCTGCGCTGCGCATCGTCGAAAGCTATCCGGACGGCGAATCGTGGGTGACGCGCGTGGTCAACCGGGACAAGCCCGAGACCGTGACATCGCTTCAGGTGCGCACCTACGCATTGTGCCTGCTGCCGTCCGCGCGCAAGTCGTCGAAGCTGGTCGCGCAATTGCCGCGTATCTCATACACATCCGTCCCCCTGAGCCTGCCGGCCGGCTTCGTCAGCACGCCGGGCCGTTCGACCTGCCAGCCCGGCGCGCTCGTTCTGGGCGGCGGTTTCGGGCTCGATCAGGACTACAAAGGGCCGAGCAATCTGCGCCTGGAGCTGAGCTATCCCGATCCGAACGGCTGGAACGTGCGCGCGGTCAACGGCGCGCCGCCCACCGGACCCGCGGCGGGCGCCCGCATCTATACGATCTGCCTGAGCAACAAGGACGGCATCGATATTCGCAGCTACAAGACGGTGTATTTCGCCGAGGGCGAAGCCCTGGTGAAAGCCGACAACGGCACTGCCCGGCAGTCGGTCAAATGCGGCGAGGACAGCTACATCCTCTCCGGCGGCCTGCGCTCGATCCGCGGCCGCAGCGCTTCGCTCGAGCTTCAGGAGAGCTTTCCGGATTCACCGTCGAGCTGGACGATCGCGGTCAACAACCGCGGCAGCAAGCGCGACGGCGACGTGACGGTGCGGATCTACGCCGTGTGCCTGAAGAAATAACCGCCTGGGCTTCCCGATCTTGCGGGAAGGCCCAGCCGGCCCAATGTAAGATCGGCTGATGAAAGCCGAACTCCATTCCCAGATCGCCGCCTGGCTGACGCAGGCTGGCCTTGCGGGCGAATCCGAAAACGCCATCGTCGACGGCTTCTGCGAGCGCTGCGTCGCCGCTGGCCTGCCGGTCGGCCGCGCGCATGTGTTCATCGATACGCTGCATCCGGTGCACGAGGGGCGGCTGTTCCGCTGGGGGCACGGCCCCAATGAGTCCGCGCTGCAGGAATATGGCCGCACCGTACCGGTTCCGGACAGCACCGCCGAAGACGCGCTGGCCGCCGAGCGGTGGCGGAAGAGTCCGTTCTACCGGATGCTGCAGACCGGCGAGTCGCTGCTGCGACGCAAGGTGCCCCCTGAAGGCGAAACCGAATTCGCGGCTCTGGCGGAAGTTCGCGGCTACGGCATGACCGACTATGTCGCCATCATCAACCGCTTCGCGGCCGAAGGCGTGATCGGCGAGATGGACTGCGTCTATTCCTCGTGGGCGACGCGCCATCCAGAAGGTTTCAGCGATATCCATCTCGCGGCGCTGCAGCGCCTGACGCCGCATTTTGCGCTCGCCATCAAATCGGTGTCGCTAGCCCGCATGACCAGCACCTTGATGGAAACCTATCTCGGCCGCGACCCCGGCCAGCGCGTGCTGCACGGCCGGATCATGCGCGGCGTCGCCGACCGGATCGACGCGGCGATCTGGTTCAGCGACCTGCGCGGCTTCACCCGCATCACCGACACCGCCCCAGAGCAGGTGATCCCACTGCTCAACGACTATGCCGACGTGATCGTCTCGGCGATCCATGAGCATGGCGGCGACGTTCTCAAGCTGATCGGCGATGGCACGCTGGCGAAGTTCAGCGGCGACAGCCGCGAGCAGGCCTGCAACGCGGCGCTCGCGGCCGCTATTGACGCGCGCAAGGGCGTGGCCGAGCTGAACGAGAGCCGCGGCTGGCGTGGACTCCCGGTCACCGACATGTATCTCGGCCTCCATGTCGGCGAGGTGTTCTACGGCAACATCGGCTCGACCGAGCGGCTCGACTTCACCGTGGTCGGTCCCGCCGTCAACGAGGCGAGCCGCGTCGCCGCGATGTGCCGCTCCGCCGACCAGCCGATGCTGGTGTCGGCGGCCTTCGCCGAGGTCGGCTCGATCAGAAAGCGCCTCGTCTCGGTCGGCCGCTACGCCTTGCGCGGCGTCGGCCGGCCGCAGGAGCTGTTCACGCTCGATCCGGAGCGCGGGCCTTAAGCCCGCGCGCTCCTCACGATGCCGTTCACTAGCCCTGCGGCGTGAACTGGATCGCCTTGTCCTTCGGCCAGCGCAGCCGCCAACCGAGCTTGAGCTCGCGGCTCTCACCGGGCTTGGTTTCGAACGCCCATTCCATCACACCCCGACGGTCGCGCAGGTCGCGCGTCGTCGGCGGCGTGGTGACCGGCAGCATCTCGACCTGGATGTCTTCGGTCTCGCTCACCGGGATCTGGTCCTCGATCGCAACCTTGATCGGGAAATCATGCGCGTTGCGCACCGTGGTCTTGAATTCGCGTTCGTCGGTTTTCGACGAGCCGATCAGGCCGGCAGTGCCTTCGTTCTTTCGCACGACGACGCGTGTAACCTTGACCTTCTCGTCGGCGCCGAAGCCGAGCCGCACGGTTTCGTCCTTGGGTGCGAGCGGCATCGGGCTTTTGCCGACGAACACGCCGTCGCGATAGATCGACACGCGGCCGGGCAGCAGCGGTGCATCGTCGGCTTGCTTGAACGTCGCCTGGATGAAGGCGGTTTCGGCCAGCGCCGGCACTGCATGCACGGACAGCTCCGGCGTGATGGCCGAGGAGGCGATGCGGAAGCTTTTGGCGCCCTGCCCCGCCGGTACCGAGATCCGGCCGGGCACCCGAGCCACGACCTGGAAGCCGCCAGAATCGAATGCCGCCGCCTGCTGCTCCTCCGCTTTCTTGGCCCGGCCGCCCGTCTGGCGGACAAACTCATCCTGGATTTGGCCAGCCGAAAGACCCCAGGACTGATCGATCCTGATGTTCGACCGGGCCTGCGAAGACGGCGCAAGAGACGAATAAGGGACCGGTTGAGGCGTCGACGGCACACGCACGATCAACGGGGTCAGCTCTGGCGCACTGCCGCCATGCGCAGTGCGAATGGTCGACACGGCAAGCGCGACATCCGACCAGTCCTCGCCGGTGGTCTGGGTGATCTCTGCGCGGCGGATCAGCTCGAGCGCGGGCTTGACGTCCTTGCTACCGGTTTCGAGGCGCGCGTCATAGACCGGCTGCCAGCGCGCGCCGCGCACCGAATAGGTCACACGCAGCAACACCGGCGCTGCCGTATCAGCGTTCAGGTCGATCCGCACCTCCAGCTTCGTCGGCGGGCTGACGTTGCGCTCGGCCTCGAGGCTTGCGATCTCGCGGTCGATGTCGCGCTGCTTGATCTTGGCCTCGCGGATCGCGGTTTCGGCACTGGCGATCTCGTCGCCGACGGTCGCGAAGGCGGCGCGCCATTCGGCAATCGGACGGGCCTCTCCCTTCTCGCCGAGTCCCGTCGGCGCCGTCTCGGCAAAGCGCTGAACGAACCCGCGGCGCGCGGCCGCGGCTCCAATCACGTCGTTGAGTGCAGCGATTTCGTCGCGCAAGGCCTCGAGCTTGCGATCAATCTCGGGAATGTTCGCAGCCGGCTGGGCCAGCGGCTGGCGCGCTTCCACGGCGCCGATCATCACGCGCGCACCGCCCTGGCCTTCGACCCGCAGCGACGACGGATCGAGCGTCAACGGAAAGTCCTTGGCGAGCAGCGTCGAGTCGCCGGCCGGCAGATCAAGCCTGATGAGCCGCGTCACCGTCGCGCCATCCGGATAGACCGTGACGGCATCGACCTGCGAGCTTGCATCGATCTCCGCGGCCATGGCCGGCACGGCCGCGACGATAGCGAAGGCTGAAACGAACGACAGCAATGTGTGGCGCATGGCGCTCCCCTCCGACAGTTGAAAACTGCAGTAGGAACAGGTCCGATTCAGGTTTCCCTGAGGCGCGGCCACGGCAACATCACGGCTGCGGCAACGTGCACAAGCAAAGGCCGGGGCGTGAGCCCCGGCCTGTCCCGAAATGATTCAAGCTGCAGTCTTAGAACTTCAGCGGCTTGGCCTGCTGCACCTGCGGCAGCGCGCGCACGCGGGCCAGCACGTCCTCCGGCAATTCGCCGTCGATCTCGATCAGCGCCACCGCGTTGCCGCCCGGCGCCTCGCGGCCGACATGGAAGGTCGCGATGTTGATGCCGGCCTCGCCGAGCGTCGAAGAGAACTTTCCGATGAAGCCGGGCTTGTCCAGGTTCGTGATGTAGACCATCGACGGGCCGAACTCCGCGTCCATGCGGATGCCCTTGATGTTGACGAGGCGCGGCCGGCCGTCGGCGAACACCGTGCCCGACACGGCGCGGGTCTGCTTTTCGGTGGTGACCGTGACGGTGATCAGGCTCTCGTAGTCGCCTGCGGCCTCGCGGGTGACCTCCTCGACCACGATGCCGCGCTCTTTCGCGACGATCGGCGCCGACACCACGTTGACGTCCTGCAGCATCGGGCGAAGGATGCCGGCAATCGCCGCCGAAGTCAGCGCCTTGGTCTTCATCTGCGCGACGTGGCCCTCATAGGCGATCTGCACCTTGCTGATGCCGCTCTCGGTGAGCTGGCCCGCGAACGAGCCGAGCTTCTCGGCGAGCGCGATGAACGGCTTGAGCCGCGGCGCCTCTTCGGCGGTGATCGAGGGGAAGTTCACGGCGTTGGAGATCGCGCCGCGTAGGAGATAGTCCGCCATCTGCTCGGCGATCTGCAGCGCAACGTTCTCCTGCGCCTCGGAGGTCGAGGCGCCGAGATGCGGCGTGCACACCACGTTGGGCAGCCCGAACAGCGGATTGGCGGTGGCGGGCTCCTCGACGAACACGTCGAAGGCTGCGCCCGCGACGTCGCCGCTCTTCAAGGCCTCGGCCAGCGCCGCCTCGTCGACCAGGCCGCCGCGCGCGCAGTTGATGATGCGTACGCCCTTCCTGGTCTTCTTGAGCGCCGCGCCGTCGATGATGTTCTTGGTCTTGTCGGTGAGCGGCGTGTGCAGCGTGATGAAATCGGCGCGGCGCAGCAGCTCGTCGAGCTCGACCTTCTCCACGCCCAGATCGACGGCGCGCTCCGGCGACAGGAACGGATCGTAGGCGATCACCTTCATCTTCAGGCCGACGCCACGGTCGGCGACGATCGAGCCGATGTTGCCGCAGCCGATCACGCCGAGCGTCTTGCCGAAGATCTCGACGCCCATGAACTTGTTCTTCTCCCACTTGCCGGCGCGGGTCGAGACATCGGCCTCGGGGATCTGGCGCGCGAGCGCCAGCATCAGCGAGATCGCGTGCTCGGCGGTGGTGATCGAGTTGCCGAACGGCGTATTCATCACGATGACGCCCTTGGCGGTCGCCGCCGGGATGTCGACGTTGTCGACGCCGATGCCGGCGCGACCGATCACCTTCAGGTTCTTCGCCTTCTCGAGAATCTTCGGCGACACCTTGGTGGCGGAGCGGATGGCGAGACCGTCGAAGTTGCCGACCACCTCGGCGAGCTTGTCTTTGTCCTTGCCGAGGTTCGGCTGGAAATCCACCTCGACGCCGCGATCCTTGAAGATCTGCACGGCGGCGGGTGACAGGGCGTCGGAAATCAGAACGCGCGGGGCCATTGGTCTTGTCCTCTCGGTGTTGCGTCAGCGCCTTTTAAAGAAAGGCTGCGTTTCGCTTCGGAAATAGTCTTCGAACATGCCGTCGGCGAGCGGGGTGAATTCGATCCGGCGATCGGGCGGCAGGACCTTCTGCAGCTTGAGACGAAGCGACTGCGCGAGCGGCTCCCAATCCGCGGAGGTTGCGAGCGCCACCAGATGATGCGGCGCATGCCCGGCAAGCTGCACCTGCGCCACGTGCGCAGCCTCGATGGCCGTCATGTCCTGCATTGCCAGTGTCAGCGCCAGCAGGATGTCGATCGGATAGGGCTCGGGCCTGCCGATCTGTGCGCCGGGTGGCGGAACGAGCCGCGGCTTGCGCGGCGCAGGCGGTGGCTCCGGGGGCGCCACAGGCTTTGGCGCAGGCGGCGGCTCCGGAAGCGCCACGGGCTTTGGCGACGCCGATGGCGGAATGGCCTCCGCGTGCTTCGCAGGAGGCTCCGACGAAGCCGCGTCAACGGCTTTCGCCGCAGCCGGCGGACGCGGCGGCGCCTCGACAGGCTTCACGGGCGCCGGTGGCGCCGGGGCAGCCACGACAGGCTTGACGGGCGCCGGTGGCGCGGGCGCCACGACTGGCGGCGCTGGCCTGAAGGCCTCAGGCTGCGCGGCCGCCATGGTCTCGGGCACCGGCGGCTGATCCGCGGGCGGAGCTTCGGGCGCGGCCGGTTTCGCAACGGGTGCAATCTCGGCAGACGCGAACGGCATCGCAGGCGCCGCATCGGCATGGTCCGGCTTGCCAGAGGCCTGCGTGCCGGCGGCGAGCCGGCCGAGGGCCGCGAGCGCTTCGGCCATTGCCGTCTTGATGATTCCGGTCTTCTTCGATGCCGAAGGTTTTGACTCGATCGGCTTTGGCTCGATCGGCTCAGACTCGACCGGCTCGAGTGCGATGACCTCCGGCTTGGATGTCTCGCCCGCTTCGACCGGCGAAGGCGTGTCTCGGGTTTCTTCCGGAGCGGCCGGCTCCGTCTTCGATTGCTGTTTCGCCCTGATCGGCTTTATGGACTCCAGCATCTGCGCCAGCCCGGAATCGAACACAAACGGTTCGTCGGGCGAGAAGAACTTCTGCGCCACCGGCAATGGAGGCGCCGCCGGCCGGGGCGCTGGCGGCGGATTGAGCACAATCTGCGACTCGGATGCCGGCGGCTGACTGACAGCAGGTGCCGTTGGTGCTGGCGCTTTGGATACCGGTGCTTTGGGTTCTAGAGCTTTGGGTTCAGGAGCTTTGAATACAAATGTTTTGGGCTCGGGGGTTTTGGGCTCAACAGGTTTGGCGGCAGGCTGCTGAACCAAAACCAGCGGCGCGGCCGCGGCAGGCGGAGTTGCCGCCGCGGGAGTTGCAGCTGGCTTCTCGGCCCGCGGCGGATTGTCTGCAACGACGGCGTTCGCCGCTGGGAGTGGCGCAGCCGCGAAGGGGTTTGCTTCGACAGGCTTTGCTTCGACTGGCGGCACGGCCGAAACCGGCTTCGGCGCCGCCGCGGGCACAGGAGCCGTGGGCACGGGCGCCGTGGGCGCAACCAGTGCGCCGAACTGTCCCGCCAGCATGCGGCTGACGTCGTCCGTCGAAAACCTCTGCGCATGCTCATGCCCGGGGTTGAGCATGAAGTGCCTGCCGACATGTCGCTCGAACAGCTCGCGCGACACCATGGATGCGAAGACCGACTGCCCGTTGCTCCTTGCCCGCGCCCGGGCCAGCGTGGTGAAGAACTGCAGGTACTCCAGATGCCCCTCACGCAGCATCTGGAGCTTCAGCTTGGCTCCGGGCGGAACCGTCACGCGGCCGTCGGGCGTCGCCGTAGGCGGCGGCCCGTCGATTTCCAGCGCGACGAATGTCTGGGCGTTGAACATCCTGAGCAGGAAATTCGGCCGCTGCGCCGGGTCGTTCACGGCGCGTAGCAAGCTGCGCTCTAGATCGTTTTCCGGCTCGAACATGGGGAGTTCTCGAACGTCAGGTTCGCGAACGTTTTGTGCCGCGCGGGCCGGCAGTGGCCCGCGCCAACGGGAAGCTTACGCTGCCTTCGGCAGCGCGGCCTTGGCCTCGCCATAGGCCCAGTCGAGCCACTGGGTCAGCGCCTCGACGTCGGATTTCTCCACCGTCGCGCCGCACCAGATGCGAAGCCCCGAGGGCGCATCGCGATAGGCGTCGATATCGTAGGCGATGCCTTCCTTCTCGAGCGCCGCGGCGATGCCCTTGACGAACTTCGCCTGCGCATCGGGTGCGAGCTTCAGCACGGCGGGATCGACCACCTTGAGGCAGACCGAGGTGTTGGAGCGGATCGCAGGATTGGCCGCAAGATTCTCGATCCACGGCGTGCGCGCCACCCAGTCGGCGATCGATTTGGCGTTGGCGTCGGCGCGGCCGACGAGACCGTCGAGGCCACCGACCGATTTGCCCCAGCCGAGCGCGTCGAGATAGTCCTCGACGCAGAGCATCGACGGCGTGTTGATGGTCGCGCCTTCGAAGATGTCTTCGCTGATCTTGCCGCCCTTGGTCATGCGGAAGATCTTCGGCAGCGGCCAGGCCGGCGTGTGGCTCTCGAGCCGCGCCACCGCGCGCGGCGACAGCGCGATCATGCCGTGCGCCGCCTCGCCGCCCAGCACCTTCTGCCAGGACCAGGTCACCACATCGAGCTTCGACCAATCGAGCTTCTGCGCAAACGCCGCCGAGGTCGCGTCGCAGATCGTCAGCCCCTCGCGGTCGGCCTTGATCCAATCGGCGTTCGGCACGCGCACGCCCGAGGTGGTGCCGTTCCAGGCAAACACCACGTCGGTCGCAAAATCCACCTTGGCGAGATCGGGAAGCTCGCCGTAAGGCGCCTTGAGCACCTTCACGTCCTTGAGCTTCAATTCCTTCTGAACGTCGCTGACCCAGCCTTCGCCGAACGATTCCCAGGCCAGCATGGTGACGGGCCGCGGGCCGAGCAGCGACCACAGCGCCATCTCGACGGCGCCGGTATCGGAGGCCGGCACGATACCGATTCGGTAATCTGCGGGCGCCTGCAGCACCTCGCGGGAAAGATCGATGGCGCGCTTGAGCTTCGCCTTGCCGATCTTGGACCGGTGCGAACGTCCCAGCGCTGCGTCAGTGAGGGCCTGGAGGCTCCAGCCGGGGCGCTTGGCGCAGGGGCCGGACGAAAAATGCGGGATGACGGGTCGCACGCCCGGCTTTGCTTCGCTCATAGTCTATCCTTCCAGATAGAAAGCCCCTCGGTGGGGAGAGGTGTCCCATCGACGGAGATACGGAAGGAAGTCGTTTTCGTCAAGCGCGCGAAAACCGCACGCATTAAACCGCCGGTCAGAAAGCGGAAAAATCAGTCGAACATGTAGCGGAAGCCGATCCGGACCTCGTCGGTCGACAGTCCCTTCCACTGCGTCCGGTCGGTGGAAAGATTGGTTCCCGTCGTGGTCGGCAGACTACCCATGTCAAGATGGCGATAGCCGAGATCGACCGTCCAGCGTGCCGAGAACCGATAGGCGACACCGGCCATCGCGGCCCAGGAGAAATTGGTCCGGCTGTCGTTGTTGGAAGTCGCCGGCAACGAGTTGTCGATGTAGTCGCTTCCCCTCAGATAGGTGACACCGGCGCCACCGCCGATATATGGCGTGAAGCCCCACCAGGAGCCGAGATCGATATAGGCATTGGCGAGCGCCGAAATCGTTTCGAGCTTCACGCTGTATTGCGGCTGTACGACTGATGCGAGACTCGAATTGGCGTTCAACTTGACTTGCGAACCGTAGTCGACCGTGACGTCCGCGCGGAACCATTGATATTTGTAGCCCCCGCCGAAGCTCAGCCCGACCGAGTCGCCGTATTTGGCCGAGGTGATCGCGTTGGGCGCCTCGAACGACGAGATGTGATTGAGGCGATAGCCGATGTCGCCGCGCAGATACCAGCCCGACGCCATCTCGACGTAGCGCGGCGGGGGCGGAGCGTATCGCCAGTTGTCGGGCATGTCAGCGGCATTCGCCGCCGCGCCGAGCGCGGCTGCCATTGCGATGCCGAGAAGAAGCGCCCTCGCCTTCATCATTACGGTGCTCCGGTCAGCGCTTTCCGATCAACCCTTGCGGATCAGCGGCGGCAGCATCATCGGCTGTTGCATCGGCATCGGCGGCTCGAGCATCCAGCGCAGACCGAACTTCAGGTCATGCGAGGTCAGATGCTTGAACTCCATCGGGTTGTAGACGTTGTTGGTCCCGGTGAAGGTGACGAGATCGCCGGACATCGCATCGCCGAGGTCGACGTAGCGATAGGCGAATTCGAACGAGAGCTGGTTGTTGACCTTGTAGGAAACACCGGCGTGCGCCGCCCAGGCGAAATTCCACTTCGACGCCGTGGCGCCGGTCGCGACGCTGCCGCCCGGACAGCCGCTGACCGTGGCGCAGGTGTCGGTGAAGCTGCTGATGGTGTTGCGGGCCGCGCCGACGCCGAAGCCGACGAACGGCGTGAAAGAGTACCAGGTGCCGAGATCGACATAGAGGTTGGCGAGCACCAGCCACTCGGACTTGCTCGCCTGATACTGGTCGGTGAGCATCGTGCCGTGGTTGTTGACGATGTCGAGGCCGTGGAAGTTGGCCTTGCCGCGGTATTCGCCGGTCACGTCGGTGCGCAGCCAGGTGTTCCACTGGTAGCCGGCGCCGAGGCCGAACAGCGGCGACGAGTCCCAATCCTTCTGCGCCGTGGTGACCGAGGTCGCCGTGCTGTAGAGCGCGTTGTTCAGGCTTCCGGTCTGCTGGTTGGTCATGCCGATGTCGCCGCGCAGATACCAGCCGGAGACGACGTATTCTTCGATCGGTGGCGGGACGACGGGAGGAAGCGGCAGGTCCGCCGCGCGGGCCCCGGTGTGGGCCGCAGTAGCAATCAGCACAACGGCGCTGACGAAGGACGCAACCTTCACGCTCACCATGACATTACCCTCTCGTGACGCGAAGCCGGACAAACGCGACTCCACGAGGAACAAAACTGAGGGCGAAGATGGCAGCGAATGTTTAAGCGAGGCTTAACCTTACTTTTTAACCGTGATTGTTAAGGAACGCGCCGAAATGCAAACGGCCTGAGAATTCCCGCGCGGAGAATTCTCAGGCCGTTGCTGGCCTTTCGCCGGATGCTCCGGCGCGATCGCTGTGCCGAGTGCCGTACCGGTTTACCGATTCGTTACCGGCAAAATCCGGACCGCGCGCAAAAAATCTGCGCCCACGATCGGCGAATCAGTGGCCCTCTTCCATCTCGCCGATGTGATGCTGCGAGTAGAGTTCGACGCCGAGCTTGGCGACAAGATCGATCTGCGTCTCGAGGAAGTCGATGTGATGCTCCTCATCGTGCATCAGCTTCTCGAAGAGGTCGCGGGTGACGTAGTCGCGCACACCGTGGCAGTGCGTCGCCGCCTCTTCGTACAGCGCGCGTGCCGACATCTCGGCCTTGAGATCGCAGTCGAGAACTTCCTTGATGTTCTGGCCGATGTGCAGCGGGTCGAGCACCTGCATGTTGGGGAAGCCGTCGAGGAAGATGATCCGGTCGACCAGCTTGTCGGCGTGCTCCATCTCCTCGATGGATTCCTTGCGCCACTGCTTGGCCAGGACCTTCAGGCCCCAATTGTCGAGCAGCCGGTAGTGCAGCCAGTACTGGTTGATGGCGGTGAGCTCGTGCCGCAATGCCTTGTTCAGATACTCGACGACCTTTGCATCACCCTTCATGACCCACTCCTCAATGCCAGTCGCGCCGCACCGCAGCAGCGCTTCATTAGACCAATTCTAAGCTTTCACGACGGACTCGGCCAAGCGGAAATCCGCAGCATCCACCGCGAGTTCCATGGCGGGTATTTTAAGAGTCTCAGGGCTTCGGATGGCCCGCACAGCCGTTGCAGGCGGCGGCTGCGGTGTCGAGCGCCTCGTCCATGATCTTGCGGATGGTGCGGGCGCAGCGGCCGCACTGGGCGCTACAGCCGAGACAGCCATAGACCTGACCGGTCGACTTGGGACGCGCCTCCGCCTGGCAGGCGGTGCGGACGTCCTGGTCACTCAACACGTTGCAGGAGCAGACGATCATGGAAGGATAAATAGTCCCGATGGCCTCTTCGATAACGTGCCGGACCGCCGGGAGCAAAAGAAATCGACGATTTTTGTATGTTATCTAAACTGCGAAAACACTGAAAACACAGCACTTTTTGCAACTGCGAAGTCCAGCCAAGGGCGAGCGAAGCGCCGCCGTCCTTTGGAAGGCTATGCGCCGCGAGCCCCGAAGGTCTACGGCGCGGCATCCGCCAGCGCGTCGACGATGCCGGCGACCACGTCCTCGACCAGGGTCTTGTCGTCGCCCTCGCCCATCACCCGGATCACCGGCTCGGTTCCGGACGGCCGGATCACCAGGCGGCCATGGCCGTTCAGCCGCTGCTCGGCGTCCTGGATCGCGGACTTCACCTTGGCGTTTTCCAAGGGCTTGCCCTGCTTGTAGCGGACGTTGCGCAGGATCTGCGGCAGCGGCTCGAAGCGGTGGCACACCGCCGACACCGGCTTGTCGAGCTTCTTGACGACGGCCAGCACCTGCAGCGCCGCGACCAGGCCGTCGCCGGTGGTGGCATAGTCGGACAGGATGATATGGCCCGAGGCCTCGCCGCCGACATTGAAGCCGTGCTCGCGCATGTGCTCGAGCACATAGCGGTCGCCGACCGCGGTTCGCGCGAGCGAAAGGCCGAGGCCGCCGAGATAGCGCTCGAAGCCCAGGTTCGACATCACGGTCGCGACCACGCCGGGCTTGGACAGTCGGCCGTCGGCCTTGAAGCTTTCGGCGATCACCGCCATGAGCTGGTCGCCGTCGACGATATGACCGCGCTCGTCCACGACGATCAGCCGGTCAGCGTCGCCGTCGAGCGCAATGCCGATGTCGGCGCGCACCTCGCGCACCTTGGCGGCAAGCGCCGCAGGCTCGGTCGAGCCGCAGTCCTTGTTGATGTTGAAGCCGTTCGGCTCGACGCCCACACGGATGACTTCGGCGCCGAGCTCCCACAGCGCTTCCGGCGCCACCTGATAGGCCGCGCCGTTGGCGCAATCCACCACCACGCGCAGGCCTTCGAGCGACAAATTGCGCGGCAAGGTGCGCTTCGCGAATTCGATGTAGCGGTCGCGCACGCCGTCGATGCGCTTGGCGCGGCCGAGATCGCCGGACTTCGCGAGCTTCTTGGCGATGTCCTCTTCGATCAGCTTCTCGATCTTGAGCTCGAGCTCGTCGGAGAGCTTGTAGCCATCCGGACCGAACAGCTTGATGCCGTTGTCGTCGTACGGGTTGTGCGAGGCCGAGATCATGACGCCGAGATCGGCGCGCATCGAGCGCGTCAGCATGGCGATCGCGGGCGTCGGCATCGGACCGGTGAGCAGCACGTCCATGCCCACCGACGTGAAGCCCGCGACCAGCGCGGTCTCGATCATGTAGCCGGACAGCCGGGTGTCCTTGCCGATCAGCACGCGATGGCGGTGATCGCCGTTCTGGAAAATGAGCCCAGCGGCCTGGCCGACCTTCAAGGCAAGCTCCGGCGTGATCACGCCGTTGGCGCGCCCGCGAATGCCGTCCGTGCCGAAATACTTACGAACCACGCTGTACGTCCCCGACTTCGATCAATCGCTAAGAAAAGGCGCCCGCCCAGCATTGCCCGGCAAGCTACGCCTCAATAGTTTGCCGAATTGTACTTGTTTATCGCAGGCCCGGAGTGCTGCGACGTAACCTTATTAGAGGGTTACCTGCCCAGGAGCAACTAAGGCGCGACAAAGCAAAACACAGCAAAAAGCCGGCCTTGGGGGCCGGCTTTTTGTTTTACGCGGCATAAACCGCTGACTTTCAGCGCTCTTTTTGCGCTTCGTGATGGTCGGTCTTGCTCTTGGGCGGCTGGGTGATGCTCACCGGATCGGAGCCTGCCATCGACTCCTCGAGCCCCTGTTCGAGCTTCCGCTCCATCGCGTCGTCGGGCTTCTCATGCTCCGGTTTGTGCTTCACGTCCGGATCGCCGCCACGCTTCTTGGTCGCAGGATGCGCCATGACTCTCTCCTCTCCACTATGTGTGGAATAACGCCGACCCCTGGGCCTACGTTCCCGCGAGGGAACCCGCCCGGCGGCCAATTCGTGGTATCCAAAGGCAAGCTTCCGGGCCGGTAAGCGGGGGAGGAAAAACAATGAAGCAGATGGCCTGCATCGAGGACCTGCGCGAGCAGGCGCGGCGCAAGGTGCCGAAGATGTTCTTCGATTACGCCGACGCTGGCTCCTACAATCAGGAAACCCTGCGCGCCAACCGCACCGACTTCGAGAAGCTGAAGCTCCGCCAGCGCATCCTGGTCAACATGGACAAGCGCAGCACCGCGACCACCATCCTGGGCGAGAAGGTGCCGGTGCCGCTCGCGCTCGGGCCGATCGGGCTTGGCGGCATGATGCATGGCGACGGCGAGATCCTGGCCTGCCGCGCCGCGCAGGCGGCCGGCATTCCGTACACGCTGTCGACCATGTCGATCAATTCGATCGAGGACGTCGCGGCCGCGGTCGACAAACCGTTCTGGTTCCAGCTCTACGTGATGCGCGACCGCGGCTTCATCCGCGAATTGATCCAGCGCGCCGCGGCAGCCAAGTGCAGCGCCCTGATGCTGACCGTCGACCTGCAGGTGCTCGGGCAACGCCATTGCGATGTGCGCAACGGATTGACGGTCCCGCCCGAGATCAAGATCAAGAACGTCATCGACATCATGACCAAGCCGCTCTGGGCGCTGTCGATCCTCAAAGGCAAGCGCAAGACCTTCGGCAATCTCGCCGGTCACGTCAAAGGCATGGAGAACGTCAATTCGCTGGCGCAATGGACGGCGAGCCAGTTCGACCCGACCTTGAACTGGAAGGACGTCGAGTGGGTCAAAAGCATCTGGCCGGGCAAGCTCATCCTCAAAGGCATCCTGGACGTCGATGACGCCAGGATCGCGGTGACGACCGGCGCCGACGCGATCAGCGTGTCGAACCACGGCGGCCGCCAGCTTGACGGTGCGCCGTCGGCAATCGCGGCGCTGCCGCGCATCGCCGATGCGGTCGGCTCGCAGGTCGAGGTGATGATGGACAGTGGCGTGCGCACCGGCTCCGATATGATGCGGGCGCTGGCGCTGGGCGCGCGCTCGTGCATTGTCGGGCGGTCGTACATATATGGTCTGGGCGCCGGCGGTCAGGCCGGGGTCGCGCGCGCCATCGAGATCCTGGGCAAGGAGTTCGACACCACCATGGCGCTGTGCGGCAAGACGAGCATCGCCGAGATCGGCCGCGACGTGCTGGCCGAGGAGCAAACGCAGCGGAGGCCGCAATGAAGATCCCCGGTCCGGACCATCCCATTACCGTCACGCCCGCCAAGGAACGCGTGCGGGTGACATTCAACGGCAAGGTCGTTGCCGACAGCAAGCGGGCGCTGGTGCTGCAGGAGTCGACCTACAAGCCGGTGTTCTACATCCCGCGCGAGGACGCGCAGATGGCATTGTTCGCCAAGACGACGAACTCGACGCACTGCCCCTACAAGGGCGACGCCTCGTACTACACCATCAAGGTCGACGGCCGCGAAGCCGAGAACGCGATCTGGAGCTACGAGACGCCGTTCCCGGCGATGAAGGAGATCACCGGGCATCTGGCGTTCTATCCGAACCGCGTGGACGCGATCGAGACGCAGCCGGCATAGGCGCCGCGTCCTCAGGTGACTGGAACAACTCCGGCGTCCGTGCTGTGCTCAGCAACACGGTTCGTCCGGAGAAGCTCCAATGCCCTTCGAAAAGCCCAGCGTTGCCGATCTACGCCACGCCGCCGAACAGCTCGGCATGACGCCGAGCGACGACTATCTCGCCATTACGCAGGAGATCGTCGGGCCCCTGGTCGCGGCCTATGCGGCGCTCGATCAGTTTCCCGACGAGAAGCCCGCGGTAAAATATCCACGCGACGGCGGCAGGCGCCCGTCCGCGGAAGAGAACAAGCTCGGCGCCTGGTACGTGAAGACGTCGATCAAGGGCTCGCCGGGCGGCCGGCTTGCCGGCCGCCGCGTGGCCCTGAAGGACAACGTCTGTCTCGCCGGCGTGCCGATGATGGTCGGCGCGAATTTTCTCGACGGCTCGGTGCCCGACATCGATGCCACCGTCGTCACTCGCATTCTCGATGCCGGCGGCGAGATCGCCGGCAAGGCGGTGTGCGAGTATTACTGTCTCTCCGGCGGCAGCCACACCAGCTCGACCGGGCCGGTGCAGAATCCCAGAAAGCACGGGCACACATCCGGCGGCTCATCGTCAGGCAGCGCGGCGCTGGTCGCGGCCGGCGAAGTGCCGATGGCGATCGGCGGCGATCAAGCCGGCTCGATCCGCATCCCGGCAAGCTTCTGCGGCATCGTCGGCATGAAGCCGACCTTCGGCCTGGTGCCGTATACCGGCATCAGCCCGCTCGAAACCACCATCGACACCACGGGCCCGATGACCGCCAACGTCGCCGACAACGCGCTGCTGCTGGAGGTGATCGCGGGACCTGACGGGCTCGACTCGCGCCAGCATCTCGCGCGAGTCGACCGTTACACCGAGTCGCTCAAGCAGGGCGTCAAAGGGCTTCGCATCGGCGTGCTGAAGGAGGGCTTCGGGCATCGGAATTCCGAACCGGACGTCGAAGCCAAGGTCCGCGCCACGGCGGAGCGCTTCAAGTCGCTCGGCGCGACGGTCGAGGATATCTCGGTGCCGGAGCATCTGACGCTGGGCTTCCCGGTGTGGTCGGCGATCCGCGGCGACGCCGCTTGCGTGACGCTGCTGGAAATGAACGGTTTCGGCCTGGGTTACGAGGGACTTTATCCGCTCAGCGCCATCGAGGCCTGCATGACATGGCGCGATCACGCCGACGAGTTCGCCGATACGCTGAAGATCGCCTCGATCTTCTCCAAGTACACGCTCGGCCGTTACGGCGGGCACTATTACGGCAAGGCACAGAACCTGCGGCGCAGGCTTCGTGCCGCCTACGGCGCGGCGCTCGCGTCGTACGACCTGCTGATGCTGCCGACCACGGTGATGAAGGCCTCGCCCATTCCCGCCAAGGATGCCCCGGTCCAGGAGATCACGCGGCGCAGCTGGGAGCCAACGCGCAACACCTGCCCGTTCAACGCCACCGGCCATCCGGCGATCAGCATTCCGTGCGGAATGTCGGATGGATTGCCTGTCGGCCTGATGCTGGTCGGAAAGCATTGGGACGAACGCACGATCTACCGCGCCAGTGCAGCGTTCGAGGCATCCGGTGACTGGCAGAAGATGTAGGGCATGATCCCGAAAAGTGTGAAGCGGTTTTCGGAAAAGATCATGCCCAGACAACGCGCTCAGGGAATCTGAAACACCGTCATCTTGTCGCTGACGCCGCGGAGCGCCGCGAGCTGCTCGGTCGGCATGAGCTTCTGCTGCTCGATCAGCTTCGCCACCTGCGGATGCGCGACCACCGGCTTGGTGGCGAAGATCGCGCGCTCGTCGGCGAGTCCCTGCACCCGCGCCGCGATGTTGACGGTCTGGCCGAAATAATCGAGCCGGTCGTTCAGCGTCACTGCAAGGCACGGGCCTTCGTGGATGCCGATCTTGATCAGCAGGTCCTTCTTGAGGTCACGCACCGACTGCCGCATGCGCAAGGCCGCAGCGAGCGCGCGGTCCGGCGTCGGGAACGTCGCCATCACGGCGTCGCCGATGGTCTTCACCACCGCGCCGCCCTGCGCCGCCACGATCTCGTTCAGCACGCGGAAATGCTCGCGCACGAGGTCGTACGCGACGATGTCGCCGACCCGCTCGTAGAGCTCGGTCGAGCCTTTGAGATCGGTGAACAGGAAGGTGAGGCTCGTGATCTTCAGCCCCTGGTCAACGTCGAGCGTGTCGGTGCGATAGATGTCGCGGAAGGTCTGGTTGCTCAGCATCCGCTTGGCGGTGAGAAACGGCCGCCGCGTGCCGAGCAGATGATGCAGCGCATCGCCCGCGATCCAGATCGACGGCAGCGCGCGCACGTCGCTCTTGTTCTCGACCGAAATCCGCAGCGGCCCGGGCTTGAGCTCCGTGGTCTCGGTCGGCGAATCCAGCTTGCTGTAGATCAGCGACAGCGACTGCCGCTCGCGGGTCGTCTCGCCCTGCACGTTGATGAAATGTGCCGCGTGCGTCACCGGCTCGAACACGATGACGAACTCGGACGGCAACTGCACCGACATCTGCGCCTTCTCGCCGGGCATAAGCTCGATGGAGTCGATGGTGATCTCTTCGATGATGTCGTCGAGGTTGTCCGGCAGGTCGATGCCCGAGCCCCAGAAGACCTGGCGGAAATACTCCCAGGCCGGCAGCGAATGCGGATCGTGCGCCGCGATGCGGCGCACTCGCGGGCTCACGGTGAAGCCGACCTCGACCATCTCGTCCAGAGTCGGCTCATAGGCCCGCGAACACAGCGCGCAGTCGTAGAGGTCCTTGTTGACCGACTTGAGCTGCTGCGTGCTGTCGAGAACGCCGCCGCAGCCCGGGCACAGCACATTCCAGTTGAGCTCGAACAGGCCGATTCGCGAGGCGTGGAGGAAGCCCGAGATCACCTTTTCCTCGTCGAGGCTGTGCTTGGCCGCAAACGCCAGCGCGTTGATGCGGCAAAGCTCGCGGTCTGAACCGTCGCGGATCAGGGTCTCGATGGCATCGCAGACCTCGGGCGTCGCTGCGCTGCGGAGCGCACCGAACAGGGCCTGGATTTGGGTATGGGCTTGGGCATCGTTCATCGCCCCGCAAAGCTATGCCAAATTTTGCAATCTGCCAGGGGCACGTGGGGGTTCCTGCCAGGAATTGGCAGCAGCCAAAGCGCCATTTCCTGCAAATGCTCGTGAGATCGATGTGACGGCCGCGCGACAGCGGCCGTCCGCGCTCGCTAGCCCGCGGCTATTCTTCCTTGTAGCCGTAGGCCTGGGCGTTGCCGGTCGCGCCGTAATACTTGAACGGCAGGAATTTGCCCGACATCGTGATCTTGACCCGGTCGCCCTTGGGGTCGGCGAGCCGCTCCATCACCATGTCGAAGTCGATCGCCGACATGATGCCGTCGCCGAACTCCTCCTGGATCAGCTCCTTCCAGGCCGGGCCATTCACCAGCACCAGCTCGTAGAACCGGTAGATCAGCGGATCGGTCGGCGGCATCTGCATGCCTTCGCCGCGCATCGGCACCTCGTTGAGCATGGTCTGCTCGGCGGGCGTGAGGCCGAACAGCTTGGCCGCGGCCGACGCCTGCGGCTTGGTCATCTTGTGGTTGCCGAGGATCGCGCCGGTGATCATGACGGGCGACATGCCGCCGACCTGCTCGCAGATGTATTTCCAGCTCCAGCCCTTTTCGCGCTTGATGTCGAGCAGCTTCTCGGTGAGGTCAGTGCGCTTCATCTTGGTTCTCCCGGCGGTTGGTGACAAAAACTTCAGTGGTCTTCAGTGACCCAGGCTTGAGAGACGGATCACGGTGGAATCCGGATCGAGCTGCGGACCGTCGACGCCCGGCCGCACCACCGGCACATGGCGCGGATCGAAGCCCGGCGTCTGGCTGACGAACGTGCGGCTGCGCGTCACGAGAAAGTCGATGATGTGGTTGCGCAGCGGGTAATAGAGCGGGTGCTTGTGGATCTCGGCGCGCTCCCGCTCCTTCGGCAGCGGATTCTCGACGACCTCGGCCATCACGGCGCCCGGGCCGTTGGTCATCAGCACGATCTTGTCGGCCAGATAAATCGCCTCGTCGACGTCGTGGGTGATCATGAAGGTGGTCTGTCCGGTCTCCTGGCAGATGCGGCGCACCTCGTCCTGGAGCGTGCCGCGGGTCAGCGCATCGAGTGCCGAGAACGGCTCGTCCATCAGCATGATCTTCGGCTGGATCGAGAGCGCACGGGCGATGCCGACGCGCTGCTTCATGCCGCCGGAAAGCTCGGCAGGATGCTTGTGCTCGGAGCCGGTGAGGCCGACGAGATCGATGAACTTCTGCGACTGCGCCCGGACCTGCGCGGCGCTCCAGCGTCGCCATTTCGACGACACCGCGTAGGCGACGTTGCCCATCACGGTGCGCCACGGCAGCAGCGAATGGCCCTGGAAGATCACCGCGCGGTCGAGGCTCGGCCCTTCGATCGCGAGATTGTCGACGATCACGGTGCCGTCGCTCGGCGTGTCGAGGCCGGCGAGGATGTTGAGCACCGTGGTCTTGCCGCAGCCCGAATGGCCGATCACACAGGCGAACTCGCCGCGGTTCATCGCGAGCCACAGGTTCTCGAAGATCGTGGTGGCGCCGCCGCCCGGCGCCGGATAGCGCTTGGCGATGCCTTCGAGCGAGATGAATTTCTCCGCCATCACGCGCTACTCCGGGAACGTGACCATGCGCCCGGCGAAGGCGAGGATCTGGTCGAGCACCATGCCGACCAGACCGATCAGCAGGATTGCGTTGATGACGTTGGTGATCGAGAGGTTGTTCCACTCGTTCCAGACGAAGTAGCCGATGCCGGTGCCGCCGACGAGCATCTCGGCCGCTACGATCACAAGCCACGCAATACCGATGGAAATGCGCATGCCGGTGACGATGGTCGGCGCCGCGGCCGGCAAGATCACGGTGAACGCGCGGCGCAGAGTGCCGACCTCGAGCGTGCGCGCGACGTTGAGCCATTCTTTCCGCACGGAAGCGACGCCGAACGCGGTGTTGATCATCATGGGCCACAGCGAGCAGATGAAGATCACGAAGATCGCCGACAGGCCGGAATCCTTGATGGTGTAGAGCGCGAGCGGCATCCAGGCGAGCGGCGAGATCGGCTTCAGCACCTGGATGAACGGATCGAGCGCCCGGCTCATCAGCGGTGACATGCCGATCAGAAAACCGATCGGGATCGCCACCAGCACGGCGAGGAGATAGCCGAGAGCCACACGGGCTATCGAGAAGGCGAGCTGGATGCCGACGCCCTTGTCGTTCGGGCCGTTGTCGTAGAACGGCCGGCGGAGATGCTCCCAGAGCTTGCTTCCGACGTCGAGCGGTCCGGGCATCGCGGATTTGCCCTGGGTCGCGGTCGCGCCCATCAGCTTGGCGTATTCCGGGTCCATCTGCTGCACCGTGCCGGTGCCGCGGGTGGCGAGATGCCACGCCATGATGAACGCCGCGAAGATCAGGATCGAGACCAACGCGGCGCGCAGCGTGAGCGAGCGGGTCATGGTGCCTTGCCTTCTGACAACGGCATCACATCAAGCCCGCTTGATCGCGAAGCTCTTGATGTACTCCTCGGGCTTCGACGGGTCGAAGGTCTTGCCCATCACCACGAACGTCTTCGACGTCGTCTCGGGCGGCGTCAGCCCCATCTCCTTCATCAGCTTCGCGGTGTCGGTCGCGAGATAGACCTCCTGCGCCACCTTGGCGTAGTCGACGTCGCCCTTGAGCTGACCCCAGCGCTTCATCTGGGTCATGATCCAGATCGCAAACGACTGCCAGGGGAACGGATCGAAGTCGACGCGGTCCGCCACGCGCTGCACGCTGCCGAGCCCGTCGGCAAATGTGCCGGTCAGCACCTGCTCGAGCACGGTGACCGGCTGATTGAGATAATTCGCCGGCGCGATTGCCTCGGCGATCTGCTTGCGATTCTCCGGCTTGGTGGCGAACGCAGTGGCGTCGATGATCGCACGCAGCAGCGCCGCGTAGGTGTTGGGCGAGCTGACGACAAATTCCTTGGAGGCCGCGAACACGCAGCACGGGTGCCGGTCCCAGATCTGCTTCGACAGGATGTGGATGAAACCCACGCCGTCATAGACCGCGCGCTGGTTCATCGGGTCGGGGCCGAGATAGCCGTCGATGTTGTCGGCGCGAAGATTGGCCACCATTTCGGGCGGCGGCACCGCGCGGATCTGCACGTCGGTGTCAGGATCGACGCCGTGCTCGGCGAGGTAGTAGCGCAGCAGATAGTTATGCATCGAATAGTCGAACGGCACGGCAAACTTGAAGCCCTTCCACGACTTCGGATCACGCTTGTCCTTGTGCTTGATCGCAAGCGTGATGGCCTGGCCGTTGATGTTCTCGATCGCCGGCGCCGTGTAGGGGATCGGGTTGGAGCCGGCGCCGAGCGTCATCGCCAGCGGCATGGGCGACAGCATGTGCGCCGCGTCGTACTCCTTGTTGATGGTCTTGTCGCGGATCACCGCCCAGCCGGCGGTCTTGATCACTTCAACGTTGAGGCCCTGCTTGGCGTAGAAGCCCATCGGCTGCGCCATGATGATCGGCGTGCCGCAGGTGATCGGGATGAAGCCGACCTTCAGATCCTTTTTCTCGACCGGCGCGCCTTGCGCGAACACCTCGGTCGCCGTCCCGAGCGGGAAGAACTGCGACAGCGCGGCGAGCGCGGTCGAGGCGCCGACCGCCTTCAGGAAGGCGCGCCGCGTCGCGTCTTGCGGAAACACCGCGCGCATCACCGCGGAGGCGACCACGCCCTCATAGCGCTTCTCGTCGCTGGCGGTCTCGACCGGCGCGCATTGCAGCTGCTGCTCGCGCTCATGCTCCGCAGCACTGACATGCCGGCCGCAGGCGCAGCCGGAACGGTTGAGACCCCGCTTCGGGTCGAAAGGATTATCGAACATGGACATTGGCACGCCCCCCAATCGTTATCGCCGCGAGTCCGCGCGGCGATCGCACCGGGGTTTTTGCAATGGGCGTGCCAAGGAAGCGCCGTCAAACGGTCGCGCCGAAAGGGCGGGCAGAGCCTGGGAAATATGCAGGCAAACCGAGCGAATTCCGCCCGGGCCGAGGGCAGATGCCGCATTTTCCGGCGGCCCGCCGAAAAATCGGGCTGCCCTCACCCTAGCCGTCAGTCCGGACGGTTACTGCGGCACGACGCCGTCGCGGCCGACATTGATCCGCCCGGACTCGTAGCTGCCGTCGGCCTTCTTGGTCGCCGCCGTCACCGTGAAGGCTGCGCCGGTCTTCAGGTCGGCGGCGCTACCGATCTCGTAGCGCACGATCGGCACGTTCGGCGGCACTACGATCTTCTTCTCGCCGTCCTTGTACTTGACCGTAATGGTCGAGCCGTCGACGCTGGTCACGGTGGCGCCGTTCACCGCGCCATTGGTCATGGTGCTGCCCGGCGTCGTGAAGGGCCTGTGCCCCTCGCCGGTGCCGCGCATCGCCTCAGGAAAGATGTGAACCTCGAGCGCCTTCTGGCTGCCGTCGGGCTGCGGCATCGCGGCGCTGCCCAAGAAGGTGTTGTCCTTGATGTCAGCCATCGAGGCTTTGACCACGGCGACGACCTGGGCGTTGGGCGTCAGCGACAGCTTGGCCTCCTCGCCGGTGCTGATCTTGAGCGTCATGGAGTCGCCGTCGACCTTGGCGATGGTGCCGCGCAGCCGCACCGTCTGCGCCTGCTGCGCCGATGCCACCGCGCACGAGGCCGCGACGATCAATCCGGCCAAAACGATATTCGCTCTCATTATCCCGTCTCCTCTGGAAACAACGGCGCGCCGCCGAAGGCGGCGGCGCGCTCAGCATCTGACATGCACAGACGGCTCAGACGCGGCGGCCGCCTATTGCGGCGGGTCGATATCGCGGCCGACCGAGATGTTCGGCGCGAGCAGCGTGCCGTCGGCCTGCTTGGCGGCGGCCGCCACGAAGACCTTCTTGCCGACCTTGAGATCGTCGGCATTGCCCGGCACATACTTCGCGATCGGCGTGCCCGGCGGGACCGTCACCTTCTTCTCGCCGTCCTTGTACTTGACCAGGAGGTCCTGACCGTCCTTGCCGGAGACCGTGGTCGCCACATTGGCATTGGTCATGGTGCTGCCGGGCTTCGCGTCCCATTCGAAGAAGCGATCGGGGACGACGCCCTTCTGTGCATCCAGGAAGATGTGAATGCCGAAGGCCTTCTGGCTGCCGTCGGGCTGCGGCATCGCCGAGACGCCGATGAAGGTGCCTTCCTTGATGTCGGCGAGCGACGCCTTGACCATGCCGGCGATGCGCGGCGGCTCGGCGAGCTTCACGGTGAGATCCTCACCGGTCCGCGACTTCACATGAAGCGTATTGCCGTCGACCTTGGTGATCTCGCCGCGGACGCGCACGGTCGGCGCCTGCTGCGCGAAAGCGGCCGAAGCCGAAACCATCAAAGCCAAACCTGTCACACCCAGCATGCGCCGTGTGATCGTCTGCATGTCGTCCTCCCTCAAACTCGTGCCCGGCACGCGCCGGAGCGAAAATCGGATGCCCTGCGGTTAACCCCCAATGGCGGGCAATATTCCCCTATTTCGCAAGGTCTGTCTCAACCAGTCTGCGCAATTCGGCCGTCACCTGCGGCCGGACCCCGAACCACAATTCGAAGCCCCGGACCGCCTGATGGAGCAGCATTCCAAGCCCGTCGGCGGTGGCGAGGCCCTGGGCTTCGGCCGCAGCCAGTAACGAGGTTTTGAGGGGGACGTACACCAGGTCGGTGACCACGGCATGAGCCGACAGCGGCCCCAGATCGATCGGGAGCGGTGGCTGGCCGGTCATGCCGAGCGAGGTGGTGTTGACCAAGAGGCTCGCGCGTGCGAGCAGGCCCGGCAGTGCGCTCCAGTCGGCCGGCTGGACCGCCGCGCCGAACCGTCGGCGCAGCTCATCGGCCCGGTCGATCGTACGATTGACGATATTGATCCTGCCGATGCCGCGCTCGATCAGCCCATATACCACCGCGCGCGCCGAGCCGCCGGCGCCGAGCACCACCGCCTCACCGGAGCGTTGCGCCCAGCCCGGCACCGCGTCGTCGAGATTGACCGTGAAGCCTTCGACATCGGTGTTGGTCGAGCGGAGCCGCCCGCCGTCGAGCCACAGCGTGTTGGCGGCGCCGACCGCGCGCGCGCGATCGTCCGGCTCGGACAGCGCGAGCGCGGCTTCCTTGTGCGGGATGGTGATGTTGGCGCCGACATAGCCGCGCGCCGAAAGATTGCGGATGAAATCCGCAAAGGCCTCGGGCTCAACGGCCTCGCGCCGGTAGTCCGCATCGAGGCCGTGCCGCCTGATCCAATAGCCATGGATCAGCGGCGAGCGCGAATGCTTGACCGGCCAACCGACAACGCAGGCAGCCCGTGTGCTCAATAGTATCCCACCTGCGCGCCGCCATCGACCGCGATCGCGGTGCCCTGGATATGCCGCGCCTTCTCGGAGCAGAGGAACAACGTCAGCGCCGAAATGTCCTCGGACTTGCCGAGCCGGCGCAGGCCATCCTTGGCGGTCGCCTCCTTCTTCAGCTCCTCGATCGACTTGCCCGAGGCCTTCGAGCGCTGCTCGATGAGCTGGTAGAAGCGCTCGGTCTCGGTCGCGCCGGGATGGATGACGTTGACGTTGACGCCGTCCTTCTTGCCGAGTTGCGACAGCGCCTTGGAGAAGTTGCCCATGGCGGCGTTGACCGAGGCGCCGATCGCGAAGTCGGCGCCGGGCGAGCGGGCCGCGCCGCCGCCGATGTTGACGACGAAGCCGTTCGCGGCCTTCAGCATCGGCCAGAACAGCCGGCACATCCGCACGCAGCCGAACAGCTTGAGCGCATAGCCGTCCATCCAGGCCTCGTCGGGCAGTTCGACGAAGTTGCCCGCTTTCGTCGCACCGGCCGAATTCACCAGCACGTCGCAGCGGTTGAACTTCTCTTTGACGGTGTTGAAGGCCTGCTGGCAGCCGTCGAGCTTGCGGAGATCGGTGTTGATGGCCAGCGGCGCCGGCCCGCCGGCTGCCGCGATCGTCTTGCTCGCCGCCGCGAGATTCTCGGCCGACGACGACACGATTACGGTCTGCGCGCCCGCCTTCGCAAAATCGACCGCGATCTCGCGGCCGATGCCCCGGCTTCCGCCGGTGATGACCACGACTTTTCCTGCAAACTCACCCGACATTTACGCCCCCTGATACTCTTCTACTTCTCGTCCTTGACCACGTTCTTCAGCGTACCGACCTCCGGCACGGTCATCTCGAACGCGTCGCCCGCCTTCAGCCACTTCCGCTCGCCGTCGGTCTGATTGAGCTTGATCGGCGTGCCGGTGCAGATGATGTCGCCGGGCTTCAGCGTCATGAAGGTCGACGCATAAGACAGGATATCCGGAAACTTGAAAATCATGCTTTCGGTGGTGTCGTCCTGCGTCACCTCGCCGTTGATCTTGCAGGTGATGTGCAGCGGCTTGGAAAGGTCGACGCCGGTCGCCACCCACGGCCCCATGCTGCCGGTCGAGTCCCAGGCCTTGCCCTGGGTGACGTTGAAGCGGCCGTGCCGGATCCAGTCGCGGATCGTGCCCTCGTTGCAGAGCGTGATGCCGGCGACCCAGTCGAGCGCATGCTCCTTGGGGATGCGCCGGCCGGTCTTGCCGATCACCAGCGCGATCTCGCCCTCGTATTCGAGTTGTTCGGATTCCGGCGGCCTCAGGATCGGCGCGTTGTGGGCGACGAAAGAATTCGGCGGCTTGAAGAACATGCTCGGATACTTGGCCTCGGTGTTGCCGCCGGCCGCCTCGAGCTCGGTGTCGCGCTTGGCGTAGTTGACGCCGATGCACAGGATCTTCTCACCGCCCGGCACCGGCGGCAGAAACTCGACCTCAGACATCGGAAAGTCGGGCCGCACGCCGGCAACCACACCCTGGACTTCGTCCAGCGCGCCGGCCCGCAGCACATCGAGCACCGAGGTCAATCGCGGCGCGAGCCTGGGGCGCAGGTCGACGATGCCGTCGCCCACAACGACGCCGAAGCTCGAACGGCCGCGAATGTTATAGGTGGCAAGATGCATGAAGACTCCCGGCGGGCCGGCCATTCCACGACGAGTGGCTGGCGCGCCGCCCGTGTTACAATAAGCTGTCACAAACCGCCATAGAATCCGCGATGCCGATCCGCAGACCTGAGTTCAATCCGCCCTTCAATGTCGTGCGCGCCAGCCATGTGGAACTGGCGGTGCGCGACCTCGCCCGGACCCGCAGCTTCTATGTGGACTGCCTCGGCTATCTGGTCAGCGCCGAGGACAACGGCGCGCTTTATCTGCGCGCCGTCGAGGAGCGCAACCACCATTCCGTCGTGCTGCGGCAGGCCAAGGAGCCCGGCGCCGTCTCGCTCGGCTTCAAGGTCGCGAGCGAGGACGATCTCGACCGCGCCGCGGCCTGGTTCAAGCGCCGCAATCTGCCGACCTCGTTTCCCGACGTGCCGTTCCAGGGCCGCACGCTGCGCACCGCCGACATCACCGGCATGCCGCTCGAGTTCTATTTCAAGATGGACCAGAGCGAGCGGATGCTGCAGCGCTACACCGCCTATCAGGGCGCGCGCATCCAGCGCATCGACCACATCAACTGCTTCACGCCGGACGTGCAGGCATCCTACGACTTCTACACCGAGCTGGGCTTCCGCCTCACCGAGTACACCGAGACCGACGACAGCCGCGATCCCAGGCTCTGGGCAGTGTGGATGCACCGCAAGGGCAACGTCCACGACCTCGCCTTCACAAACGGCCACGGCCCGCGGCTGCACCACATCGGCGTCTGGGCGGCCGGCCCGCTCGACATCCTGCATCTGTGCGACGTGATGGCGACCAGCGGCTATCTGCCGAACATGGAGCGCGGCCCGGGCCGGCACGGCATCTCCAACGCATTCTTTCTCTATATCCGCGATCCCGACGGCCACCGCATCGAGCTGTTCACCAGCGACTATCTGACGGTCGATCCCGATCTCGAGCCGCTGCGCTGGTCGCTGACCGATCCGCAACGCCAGACGCTGTGGGGCCATCCGGCGCCGAAATCCTGGTTCGAAGAGGGCTCGGCCTTCGCGTCGGTGCCGGTGCGCGAGCCGGTGCTGGAAGCACGGCCGATCGTGGCGCGATAAGCGGCAGCCGCCTTGTCTTGACCCCTTCCCGGCCGCGCGGCATCAAAGCTCCATGAAAACCATCTTCATCGATTGCAACCAGCAGCTCGGTACGGTGTGGCAGCGCGTCTACCGCACCGACGATCCGCCGGTCACGATCAACACCACGCCGTTCGAGAAGAACGAGTTGCCGCGCGTCGTCGGCGACTACGAGATCGCGATCGACGACCACAGCTACATGCCGACCGATCTGGTCCGGCAGTGCAGGAACCTCAAGCACATCGTGTTCCTCGGCACGGGCGCCGCGAGCTACATGACCGTGCCGGAGATCGAGGCGCTCGGCGTCAAGGTCCACACCATCAAGGGCTACGGCGACACGGCCGTCGCCGAGCAGACCATCGCGCTGATGATGGCGGCCTGCCGCGACCTCGCCCGCATGGATCGGAGCATCCGCGCCGGCATCTGGAAGCCGCTCGAAGGCGTGCAGGTGTTCGGCAAGACGCTCGGCGTGATCGGGCTCGGCGGCATCGGCGCCGAGGTGGCGCGCATCGCCAAGGGCATGGGCCTCAACGTCATCGCCTGGAACAGGACGCCGCGACCCGATGCCGGTGTGCCGATGGTCGACATCGACACGCTGCTGCAGAGCTCGGACATCGTCTCGCTCAATCTCGTGCTCAACGACGAGACCCGGGGCTTCCTCGACAAGGCCCGCATCGCGCGGATGAAGCCCGGTATGATCCTGGTCAACACCGCACGCGGCGCGCTCGTCGACGAAGCGGCCATGATCGAGGCGCTGAAAAGCGGCCACATCCGCCACGCCGGCCTCGACGTGTTTCACAACGAGCCGTTGAAGGCCGACCATCCGCTCGCCAGGCTCGATAATGTGACGCTCGCGGCCCATGCCGCCTTCCGCACCCTGGAAGCGTCCATGACGTTGCTGCGGCGGGCTATCGATATCGTCAAGCGCGTCCAGCCCTAGCGGGCTACCGCGCGGCCTTGCCTATGAAACTTTTCCGGTTCCACCGCGTTGTCGGGGTTGGTCATCGGGGTTTCTCATGGCAGACGCCGCTACGCTTCCCTCAATCGCCGAGCACGGCGCGACGCGACTGCCTTCGGTCGAGGTCGACAGCTACAACATCGAGATCAAGGAAGACGGAGAATTCATTGGCGATCGCGCCAGCAAAGGTGCGTTTCGCGAAATCCTGGAGGAATGGCGCAAGCCATTGCGGAAATCGGGGGACGATCCGTTCGGAGACATCCCCAGTGAGGAGATTCCCCGAAAAGCAATTGATGAAATCCTGACCAAAGGCGAGCCGGAAGCGGCCGGCGTCATCCAAAGCGCCATCGAGGATTTTTCGAAGAGTCTGGCGCAAGTGGTCCGGCGCTACCTCAAGACCAAAGCCTGGCAGGACACCGAGCGGATCGCGATCGGCGGCGGGTTTCGTGCGGCACGGGTGGGCGAACTGGTTATCGGCCGCACCGTAGCGCTCCTCAAATCCGAGAAAATCGACATCGATCTCGAACCGATCCGCAACGATCCTGACGAAGCCGGCCTGATCGGTTGCGGGCACCTGGCACCGAACTGGATGTTCAAGGCGCACGACGCGATTCTCGCGGTCGATATCGGCGGCACCAACATCCGCGCCGGCGTGGTCCAGCTCAACCTCAAGAAGTCACGCACGTTGTCCAAGGCCTGCGTCTGGAAATTCGAGCTCTGGCGGCACGCCGACGAGGAAAAAATCAGCCGTGAGAAGGCCGTGGAGCGGCTGGTCGGCATGCTGGAAGACCTGATCGCCAAAGCCAAGAAGGCCGACATCAAGCTCGCACCGTTCATCGGCATCGGCTGCCCAGGCATCATCACCAAGGACGGTGCCATCGAGCGCGGCGCGCAGAACCTGCCGGGCAACTGGGAATCCAGCAAATTCCACCTGCCGAGCGAGATCCACGAGGCGATTCCGAAGATCGGCGACGACGAAACCGCGATCGTCATGCACAACGATGCCGTGGTGCAGGGGCTGAGCGAGGCGCCGTTCATGACCGACGTCAAGCGCTGGGGCGTGCTGACCATCGGCACAGGCCTTGGCAACGCCCGCTTCACCAACCGCGAAGACGACTAGCTCACCCGATCGTCGCATTGACCTTGCGGCGTTCACGGCCTCACAATCGCATGCAACGATAAGAATGCGATCGGGAGGCGACGCGTGAAGCCTGCGCCATTTGCCTATGCCAGGGCGAAATCGGTGGAGCATGCCATCGAGCTGCTGGCGCGTCCGGACGGCGAGGCGCGGCTCCTGGCCGGCGGCCAGAGCCTGATCGCCACGCTGAACATGCGGCTGTCGGCGCCGAAGCTTCTGATCGACCTCAACGGCGTGAACGGGCTGTCCGGCGTCGTCGTCAAGAACGGCGTGATCGAGATCGGCGCGCTCACGCGGCATGCCGAAGCCGAACGTTCGGCCGACATCGCCAAGCACGCGCCGCTGATCGCGCTCGCGATGCCGCATATCGGCCACGCCGCGATCCGCAACCGCGGCACGCTCGGCGGCTCGATCTCGTTCGCCGATCCGGCGGCCGAGTTGCCGGCCTGCATGCTGGCGCTCGGCGCCGAGCTTCGGATCACGGGACCGAACGGCAAGCGCAACGTCAAGGCCGACGATTTCTTCAAGGGCCTGTTCGAGACCGCGCTCGGCCCCCACGACGTGCTCACCGCAATCCGACTGCCGGCCGTGACGAAGGACACACGCGTGGGCTTCGCCGAATTCGCCCGCCGCCACGGCGACTACGCCATGGTCGGGCTCGCGGCGAGCGCGAAGGCGAATGGCAAGAGCCTCGGCGAGGTGAGGCTCGCTTATTTCGGCGTCGGCAACACGCCGGTGCGCGCGAAGAAGGCCGAAGCGGCGCTTGCCAGCGGCGATCTGGATGCAGCCGTGAAGGCGCTGACCAGCGACCTCGATCCGCACGACGACGTGCAGGCCACCGGCGCGACCAAGAAGCATCTGGCCGGCGTGCTGCTGCGGCGTGTCTCAAAGCAACTCATGGGAGCCGGCGTATGAGCGAACTGCGCTGCGATATTTCGCTCTCCGTCAACGGCGAGGCGGTGCGCGAGACCGTCGACGCCCGGCAGACGCTGGTCGATTTCCTGCGCGAGCAGCTCGTGCTGACCGGCAGCCATGTCGGCTGCGAGCACGGCGTCTGCGGCGCCTGCACGGTGCGGGTCAACGGCCTGATCGTGCGCGGCTGCCTGATGCTTGCCGCACAATGCGAGGGCGCCAAGGTCGAGACCATCGAAGGCGTGTCGGACACTGGCGAGATCGCCGACCTGCAGCAGGCGTTCGAGAAGCGCAACGCCTTGCAATGCGGCTTCTGTACGCCCGGCATGCTGCTGACCGCGCAGGAATTGCTCGCGGCAGGCGGCGTACCGAGCCGCGAGAAGATCCGCGAGCACATTTCAGGAAATTACTGCCGCTGCACGGGCTATCACGCGATCGTCGATGCCATCGAGGCGGTGGCGCAGCAGCGAGCCGGAGGCGGCAAATGAAGATCGTCGACGACTCGCCGCCCGTGCTGACTGCGCTCGACCGACCGAATTCCTATATAGGCCGCGCGGTGCCGCGGCCCAACATCGCGCGGCTGACGCAAGGCCGCGCCCAATATGTCAGCGACGTCGCGCTGCCGCGCATGGCGCATGTGGCGTTCGTCCGCTCGCCGCATGCGCATGCCAAGATTAGGAGCATTGACGCGACCGGCGCGAAGAAAGCGCCGGGCGTCATCTCGGTCGTCACCGGCGCTGAGCTCTCCAAGGTGATCACGCCCTGGGTCGGCGTGCTCACCCATCTCAAGGGCATCAAGTCCGCGCCGCAGCACGCCATCGCGATCGATCGCGCCTGCTGGGCCGGCGAAGCCGTCTGCGCCGTGGTGGCGCGCACCCGCGCCGAAGCCGAGGACGGCTGCGAGCTGGTCCAGGTCGATTACGAGGAGCTGACCGCGGTCACCGATCCGGAAACCGCGCTCGATCCGGCGACGCCCGTCATTCATCCGTCGCTCGGCGACAACCTCACGTTCGAGCGCGTGCACGTCGCGGGCGATCCCGACAAGGGTTTCGCCGAAGCCGACGAGGTGATCGAGACCACCTTCGTGTTCGGCCGCCACACCGGCGTCACCAACGAGCCGCGCTCGATCGTGGCCGACTGGAATCCCGGCGACCAGCGCATGACCGTATACCAAGGCACGCAGGCGCCGCACATGATGCAGAACCTGTTCGCCAAGCATCTCGGCCTCGAGGAGCATCAGGTCCGCGTCGTCACCAAGGACGTCGGCGGCTCGTTCGGCATCAAGGTGCACACCTATGCGGACGAGATGGCGGCGGTCGCTTTGTCGAAGCTGCTCCGGCGTCCGATCAAGTTCGTCGCCGACCGCATCGAGAGCTTCGTCACCGACATTCACGCCCGCGACCACCGCGTCAAGGCGAAGATCGGCGTGAAGCACGATGGCGCCATCACGGCCTGGGAGATCGACGACCTCACCGGCATCGGCCCCTACTCGGTCTATCCGCGCACCTCGGGCATCGAGGCCAACCAGGTGGTGAACCTCACCGGCGGCCCCTATACTTGCGGCAATTATAAAGCGCGCGCGCGCGTGGTGTTCCAGAACAAGAACGTGATGTGCCAGTACCGCGCGGTCGGCCATCCGATCGCGACCGCGGTCACCGAAGGCCTGGTGGAGCTCGCCGCAGCCAGGATCGGCATGGACCCGCTGGAGATCCGGCGGCGCAATCTCATCCCCGATGATGCGCATCCCTCGCAGGGCCCATCAGGCATCAAGTTCGAAGCGCTGTCGAACCACGAGGCGCTCGCCCATCTCGACGCGATGATGAACTACGCAGGCCTGCGCGCCGAGCAGGAGCGGCTCCGCAAGCAGGGCATCTATCGCGGCATCGGATTCGCGAGCTTCGTCGAGGTGACCAATCCGAGCGCCGCGTTCTACGGCGTCGGCGGCGCGCGCATCTCGGCGCAGGACGGCGCGACCGTCCGGCTCGACTCGACCGGCGCGATCTTCTGCCACACCGGCGTCTCCGAGCAGGGCCAGGGCGCCGAAGCCGTGATCGCGCAGTGCGTGGCGTCGTCGTTCGGCGTGCCCATCGAGCGCGTCCGCGTCATCATGGGCGACACCGACAATACGCCCTATGGCGGCGGCACCTGGGCGTCACGCGCCGCCGGTATCGGCGGCGAAGCCGCCTGGCAGGCCGGCAAGGCGCTGCGCCAGAACGTGCTCGCGGTGGCGGGCTCGATCCTGCAGGCCAAGCCCGAGACGCTCGACATCAACAACGGCGTGGTGGTCGACAAGGCAGGCGGCGCCGAACGCATCGGTCTCGATGAGGTCGCCCGCATCGCCTACTTCCGCCCCGACACGCTGCCGGCCGGCGTGCAGGCCGAGCTCGTCGCGACCCGGCACTACGTGCCGCGGCAATGGGCGTTCTCGTTCACCAACGGCATCCAGGCGAGCTGGCTCGAGGTCGACACCGACTCGGGCTTTGTCACATTGCTGAAACATTGGTGTGTCGAAGACTGCGGCACCGTGATCAATCCGCAGCTGGTCGACGAGCAGGTGCGCGGCGGCGTGGTGCAGGGCATCGGCGCGGCGCTGTTCGAACACTGCCAGTACGACGCGCGAGGACAACTCCTGAACGGCAACATGGCCGATTATCTCGTCCCGATGGCAGTCGAGATGCCGGACATTGAAGTGGGCCATGTGGTGACGCCGACCGCCGACTCCGAACTGGGCGCCAAGGGCGCGGGCGAAGCCGGCACCGCCGGTGCGCCGGGCTCGGTCATGAACGCGATCAACGACGCGTTGCGCCCCTTGGGCGCTGCCCAACTGACCGACATGCCGTTCACGCCGGACAAGATTCTCCGCGCTTTGGGCAAGGTCTGATCCATCTCTCCGTAGACGGAACGCAACCGGTTGGCCACAATCTCGCTGCTGTCTGGCGCAGTGCCGGGCGGACAACGAAAAGCCTGGAGGAGCGCGGGATATGGATATCAAGGTGGGACGCAAGGCGATCGAGGAAGCCTCCAAGAAGCTCTCCAACTGGGGCCGCTGGGGCAAGGATGACCACATCGGCACGCTCAATCACGTCACGCCCGAGGACATCGCCAACGCCGCCAAGCTGATCAAGACCGGCAAGGTTTTCGCGCTCGGCATCCCGCTCGACCGCGAAGGCCCGCAGAACGGGCTGTTCGGCGGCCGCTTCAATCCGATCCATCAGATGCTCGCCACCGGCACCGACGCAGTCGCGGGCCAGCAGGACTGGAACAAGCTTCGCTACGCCGACGACACGCTGAACCTCTGCGTGCAGGGTGCGACGCATTGGGACGCGCTCGGTCATGTTTTCTATGAGGACAAGGCCTATAACGGCCACGACGCCAAGCTGATCGACTCGCGCGGTCTCTCGGTGCTCGGCATCGAGCATTCCAAGAGCAGGATGGTCGGCCGCGGCGTGCTGCTCGACATCGCGCGCTTCCGCAAGGTGCCGTGGCTGAAGGACGGCGAAGGCATTTCCAACGACGAGTTGGACAAATGCGCAAAGGATCAGAACGTCGAGATCCGCAAGGGCGATTTCGTCATCGTCCGCACCGGCCAGATGGAGCGCTGCCTCGTCGAGAAGCAATGGGGCGGTTACGCGGGCGGCGATGCGCCGGGCGTGAAGTTCGAGAACTGCTACTGGTGCCAGGATAAGCAGCTCGCGGCGATCTGCTCCGACACCTGGGGCGTCGAGGTGCGGCCGAACGAAACCACCGAGGCCAACCAGCCGTGGCACTGGGTGGTGATCCCGGCCATGGGTCTCTGCATGGGCGAGATTTTCTATCTGAAGGAACTGGCGGAAGATTGCGATCAGGACGGCGTCTATGAATTTTTCTTCTGCGGCCCGCCGCTGATCATCACCGGCGGCACCGGCTCCCCTATTAATCCGCAGGCCATCAAGTAAACTCATTCCTGGCCGCTGTAGTGGGGCGAGCGACCTTGAGACCTCGCCAGATTCATCTCGCCAGGAGTTCAGGATGAAGCGAACGTTGATCACCGCCATTGCTGTTATGGGCTTTGCCGTTGCGGCATACGCCCAGCAGTCGCCGCCGCCCGACACTGCACCGCCCCCCGCGCCACCACCGGCCACCGCACCGGGAGCTCCGCCGCCGGACGGCCCGCCGCCAGGCGCCCCACCGCCGGGTGCCCCCGGCCGGCCCATGGGAGCGGCCGCCATCCCGCAAGCGAACACCCCGCCGGTCGATTGCCGCGCCCGCGCGCGGCAGAAAGGCCTGCGCGGTCCTGCGGTGCGCGACGAAATCACCATCTGCCGCGAGGAGCAGCGTCTCGCCTGCACCAAGGAAGCGGTCGAGCGGAAGATCGCGGGCGATGCGCGCCGCGATTTCATCCGCAATTGCGTCGTTCCTGGCGGCGGTGGCGGCCGCGGCCGGCGTGAGCGCGACGACGGCTGATCGCGCGCCACCGGCGCGACCACGCCCATCGAACGAGACAGCCCGGGCTCTGCCCGGGCTTGTCATTTCAGACCGGCCTCGCCGGGCTTGACCCGGAGCCGCGTGACGCGGTTCAAATTGCCGCTCCCGGTGAGACAGCCCGGGCAAGACGCGGCGGCGCATCAGTGGAGGAAACTATGGCTCGCTTTCTCAAGCGCGGAATGGACGCAAGCGCGATCAAGGCCGCCGATGCCCAGGTGCGCAGCACGGTCGAGGGTATCCTGGCTCAGGTCGAGGACAAGAAGGATGCCGCGATCCGCGAGCTGTCGAAGAAGTTCGACAACTGGGAGCCGAAGGACTTCCGCCTGACGCCGGCCGAGATCGAGAAGGCCATTTCGCAGGTGTCCAAGCGCGACCTCGACGACATCAAGTTCGCCCAGGCCCAGGTGAGAAACTTCGCGCAGAAGCAGAAGGACACCATGAAGGACCTGGAGGTCGAGACGCAGCCCGGCGTCATCCTCGGCCACCGCCACATCCCGGTGAACGCGATCGGCTGCTACGTGCCGGGCGGGCGCTATCCGATGGTGGCCTCCGCGCACATGTCGATCGTCACCGCACGCGTCGCCGGCGTGAAGCGCATCATCGCCTGCGCACCGCCGTTCAAGGGCGGGCCGCACCCGGCGATCGTCGCCGCGATGCATTTCGGCGGCGCCGACGAGATCTATGTGCTGGGCGGCGTGCAGGCCGTGGCCGCCATGGCGCTCGGCACCGAGACCATCGCGCCGGTCGACATGATCGTCGGCCCGGGCAACGCCTATGTGGCCGAAGCCAAGCGCCAGCTGTTCGGCCGCGTCGGCATCGACCTGCTCGCGGGCCCGACCGAGACTCTGGTGATCGCCGACGACTCGGTCGACGGCGAGATGTGCGCCACGGATCTGCTGGGCCAGGCCGAGCACGGCCCGACCTCGCCGGCCGTGCTGCTGACCAACTCGGAGAAGCTCGCCCGCGACACCATGGGTGAGATCGAGCGGCTCCTGAAAATCCTTCCGACCGCCGACGCCGCGGGCAAGGCCTGGGCCGATTTCGGCGAGGTGATCGTCTGCGACAGCGAGGACGAGATGGTGCAGGAGGCCGACCGCATCGCCTCCGAGCACGTCCAGGTGATGACGCGCGATCCGGACTACTTCCTCAACAACATGAAGAATTACGGCTCGCTGTTTCTCGGCCCCCGCACCAACGTCGCCTATGGCGACAAGGTGATCGGCACCAACCACACGCTGCCGACCAAGAAGGCGGCGCGCTACACCGGCGGGCTCTGGGTCGGCAAGTTCCTCAAGACCTGCACCTATCAGAAGGTGATGACCGACCAGGCGAGTGCGATGATCGGCGAGTACTGCTCGCGGCTCTGCATCCTCGAAGGCTTCTCGGCCCATGCCGAGCAGGCCAATGTCCGCGTGCGCCGCTACGGCGGCCGCAACGTGCCCTACGCGCAGGCCGCGGAGTGATCGCCGGCGGGGAGGCTTGAGCGAACTGGGGGCGATCGATGATCCCGACTATCGTGCCGTTCTACGCCGCGGTGCTCGGTCTGATCTTCATCGGCCTGTCGGCGCGCGTGATCGTCGCCCGCCGGCAGTTTCGCGTGAGGCTGGGCTCAGGCGGCCAGGAGGTGCTCGAGCGCCGTATCCGCGTGCAGGGCAACTTCGCCGAATACGTCCCGCTCACGGTCATCCTGCTGACCTTCCTGGAGCTTGACGGCGCCGCGAAGTGGCTCGTCCACCTGCTTTGCATCGCGTTCATTACCGGGCGCTGCCTGCACGCCTATTGCGTCAGCCGGATCGACGAGGACATCCGCCAGCGCCGCACCGCCATGATCCTGACCTTCGGCACGCTGGCCATCGCGGCGATCGGCGTGGTGTTCTATTCCGCTCTGCGGCTGCTCGGATAAAGGACTCCCATGCCGTCCATCGATCTCGCCAAGACGCCGTCGTTCCGCCTTGACGGCAAGCGCGCGCTGGTCACCGGCGGCGGCCGCGGCATCGGACTTGCCGCAGCCTCGGCGCTCGCCGCCGCGGGCGCCCATGTGACGCTGGCGGCGCGCACCAAGGCCGAGATCGAGGACGCGGCGGCAGCGATCCGCGCGCGCGGCGAGAAGGCCGACGCGCTGGTGCTCGACGTCACCAACATCGAGGCCGCCCGCAAGGCGCTCGCTGAGGCCCCGCCCTATCACGTGCTGGTCAACAACGCCGGCATGAACCGGCCAGCCTATCTGTCGGACGTCAAGGTCGAGGACTTCGACGCGATCTTCTCGCTCAACGTCCGCGCCGCGTTCTTCATGGCGCAGACGATCGCGCTGCGCCTGATCGAGACCAAGCAACCCGGCTCGATCATCAACATCTCGTCGCAGATGGGCCATGTCGGCGCGGCGCGCCGCACCGTCTATTGCGCGTCCAAGCACGCCATGGAAGGCTTCACCAAGGCCATGGCGGTTGAATTGGCGCCGCACAACATCCGGGTCAACAGTCTCGGCCCGACGTTTCTCGAGACGCCTATGACGAAGCCGTTCTTCGAGAACAAGGCGTTCCGCGACGAGGTGCTGTCCAAGATCAAGCTCGGCCGGCTGGGCCAGCTCGAGGAGCTCAACGGCGCCATCGTGTTCCTGGCCTCCGACGCGTCATCGCTGATGACCGGCTCGGCGCTGGTGCTCGACGGCGGCTGGACCGCGGAGTAGCTGCAGCCATCACACCACCGGGGGGCGTCCATGACAATTCGGCTTCTGCTTCTTGCCTTCGTGTTCGTCGCATCCGCCCTGCCCGCCACGGCGCAGGACCGCATCGAGCGCATCCTCGCCGGCAAGGTGCTGCGGGTCGGCACCACCATGGACACGCCGGTGTTCAGCATGCGCAACGCCGCGACCGGCCAGCTCGAAGGCTTCGACATGGACGCGCTCGCGACGCTGTCGCAGGCGCTCGGCGGCGTGAAGGTCGAATACGTCAAGATGACCTTCGGCACGATGCTGCCGGATCTGCTCGCCGACAAGTTCGACATCGCGATGTCCGGCATGGGCCGCACGCTCGACCGCGCTCGCGTCGCGACCTTCTCGCGGCCCTATATGCGCTACGGCAAGCTCCTGCTCATTCGCGCCGCCGACAAGGACAAGTATCATTCGCTGGAGGACCTCGACAAAGCTGGCCTCAAGATCGCGCACAACATGGGGGGCCTGAACGAGCGCTTCGCCAAGGTGCGGTTCAAGAACGCGACGCCCACCGGATATGCCAGCAACGAGCTGGCCTTTGCCGATCTGATCGACGGCAAGGCCGACGCCCAGGTCGCTGATTCCACCTCGGCGGTCTATCTCGCCGCCAAAGACCCGCGCGTGGTCGTGATGAACCTGCAGAACGTGTTCGACCCGGTCTATGTCGCGATCCTCGTTCGCCGCGAGGACCAGACGCTGCTGAACTACATCAACATCTGGCTCGACCAGATCGAGATGGAAGGCACGCTCGCCAAAATCCGCAGCAAATGGCTGCCCGGTTATCCGTCCGCCGGCTGGCCCGGCGAGCCGCGGTAACTCGCCGCCGCAGGTGCTGGCGCTTTTTCCACTTTGTTTGGAAGCACACCCAGGCAGCAGGCACACTGTCACCCCCGCGCTTAGCCGTCCGAAGGACGGCGTCGCTTCGCTCGCCTATGACGCGGGGGCCCATGACCCTGCTTCAACGACGGAAGTCTTACGCAAGACCGGCGTAGCTGCCCCCGCTCATGGATCGCCGGGTCAAGCCCGGCGATGACACCGCCGTTGTGGCTCACGGAGCAAGGCAACGCGCTAAAACAACTTCTTCAGCACCTGCGGATTGAAGCAGCTCATCGGCGGCGTGCCTTCGATCAGCGCGATGGTGTTGTCGACCACCACATGGGCCATGCCCTCACGCAGCTCCAGCACCGCGCTGCCGAGGTGTGGGGTCAGCACCACGTTCGGCATCTTCACGAGCTCGAGCGACACCTGAGGCTCGTGCTCGAACACATCGAGACCCGCGCCCGCGATCTTCTTCTCCTGCAGCGCCCGCACCAGGGCGGCCTCGTCGATCACAGGCCCGCGCGACGTGTTGATCACGAAGGCCGTAGGCTTCATCAGCGCGAACTGCCGGTCGCTCATCAGGTGTCGTGTTTCGGGCGACAGCTGCGGATGCAGCGAGACGAAATCCGCTTCGCGCAGCAAATCGTCGAAGCTCCGGTAGCCGGCCTCGAACTTCGCCTCCTCGTCGGGCGGAAGCCTGCGCGGATCGGCATAGATGATGTTCATCTCGAAGCCGCGGCCGCGCCGCGCCATGGCCTGGCCGATGCGGCCGAAGCCGACCAGGCCCAGCGTCTTGCCGGTGACGGCCGCGCCCGCCAGATGGTTCGACTGCGAGCCCGGATAGATGCCCTGCCGGAACAGCTTGTCGCCGAGCGCGATGTTGCGCGCAACCGCGAGCAGCAGGCCGAAGCCGATGTCGGCCGTGGAGTTGGTGACGATCGCCGGAATGTTGGTGACCGGAATGCCGAGTTCGGTCGCGGCCGCAAGATCGATACGATCCTGCGTGATGTTCATCGACGACACCGCCTTGAGCTTCGGATTGGCGGTCAGCACGTCTCGGTCGACGGTGTCGTGCAGGAGCGAGACCAGAATGTCGCAGCGCATCACCGCCTCGATCAGGCTCGCCTTCGGCAGCACCTTGCTGGAATCGCCATTGACCTCGACGTCGGCAGCGATGCGCAGCCGCGCCAGCGCGCTCTCCGCGATCGGCTGGGTGACGAATACCCGCGGCTTACTCACAATAAACGACTCGCAATGGTTGGCCGGCGGAGGCCGGCCTATGACACCTTGGCCGCCGGCTTGATGGCGGCGTTGACCTTAGGCATCACCTTCTCGGCGAGCAAGGTCATCGAGCGCTTCGCCAGCGTCACGTCGCGCCAGTCCTTGCCGGCATAGAGCAGCGTGCCGAAGTCGCCGACCGTCTCGCGGAACTTGAGGATCTCGTCGGCCACCTTGTCGGGCGAGCCGTGGATGACCAGTTCCTTGCAGATGCCGTCGAGCGTGACCTCGCTGTCCGGCTGGTCGCGCCGCTTCTTGAACAGCTCGAGCCGGCCGCGCTTCAGCTTGGTGTAGAGCTGGCTGTAGTAGTAGCGGTACGGGCTCCCCGCATCGTTCACATAGGCTGCGGCGGTCTTGTCGTCGTCCGCGACGAAGATGCTCTTCGCCACGCGCCAGTTCGCCGGATCGGCCGGCCGGCCGGCGCGCTGGCAGCCCTCGACATAGCGCGGCCAATGGCTCTTCACCCATTCGGGCATCAGGAAGTTCGCCGAGATCGGCTCCCAGCCGCGCGCCGCGGCCTCAGTGACGCCCTTGGAGAACGGCGCGACGGCGGTAACGACGATCGGCGGATGCGGCTTCTGCAGCGGCTTCGGCAGGAAACCCTGGCCGATCTCCGGCATGAACTGCCGCTCGATCTTGATGTTCCAGTACTTGCCTTCGATGTTGTAGGGCGGCTCGCCCTTCCAGATCGCCAGCACGGCGTTGATGGCTTCGAGGAACATCGCGCCGCGATCGGCGTCGAGCACGCCGAACGCCTCGGAGTCGGAGAGCAGCCCGCCCGGGCTGATGCCGAAGATGAAGCGGCCGTCGAGCATGTGGTCGAGCATCGCGATGTTGGCCGCGACCGCGGCCGGATGCTGGTTCGGCATGTTGATGGTGCCGGTGCCGAGCTTCATGGTCTTGGTGTCGTGGATGAGGCTCGCGATGAACACCATGCAAGAGGTGATGTTCTCGGCGCGGTCGGTCGAGTGCTCGCCGACATAGGCCTCCGAGAAGCCGAGCTGGTCGGCCAGGATGAAGGCTTCCCGGTCCTCGCGCAGCGAGGTCCGCCAATCCTTGTTCAACGGATGGATCGGCATGGTGAAGAAGCCAAGCTTCATCAAGTCCTCCCGGTCGCTTTGTCCTTCGACATCAATCTAGCGTCGCTAGCGGCTTAATCCGAATTAATATATCCTGCCATTAGGCATCAGGATTTCTAATGGCTGAAATCGCACTTCGCCAGATCAGGGCCATCATCGCGGTCTGCGAGGAGGGCTCGTTCACCCGGGCAGCGGCGCGGGAAAACGCCACGCAGTCCGGCATTTCCCAGCATGTGGCCGCGGCTGAACGCACGCTCGGCGTGAAGCTGTTCGAGCGCTCGGCCGCGGGCGTGACGCCAACGCCCGCCGGCCAGCGCTACTACCGGCGCTGCATCGAGGCGGTCGGGCAGCTCGCCAATGCGGCCGAGGAGGTGCGTGGTTTTGCCGCGCGGGTGAGCGGCGACCTTCGCATCGGCCTGATCCCGACGCTGACCCGCGCGGCGCTCGCCCCCGCGCTGGCCGATTTCAAATCGCGCCATCCCGACGTGCGGCTGCACATCGTCGAGGGCTACAGCGGCTGGCTCACCGACATGGTACATGCGGGCGAGCTCGATTTCGCCGTGGTGCCGGCCTCCGAAAGCCGCGTCGGCCTGAAGTCGCGGCTGATCGTGCGCGATCGCGAGATGCTGGTGTCGAACGCCAGGCTCGGCCTGCCCCACCTTCAGCAGGTCCGTCTCAAGGACTGCGGGCCGCTCAAGATCATCCTGCCCGGCCGCGCCAACGTCCGCCGCCGCAACATCGAGGTCTATTTCCAGACCCATGGCGTCGAAGTCGCCGACGTCATCGAGATGGACGCAATGATCAGCACGCTGCAGTTCGTGCTGCAGTCGGATTGGGTCGCGATCCTGTCCGGCCTCATCTGCATCGGCGACATCTCGCATCCGCGGCCGGAGCGGACCATCAGCCCGATCTACGATCCGCCGCTGATCGCCGAGTTCGTGGTGATCTCGCCGGCGCGGCGCACGCTGTCGACGCCGGCGCAGCTGTTCCTCGAAATGTTCGAGGCCGAGATCGCGCGCATCCAGGAGGTCTGGGCCAAGACCATCCCGCCGGCGGTCTATCCGGCGAAAGCGCGGCGAAGCGCAAGATCGTGAAACACGTGTCCCGGGCGCGGTGCAGCACGAAGCGCGGCAGCGCGAAGTGATGCACCGCAGACCCGGGACCTTAGCGAAGGTGGTGTCTGGAACGGTCCCGGGTCTGCAGCGCACCGCTGCGCGCTGCGCTGCGCCCGGGACACAAGCCGCTACACCGACGCCGGCGCTCCGGGCTGCTTCAACGGATGCGCGCGCGCAAACGCATCGTTCGCCGTGCAGGCGTCCAGCACGCGCCTGAAGTTCGGGAACGGCGCGAGATCGACCTTGAAGAAGTTCGCGCCCGCGCCCTGGCTCGCGATGCAGATGTCCGCAATGGTGATCTGATCGCCGTGGGCGTGCTTGCCGGTCGCCTTGTCGGCGAGATAGACCTCGAGCGCCTTCAGCGCCGCGCTGTGCCAATGCTGCGCCCACTTTGCGATCGTTGCTTCATCGGCCTTGAATTCGTGCGCCAGATGCTCGCGCACCCGCGGCACGATCAGCGGATGGGAATCGCAGGCGATGATCTGCGCCAGTCCCCTCGCCCGCGCCCGGCCCTTCGGATCCTTGGGCAGCAGCGGCGGATTGGGATAGGTCTCGTCGAGATATTCGATGATGGCGAGCGACTCGAACATCGCAGGTCCCTCGCCGTCGACCAGCGCCGGCAGCGCCATCATCGGATTGACCTTGCGAAAGGCCTCGTCGCGCTGCTGGCCTTTCATCAGGTTGACGTCGATGATCTCGTCGGGCGTGAGCCCCTTGAGATTCATCGCGATACGAACGCGGTAGCTCGCAAGCGATCGCCAGAACGAATAGAACTTCATGAAATGTCCTCCCTCAACACTGCATTATGATTTCGGACGGTTCGGCCAGTAGGCCGCGACGTTGGAGACCTCGTCATTGCCCGGCATGGTGCGCCGTGCTTCCTCGTAGCAGGCGAGCGTCTGCGTCAGCAGCGGCAGATCGACGCCTCGTTTTTGACCCTCAGCCAGCATGGCTTTGACGTCTTTGATGCCGCCGTCGAGGTTGAAGGTCCTGATGTCGGACTTTTCGTTCTTCAGCCGCGCGATGATGCCGGGCATGCGCTGCTTGAGCACAGTCGCGGCGCCGGAGGTCTCGGACAGAAAATCGAGCAGCGCCGCCGGATCGATCTTGAGGTCCTTGCACAGCGCAAGCTGCTCGCCGAGCGCCTGCCAATAGACCATCAGCGGCAGGTTGACGGCGAGCTTCATCGCCGCGCCGTTGCCGACCGGACCCGAGTGCAGCACGCGGCGGCAGACATGGTCGAGGATCGGCCGCGCCCGCGCCGCATCCGCAGGCTCGGCGCCCATCAGGCCCAGGAGCTTGCCGGTGCGCGCCGGGATCACCGAGCCGCTGACCGGGCATTCGACATAGGCCGCGCCCTTCGCACCCACCTTTTCGGAGACCGCAA